>JACVIX010000014.1 GCA_015711725.1 Candidatus Geothermincola primus | reverse complement strand
CATATCAAGTGGGCGATCTTTATCTCTTTGAAAAGGTGGAAAAGTAGGGCATTTTTATAGGTAGCCTTTGCGGTCCAAGGCGTAGAAGCTGTTGTGTTGTGAGCTCGGAAATGGTGATTATATGGTGTGCGTTCCATCACGCAGTAAAAATGAGATATATCGATTAGAGAGCTGTTGCATAAGAAAATTTATGGATTAAGGAGTAGATCCATCAAATTGGGACCCGGGTAGTCGCGAAGGCTTCCCTTGCGCGCCTCCTTTTCGCTGAAGGAGGTAGAGGCATCCGCTCTTATCCGAGGATGGTATAGAGCCACGGGAACTGGCTCCGCTACGTGCGTGCGCACGGTAATGGGGGTTAAATGGTCGGGCGCGACCAGTATATGAAAGTCCTCGCTTTTCCGGTGCATTTCTTCCAAGATAGTCCCCACAATTTTACGGTCAATCTCCTCGATGGCCTCGATCTTTCTCTTTATATCTCCCTGATGACCCGCTTCATCAGGGGCTTCTATATGGATGAATATTAAGTCGTTATGATCCAGACCCGCGAGAGCGTATGCCGCCTTCGCCGCGTAATCGGTGTCGAAATAACCGGTGGCTCCGGCGACTTCGAGCACTTCCATCCCCGCGCATTTCCCCAGGCCTTTGATGAGGTCCACTGCAGTTATAACCGCGCCCTTTATGCCGTACTTATCCCGTAATGAAGGGAGTTGAGGACTTCTACCCTGTCCCCAGGGCCAGATAGAGTTGGCAGGTGGCGCCCCTCTCTTTTTTCTGCTTATGTTCACCGGATGAGCCTCTAATATTTCTCTGGATCTCACCATTAGTTCCAGCAACAAGGAGGAGCGCTTTCCCCTGGGCAGGATATCTCTTAAGGGCATTCCCACCACGTCGTGGGGTGGGTAACAATCCACTTCCGCAAAGTCTCCCTCGAGGACTAAGAGGTGGCGATAACTTACCCCGGGATAAAAAGCGATTCCTGGGCCGCCGAGCGCCCCTTGCACATCCCTTATCAATATTTCAGCTTCTTGGGAGGATATATGCCCGGCGCTGTAGTCTAAAAGGGTGTCTTCATTCACTGTCACTAGATTGCAGCGGAAAGCATATTCCCCTTCCCGAAGTTGAACCCCCATACTTGCCGCTTCTATGGGGCCTCTCCCAGTGTAATAGCGCGCCGGATCGTAACCTAGAAGGGAAAGGTTGGCAACGTCACTTCCCGGAGTCAAGCCGGAAGGGATGGTAACCGCGGTACCGGAGATACCCTTGCGAGCGATGAAATCCATGTTGGGGATGTCTGCCACTTCCAGTGGGGTCCGCCCCCCCAGTTCTTTCAAGGGGTAATCCCCGGCTCCATCAGGCACGACCATTAAATACTTGCTCATATACAGCTCTCACTTATACTTCAAATTCTTCAAGTTGCTTCATTCCCTCTGTCATTCGATGGACAAATGAACTAGGGAGAACAACCTTCCTGCATCCTAAGTAAAGTATGCGCCTCGTTTGTGCCTAGTTCTTGAGTTTGAGAATTCGCGCAAGTTAATAATCCTCTCCAGTTTATAATCAGAATGTAATAGGCATATAAATCTCCCACTTAAAACCCCAGAAATCGCAAGAGAGATTCCATGTCAGCCTTTATTTTCTTAGGCTCCTCAACAGAGAGAATGGCGCGGTCGGGGTCCTTTAAACCATGTCCGGTGAGGACACATACCACTAGGGCTCCCGCTGGAAGCTTGCCGCTGCGGTGGAATTTATATAACCCAGCCACCGACGCCGCTGAGGCTGGTTCTACGAAGACGCCCTCCCGATTGGCTAATAATTTATAAGCTGTAAGAATTTCATCATCGCTTACCATGTCGATCGCGCCTTCCGATTCCCGTGCCGCTCGCTCCGCGTGCTTCCAACTGGCGGGATTGCCTATGCGAATTGCGGTGGCGATGGTCTCAGGTTTCTCCACCACCCTTCCCAGCACGATAGGGGCTGCGCCCTCGGCCTGCCAGCCCATCATGCGCGGCAGACTGTCAATTTTTTTCGCCTGATAGTACTCGCGATAGCCTTTCCAGTAGGCGGTGATATTGCCAGCGTTTCCCACAGGAATGAAATGGTAATCAGGAGCCCTTCCCAATTTATCGCAGATCTCGAATGCGCCGGTTTTCTGTCCCTCTATGCGGAAGGGATTGAGGGAGTTTACCAGAACGATGGGATAATTGCGGGAAACCTCCACCACCATCTTCAGAGCTTGGTCGAAGTTTCCCTCCACCGCAACAACTTTTGCTCCATGGATGAGTGCTTGGGCTAGCTTACCCAGAGCGATGGCTTTTTCCGGGATGAGCACCACGCAATCCAATCTAGCGCGGGCGGCGTAAGCCGCGGCAGAGGCGGAGGTATTCCCCGTAGAAGCGCAGATAACCGCCTTGGCTTTGTCCTCTAAAGCTTTGCTGATAGCCATGGTCATGCCCCGGTCCTTGAAGGAACCGGTGGGGTTTAAGCCTTCATATTTAAGGTATACATCGACGCCGAGTTGCTGGCTAATATATTTGGCCCTTATAAGAGGGGTATTTCCTTCCAGAAGGGTCACTACCGGGGTTTTTTCGCCGACTGGTAAAAAATCCCGATAGGCTTCGATCACTCCTTTCCAGTTCCTATCCTTATGCACGTCTTTATCCATATCCATCATTCATCACCCTCGGTATCTTCCACTCGAATCACGCTGGAGATTTGGTTGATCACCGGAAGAGCCTCCAACCCTTTTATAGTTGCGTTGATACTTTCCTCTTTGACCGTGTGGGTGATTAATACGATTTTAGCTTTTGAGCCCGTCCCGTGCTGGATAACTGATTTGATGCTCACTTGATTTTCGCCAAAAACACCGGCTATTTTTGCCAGAACTCCAGGGCGGTCCGGCACGTCGAACAGCATGTAATAGCGGGAGACGGTCAATCCCATGTCCTTGATGGGCTTGGAGTCGAAACAGGTGCATCCGATGCCCTTCGCTCCTTGAAAATGATGGCGCGCCACGTAGATGATATCTCCCACTACGGCGCTGGCCGCAGGTAGGCTTCCCGCTCCCTGGCCATAGAACATAAGGTCGCCCACCATGTCGCCGGTGACGAAGATGGCGTTGAAGACGTCGTGCACGGAGGCAAGAGGATGGGAAAGGGGAATCATGGTGGGATGCACCCTGACGCTGATGCCGTCTTCCTCGTTCTTGGCTATGGCCAGCAACTTGATGGTATAGCCTAGTTCGCGGGCGAAGAATATGTCATCCTGGGTGATATTGGAGATCCCCTCGGTGTATAC
Organism: Candidatus Geothermincola primus; assembly: GCA_015711725.1. Classification (GTDB taxonomy): domain Bacteria; phylum Actinomycetota; class Geothermincolia; order Geothermincolales; family Geothermincolaceae; genus Geothermincola; species Geothermincola primus. The sequence goes on along the minus strand of JACVIX010000014.1, from coordinate 33,494 downwards.
GTCGTCCAGGCGCACCCTCACGTTGAAGGCGATGGAAGCTAAGATGGCGAGTTTCGCGGCGGCGTCCCGACCCTCAATGTCGGCGGAAGGATCCGCTTCTGCGTAACCCTTCCGCTGCGCTTGGCGCAAGGCTTCCTGAAATGGGAGATTCTCACTGCTCATTCTGCTCAGTATGTAATTGGTTGTGCCGTTTACGATGCCTAATATCTTTAGGATCCTATTTCCCGCCAGACCCTCCTTTAAAGGGTGGATTATAGGTATGCCTCCGCCCACGCTGGCTTCGAAGGCGATGGTCACCCCCGCTTGTTCAGCTTGGGCGAGCAACTCCTCTCCGTGGGTGCTCATCAGCTCCTTATTGGCGGTAACGATATGCTTACCATTGGAGATAGCTCGTATGATAAAGGAACGGGCGGGTTCTATTCCCCCTATCACCTCAACCACCATGTCTGTTTCAGGGTCATCCAAAATTTCCTCGACAGAGGTGGTGAGAAGTCGTTCAGGTACTTCCACATATCGAGGGTCGGAAAAGTCCCGCACCGCGATCTTCTTAACCTCCAGATCACAACCGGTGCGGTTGGCTATCAGCTGGCGATTTTCCTCAAGGATTTTGAATACACCGGAACCCACGGTTCCGCATCCGATCTGTCCGATCTTAAGTATTCTCGTCTCCTTTATCTCCATTTTCTCTTTCACCTCATAGATTCATGCTTAAATCACGAACATTATTCTATCAGCTTTCTTAAGCTATTGTCAGAGACAGGATTGTCTCTAGAATGATCTGTTACCGGTCTATTTAGAGTGGTTACAGATGGGCAGAACCAATAATTGACGAAACACAGGTGTTGTCTAGCGGGTGGGCTGATTACGGCGAATATTGGGTCCGTTAAAAGTTGAGTAGAATGAATATATTTAGAAGGACGTGTTTAAATTTCCTGGAAAGAATATATTGGTGAAGTATACAAAATAGTTATTGAAAGTTCAATTACAGCCGATATTTATATACGTAAATTTTATGGCGGAGAAATGTAAGGGATAGGCCATTCTTGTTATAGTCGTTGGTAATTGATTTATGTATTAGGGCGATAGGAGAGAGAAGCATATGAGTAGGATAAAAGTTTGTAAAGTTTGTGGGGTACCGTTGCTGGTAAGCAATGGGCAAACCTGGGATAACAATGGAGTGATCTACGAGACCAAGGATCCTGAACACCGTATGATCTTTTACGAGTCGGATAACTTGGACCGTTTATTCACAGGTATCGAGGAGATCATCGGCTTGCCCATCGGGCGTATAGTGGTGGAGTGCAAGAGCAGGCTCACCAAAGAATATTTAGAGAAGATGATTCCAGCTGTTGTGAGAAAGGCGATTTACTTGGCGAGACCAGCGACTATAGCCAAAAGGATGGCCAATATAGCTAAGGCATACGGTTACGGAGACGTGCGGGTGGAGGAGATATACAGGCGTTTTGGGAGTGAAGACTACATGGTCATTACCGTGCGCAATCCTTACTCCTTCCTTTTTTTCCAAGGGGACAATTTGGGCGGAATGGAGGCGGCCACTGGAAGGGAGTGCACGGTAGAGAGCGAGAAGGTTAGCGAGGATACATACAAGATTGTCGTCCGGATAGGCGTTCATCCTCCGGAACTCCGAGAGAGGTTACATGTAAAGCGCTATCTACTCAAGCCGGGAAGTATCTCTATGGAGAGGTGCCCAGCATGTGGAATTCCCAAGGAAGTAGCGAGTTTTCGCTGGAACCTCCAGGATGGCATTATCACCGATCCGGAGACGGGAAGGAGAATGGCCCTTTATGGGAATGTAGGACTGGAGGCAGTCTTTAAGGAACTAGAGTCGGAACTGGGCGAGACCATTCCGGACGCGGTCATCGAGGCGCAGCGCCGTTTCGTTAGAGAGACCATGTCCAGGAAGGATTGGCAGGAGATAACCCCTGAGGGCTTCAAACGCATGATGGCGATTAGGGGACTGGGCATGCTCACCCAGATGGAAATTGATGAACAACATGCCACCGTGACCATTGAGAACTCCTGTATCCACCTGTTGATGGTGGGAACGTTACAAGGTCTCTATGAATTGATTACAAGAAAAGAGGACACCGTCAGAGAATGGGAACTTAAAGATAATGGGGACCTCACTGTGAGCGTGAGAAGTGGCTAGTTGAAAACGTTTGGGCGATAAAAACATGAATTATTAAGTCTATTAAATTTTATTACATGTCGTAAAAAACTATGGGGGATATGACTGATAAATATATTGTCTCATGACGATAAAAAGGTGAAAATAAGTGGAGGCTTTCAGCTTCTGATAACATAAGAGGCTTTATCGTAAAAATGCATAATGCTTGAATCGCTACCTGTAGATGTTCTTAAGGAAAGATATATGAGATCCTAGGATGTGCTTCATTTAATTAACTCGATATTAAAGGCTAATTCCTCTTTTGATTCCAAACGGATAAATTCATCAACCGCCCCATTTATCGTCCATATTATCGTCTATAATTTCAGCCAGGCAAACGTATCGAATATGCGATATACAATGTTATAATCTTCCCATGAGAATAGACGGACCTATCCTGCAAGTGGCTTTGGATTTCGTTGACCTGGAGCGCGCCATTAAAGTGGCGGAAGAGGCCGTGGAGGGTGGAGCCGACTGGATCGAAGCGGGAACCCCTCTGATCAAAAGCGAGGGCCTTAACGCCGTGAGGGAATTGAAGCGGCGCTTCCCCAACCGAGTGATCGTCGCGGACATGAAGACCATGGACGCTGGGCGCGCCGAGGTGGAGGCTGCGGCTAAGGCAGGGGCTAATATCATCGATGTGCTGGGAGCGGCTTCCGACGCGACTGTAAAGGAATGTGTGGAGGCAGCGAATAATTATGGGGCGGAGATCATCGTAGACCTCATCGAGGTACGAGACCCAGCGGAGAGAGCTCGAGCGGCGGAGCTTGCGGGCGCCCATTATATCGCTGTTCACACTGCCATAGACGTGCAGATGCATGGTGGGGACCCTTTCGAGAGATTAAAAGTCGTGGCCAATTCAGTAAACATCCCAGTGGCAGTAGCTGGCGGCATCAATTCGGAGACTGCGGCCAAAGCGGTGAAGTTCGGGGCAAGCATCGTGATTGTGGGGGGCGCCATTATCAAGAGCAAGGACGCCCGCCAGGCGGCTCGAGAGATAAAGAAAGCCATGCTCACCGGAGTGGAGATCAAAACCGACCTTTACAAACGAGTAAACCTGGAGAACGTGAGGGAAATCCTCATGCAGGTTTCCACACCCAATATCTCCGACGCCATGCACCGTAGTGGAGAGATGGAGGGTATCCTTCCCATAAGCTTTGGCCTAAAGATGGTGGGACCAGCGGTCACTGTGCGGGCTTATCCTGGCGACTGGTCCAAACCGGTGGAAGCCATAGATGTTGCCAGGGAAGGGGAGGTGATCGTGATCGACGCGGGAGGAGTAGGCCCGGCTCTTTGGGGGGAATTGGCAACTCATAGCTGTCTTCAGAGAAAAATAAGCGGGGTGGTTATCGATGGCGCCATCCGCGATACCGTGGAGATCAGGCGCCTTCAGTTTCCTGCCTTCTCCCGGCTGATCACTCCCACTGCGGGAGAACCCAAGGGATTCGGCGAAATCAATGTACCCATAACTTGTGGGGGAAGGAAGGTTTTCCCCGGCGACTGGATTGTGGGGGACGATGATGGGGTGATTGTCATTCCTCGCGACAAAGTGGTAGAGATGGCCAATCGAGCTATGGACGTGCTGGAGAAAGAGAATCGTCTGAGGGCGGAGATAGAGGAGGGATCCACACTCTCCCAAGTCGCTTACCTGGAAAAATGGGAGAAGACCAGGTGAGATTGGCGAGCTTATTTATACCCTTATTCCCCAGAATAAATTGAGTTTATATATTAGCCGTCCGACCAGAATAGATTGAACAAACTTGTCCCCAGGCAACCAAGAATAAATTATCGGCTGCTTATATTAGGCTGGACTGGCAAGAAAAATCTCGAGGATAAGCAAGACGTGGGGGATCGTTGCGCAAAAGGTCATTAACGGGTCAAAGCTTTGTTGATTCTTAGGTTTTCAGTAAAAATTTCCTATCGCTAATCACTGTTACCAACTTATGGGTATATTTGGGAATTTCGCTATCACTTCAATCAAAAATTTTTAACTTCTAATTTTCAAACGACTAGTATAAGAATGGCGAAAAAGCCCCCTATGCTAGCCGGCATCATTACCCCTCTGGTGAGAAACACAATCGTCTTATGGGCCAATTCCCTGTTTCGTGATTGGGCGATTGGCGCTATATGTATGTCTTTTTTCAGGAGGGGTTTTAGGGAGGAGCCTAGTTCTGTCCTAAATACCTAAAAAGGTGGAGAAATAAATTTCACGGTTTTATATGGGACTTGGGCTAAAACCCCAATTCTTCGGGAATCAATATTACCTTGAAATCAGTGAGCATGGGCTTGCGGTGCAATATAGAAGTGATACAGCAGATGCTTAAAGGGGAGTTGCAGTCGCCGCATTCTCCCTTCTTCACGCAGGGTAGGTCCAGATTATAACGGATGGCGTTGGCTGGCGCCGCCACGCTCCGGATGCGCTGGAAAGCTTGATCTAGGTCGGCCACTAGCTTGTTGGCTCCCGCCACCACGATTACCGTGGGAGGGCCGAAGATCATGGCTGACACTCGATTGCCGAAGCCATCGGTGTTTACTAACTCCCCTTTGAGAGTTATGGCGTTGCTGGACGAGAGATAAAATTGGCTGTGTATAGCCTTTCTTCTTACCTCAAGAGCTTCCTCGAAGCTCATCTGGGGCTCGTGAGCCCATACCTGATTTCCCCGCTCCCGAAGCCGATCCAGTATTCCCAATTGACGCACGGTAACCGAGCCACCACACCCAACCTCGGCGTTCGCTGGTATGATGTTGAGAATATTTTCCACCGCCTTATCGCGGTTGGCCGCGAATCTGGCGTCATAACCTTTTTTGGACAAGGCTTTAATGGCGGTCTGGCAACGGGTTTCCAGGTACCTAATCCATATTTCGTTTATATTGGCGTAAGACATGTGATTACCTCCTCCACCGCAGGATCCGTTTGAGACCATTCTACCATGAAAGGAAAGGGCGGTCTTTCGCTCAATTAGGATGTTGAAGATCATCGCTTCATAATATTTCAACTCGCCATCCATCTCACTTTTTGATTAATTATGGAGTTTATGAGCGAAGATTATCATAAGCAATGGTTAGCTATCTCGAAGAGTCGACTCGTGCCTTCAGTTTAATTCAGGAAAGCGGGGTTGAGGCAGAGATATTTGGACGGTTCAATTAGACATCAAACAGCCGGCTTTATTTTTCCCCTCTTTTGCCGAATATAATGATGTAATCGCGTTTCATTGATGAGACCGCCCAAACCATTAGGTAAGGCTGGAATCCGGAGAATTAAGTATAAAGAAATGGTAGAGAGGCAAAACGCTGACAAGAGAGAGGCAAAAGTTTTGATAGCCGATGATGAACCCGATGTGGTTCACATTATGTCCATGAAACTGAAATCCTATGGTTATCAGGTAATTCCAGCCTATGACGGCTTTGAGGCTTTACAGAAAGCCAAGGAAGAAACCCCAGACGTTATTTTCCTGGATATAATGATGCCCCGCATGGATGGCTGGGAGGTACTTTATCACCTGAAGGAATGCCAAACTACCAGGGACATCCCCGTGGTGGTGATCACTGCGCGCACCGGGGACGCGGATAAGTTGAGGGGTTATAGCGGGGGCGCCATCGACTACATCACCAAACCTTTTGATCTCAAGAGTCTGGGCGCCATCGTGGAAAAGATTCTTCAGCCTCAGGAGAGGGAGAGGCAGATGCTTCAACGATTGGAGTTGGTCAGGAAACTGCAGCTGGCTACCATCTACGATGTCACCAAGGCTATTATCTCCACGTTGGACCTTCAGGAGGTTCTGGATATCATTGTGGAAAAAATTCTACTCCTCTTCGACCTCAGTTTGTGTGGGATAAGCCTGTTGGATGCGGAGAAGAGAATTCTGCGCCACTCCGCGGCGAAGAGTCATGTCTTTGTTTCAGAGACGGAGGGAGCCCTTTTTGAGTATCCTCTGGAGCTGCTTGGACCCGAAAACGTCGACAGGCTTATGAAGAGGAATGAATATGTAAAAATCGAAGACACTTCGATTTTTGCCAATGAAGCCACTGAGCCATTGTCCCGGCAGAAGAGCATCTATATTTTCCCTCTGGTGGCAAGGGATGATTTCATAGGGGTGCTCACTTTGACCAAGAATACTTCCATGTTTCTCAATTCCGAGGAGGCGGACCTATTAAAAGCGCTCTGTAACGAGGCGGCAATAGCTATCGAAAATGCCCGCCTGTACGAGAGCTTGAGGCGTGATGAAGAAGTCCACAAAGAGCTACTGCATCGCGTGGTCACCGCCCAAGAACAGGAAAGAAGAAGGTTGGCCACGGAATTACATGATGGAATCATCCAGGATCTGGTAAGCGCCCTTTACCTGCAACAGTACGCCATAGCCAGCCTTCAAGATATACCCCAAGGGGTATTTATGGCCATGGAGGAGGTGCGCAGAATTATTGATTCTTCCATTAACGAGACGAGGAGGATCGTGGGAGGGCTACGTCCGGCTATGCTGGACGATCTGGGCCTTTTCAAATCGTTGGAGCTTTATGTGAAATCCTTAGAACCCAACCTACCTTTTGCCATCGATTTACAGATGGAGAACTCCCTCCCACCGCTGAAGCCGGAAGCGGAAAACGCCATCTATCGTATCTTCCAGGAAGGATTGAGCAATATGGCTAAACATTCGGGCTGTCGCCTGGGACTTATAGGATTGCGAGCGGAGGACGGACTGCTGAAATTGACCATTCAGGACGATGGGAAAGGCTTTTTAGTTAAGTCTCCGGATAGAGATCTATCTAAATGTTATGGGCTTTTGGGGATGCAGGAGCGGGTTGAATTCTTTGGAGGGGAGATGACCATCGATTCGGAACCCGGGGAAGGGACTCAAATCTTCATTTCAATACCTCTAGAGAACATTATAAAGAGGTAGCGAGGAGGCAGAGGATTGGCAGCCATCAGAGTTATGGTAGTTGATGATCATAAGCTTGTGAGGGAGGCGCTACAGAACATACTATCCCTACAGGCGGATATCGAGGTGGTGGGGGAAGCTTCCAGTGGGGATGAGGCTTTCCATAAAGCCAAGGATATATCGCCAGACGTTATCCTCATGGATATCAGCATGCCGGGAACGAATGGAATAGTGGCTACCCGCATGATTAGAGATAAGCTTCCTGATGTAAAAGTAATCATGCTGACCATGTTGGACCAAGAGGGCTATGTATATGAGGCAATCAAGGCGGGAGCAACGGGATACGTTCTCAAGAACACCAGCATTGATGAATTAACCAGGGCTATTCGCGAAGTTCATCGGGGAGACGCGTCTCTGCATCCCAAAGCTCAGGCTCACCTGATAAAAGAATACAGCCATATGGCAAAGAGCCAACGGGAGACCTATGGTTTGAGCGATCGAGAGTTGGAAGTTCTGCAATTGCTGGCAGATGGGTTCACCAACAAGGAGATTGCCAGCAAGCTCTATATAAGCACCCAGACGGTGAAAACCCATATAGCCCATATCTTCGAGAAATTGGGGGTAAAAGATCGAACCGAGGCGGTGGCGTCAGCTCTTCGCAGAGGTCTGGTAGTATAGGTCCTGGTAGTACAGTTTTCCCGGTGGGTTAAAATCGGCTTTGGCCTAAGATTTTGTAATATTGTCAACGCCTCGCGGAGATTTATTCGTCAGGGTGGATTGGCTATTCCCATTGATTCTTGGCCATTCCCGAAACTATACTTGCATTATGTCTATCTGGGTAAGGATAAAAGAAATTTTTAGAGGGAAGAAGTTCCTCTGCGATAGTTGCATGTTCGATTATCCAGGGGCATGCGCTAACCCTCAAAGGCCCAATGCCACATCCTGCGCTGATTACAAGAGACGTTATTGAAAATCCTTGGCGCGGCTATATGGAGCTCAGAACTATACATCCTCGAATTTGGAAGAGGCTTCCTTGGGCTGCGTCAGCTATCCTTTGCTTTCGGTCAGAGGTGGGTAAGTATCCGCGGCGCCAGATAACGATCGGGTTCGGAGAGAGCCTGATCGATCATCTCTAGCATCTTTCCCTTGTCCCTGGGAAGGAGGCCGTAAACCGGTATGTAGTTGGAGACGTGATCGGAGAGAAAATATGACTCTTCTACCTCTAACATCTCCAGCATCAAGCGCAGCTCCCGCATGATAGTCTCCCCCGAGGCTTCCTCGAATTCACCGCGCTGTTTCTCTTCATGGAGTGGGGTTCCGGGAAGCAAATACAGGGTTCTGGGGCGTATATAGTTAGGTTGCATCTGGTTGAGGGCGATCGCAGTGTTCTCGGCATGTTGCCTCCAAAACCTTTCTCCCCCCAGTCCAAGAAGAATGTACACGCTGAGAACGATGCCTGCTTCCTTTACTTTCAATGCGGCTTTTACCATTTCAGACGAGGTTACTCCCTTGTTTACCTTGTTAAGGATGTAGTCATCTCCGGTCTCCAAACCGAAATAAATGGTGTCCAGTCCGGCTTCCGCCAGTCTCTTCAGGGCTTCAGGCGATTTCCCCTTCAGGAACCTGCCTCCGCCGTAGCTAGAAACTCGTTTAGTCTCGGGAAAGAGCTCGCGCGCGTAAGCGATGATCTCGGCCAGCTTCTCCGAGTTCATGGCTATGGTATTGCCATCGGCGAGAAAGATAGATTCCACATAACTGTAGATGATGCGGGCTTTCCTCAAATCCGCTTTTACCTCTTCTGCGTCCCTCACTTGATACTTCTTCATCTTGTACATCCCGCAGAAGGTACAGCGGTTATGGGGGCATCCCAGGGTCACTTGTATAATCAGACTGCCTGCTTCACAAGGTGGGCGGTAAAGTGGTTGTTCATAAGATATCATGCGTAATCACACTCCTTATGAGATATTATATATCCTTTTTGGTATTTTCAATGATACGTTTTAGCCATGAAGGTGTTTAGAACGTATGAACGTTCATTTGAGATGGGGGGCGGGAAACGGACACGTCCCATTTCTTCTCAATCTCTGTCAATGTGTTTCATAGGATGGGAGGTTGTTTTCCCATCTTGACAGGGCAGGGACTGCCTGATTGATTCTGGGCGTCTCTGAAGGCACCTTTAATGGGGCAGCAGCTTGACGTTATGATCTTCGTGGAGGATCGGTTGGGTGTGATGTAAAAAGCAGAAGAATAATATTATTAACAATATGTAATAATATGTGAAATAATACATTTGCGAGAGCGAATATTCAGAAATAAACGGTTCTTGAGCATATTTTTTCAATATTTTCTTTCAATCTATTGACAGTGAAAAAAATTTTCTATAAACAGATATTACGATTTAGTTAGCAGGGGTGGCACATATGTATAAAGGATTGGCTAGCGCGGTAAAGTCGAAGGATATCTCGATATTGCGGGAGGGCGTGGTTCCCGCTTTGCTCTTCGCGGCGCTCACCGGAATAGGTGCGATAATCCGCATATCCCTTACGCCAGTTCCCGTTACCATGCAAGTCTTCTTCGTATTGCTCTCTGGGCTAGTGCTGGGACCGGTGTGGGGACCGGTAAGTCAGATGCTCTATCTCCTCGCTGGGCTCTGCGGGGCCCCCTTCTTCGCGGCTCCTCCCTATACGGGACCCCAGGTGCTCTTCGGGCCCACTGGGGGATACCTGTGGGGTTTTGTGGTGGCGTCGGGGTGTGTGGGGATAATCAGTCACACCATCCTCGTGAGGGGAAGATATAAAATGTCGGGAGCTTTTCTCGCCTGTTTGAGTGGGCTGGCGGTCATCTACTTGCTGGGAGCCGGATGGCTGGCTTCCTGGCTAGGGCTACATGGAAAGAGCATGGTTCTAGCTTATGCACTAGGGATAAAACCCTTTATTCTGGTGGATGTCCTAAAAGCTTTGGCGGCCTCTCTGGCCTTTAGCTCATTTAGAATAGTCAAAATTTAGCGGGGTTTTGAGAACGCCGATAATCCATTTGTATGAGGTTTCGAGGCGGCTGTCGGTGATATAATACATATGGATAAATTGATAGCTCTATCGCTTGCCTTAAGTTCGCAGATGAGAAATTCCGCTTAAATAATATTGTGTAAAATTTTGCCCGAGCTGGAGGTCATATTGGAAGAAAAAAAACGACATGTAGGGATCACCGATACCACTTTAAGGGATGCACATCAATCCTTATGGGCCACCCGCATGAGATTGACTGATATCCTTCCCATCGCCGAGCGTATCGATGATGTGGGATATCATTCCGTGGAGGTTTGGGGAGGCGCAACTTTCGACGTTTGCATGAGATTTCTACATGAGGACCCCTGGGATCGTCTCTATCGCATCAGGGAAAAATTCAAGCGAACCAAATTACAGATGCTTTTGAGAGGGCAGAATTTGGTGGGTTATCGTAACTATCCCGATGACGTACTGGAGGAGTTTATTAAGAGAGCTATCGCGGGGGGTATAGACATCATCAGGGTATTTGACGCCCTCAATGACACCAGGAATATGGAGAAATCCATAGAGATAATAAAGAGGGAAGGGGCACATGCCCAAGGCACTCTTAGCTACACTATCAGCCCGGTCCACAATGTAGAGCACTTTGTGGGTGTGGCGCGGACCTTGGTGGATATGGGCGCGGATTCCATTTGCATAAAGGATATGTCCGGGATATTAGCCCCTTACGTGGCTTATGAGCTGGTAAGCAAGTTGAAAGAGGCGGTAAAAGTCCCCATTCAGTTGCATTCTCATGCTTCCACGGGCATGGCCTCCAATTCCTATATCAAAGGCATCGAGGCGGGGGCGGATGTTATCGATTGCGCAGCCGCACCGCTCTCTCTTTATACCAGCCAGCCCGCGGTGGAGACCATGGTGGCCTGCCTGCGAGATACCCAATATGAACTGGGTCTCAACTTCGAGGCGATAAGAGACGTGTCGGAATATTTCGAGGTGGTTGCGCAGAACCGGAAACTCATGGGGCAGGAACAACCTTTGATCGATATAACGGTGATATCCCATCAGATTCCTGGGGGGATGGCCACCAACTTAATCGCCCAACTAGAGCAACAGAACGCCTTGGATCGCTTAGAGGAGGTGTTAGAGGAAATCCCTATAGTAAGGAGAGACATGGGTTATCCTCCTCTGGTCACACCCACCAGTCAACTAGTGGGTACCCAGGCGGTCTTTAACGTCCTGTTGGGCGAGAGATACAAAATCATTCCCCGGGAGGTGGAGAACTATGTCAAAGGATATTATGGCAGGCCTCCTGGCCCCATCAGCGAGGAGCTCAAACGCAGAGCCCTAAAAGGAGGGGAACCCATAACGGTGAGACCGGCGGATGTACTAGAACCGGAAATGCCCAAAGCCAAGAGGGAGCTGGATCCTAGCTTGGTGGAGAAGGAGGAAGATTATATATCTTATGCCATCTTTCCCGATATAGCACTTAAGTTCTTTGAGTGGAGAAAGAATCCTGTTATCGATGATGAGGAGGCTCCGATCAAGCAGATGGAGAGGAGGGAACGCAAGTATTTAGAGGAAAGGTCTATGGGGGAGGTGGTGGAAGATATTATTACCAGGGTGACCCAGGAGATCGCGAATATATTTCAAAATATGAGCATCACTATCAGCATGGGAGAGGGCGCGACAAGAGAAGTAGCCGCAGCTCCAGCTGGTATTTCCACGGCGCCCAGAAGGGAGACTACCGCTACAGCCGTTGAGGATATGAAGTTAATCCAGGTGAGGTCTCCCCTGGTGGGCACCTTCTACCGTACTCCTTCTCCAGGCGCGCCACCTTATGTGGAGGAAGGAGACGAGGTGGAGGAAGGACAAACCCTCTGCATTGTGGAAGTTATGAAGCTGTTCAACGAGATACCCTCACCGGTATCGGGAAAGATCAAACGAATCCTGGTGGAACACGCAGAAGGGGTGGAGTACGATCAGGTTTTGATGGAGATCGAACCCCGGGGGGTTTGAGCCTTGTTTAAGAGAGTACTGATCGCCAATCGGGGGGAGATCGCTCTGCGTGTCTTAAGGGCGTGTAAGTTACTAGGCTTGGAGACGGTAGGGGTATATTCCAAAGCTGACACCGATTGCCTTCATCTGAAATACGTGGACGAAAAGGTCTGTGTTGGTCCCCCTGCCAGCGCGGAATCTTATCTAAATATTCAGAACGTCATCGGAGCGGCGGAGATAAGCGGTGCCGACGCCATTCACCCGGGCTATGGTTTTTTAGCGGAGAACGAGGAGTTTGCCAGGGCATGCAGGGACGCGGATATCGTGTTTATTGGTCCCGATCCGGATGCCATGGCCCTCACGGGAAATAAAGCTAAAGCTCGTGAAGCTATGGGTAAAGCGGGGGTCCCGGTTCTTCCCGGGTATTCCTCCTCGGATCTGGACGAGTCCGCCGCATTAAAAATCTCTGAGGAAATAGGTTTCCCGGTTCTAATAAAGGCTTCGCTGGGCGGAGGCGGGAAGGGAATGCGGATAGTCAACGACCGTCAGGAATTGATTCGTTCACTTCCCCTGGTGAAAGCGGAAGCCAGGAGTGCCTTCGGATCCGAGGAGATATACATTGAGAAATTTTTAAGGAACGCGAGGCACGTGGAGATCCAGGTTCTAGGCGACCATCATGGTAATGTGATCCATCTATTTGAGAGGGAATGCTCCATCCAGAGGAGAAATCAGAAATTGCTGGAAGAATCCCCTTCCCCGGCGGTAACGCCAGATTTGAGGGAAAAGATGGGGGAAGCGGCGGTGAGAGGAGCCGCTTCCATCAATTATAACTCTGCTGGGACCATGGAATTTTTACTGGATGAAGATAATCATTTCTATTTTATGGAATTCAACGCGCGTATTCAGGTAGAGCACCCTGTAACTGAGATGATTACCGGAAAAGATATCCTGGTGGAGCAGATTAAAGTGGCTATGGGCGAGCCTCTGAGTTTCAGCCAGGAAGAGCTACGTATGGAAGGACATGCCATAGAATGCAGGATAAACGCGGAAGACCCAGAGAGGGATTTTATGCCTACACCGGGGGTTATCGAGAGATGGACAGTGCCGGGGGGGCCGCACTTGAGAGTAGATACGCACTGTTACCAGGGTTATCGTATCTCCCCTAATTACGACTCGCTTTTAGCCAAGCTGATCGTGCATGGAAGGGACCGGGAAGAGGCCATCAGGCTAACCCTGCAAGCGTTGAGCGAGTTCGAAATTGAGGGGGTGAGAAGCACTATACCTTTCCACATCAAGTTGATGATGAGCCCACGATTCAGAAAGGGATATTATCACACGCGCTCGGTGGAAAGCGAGCTTTTGTTTTAATTCCGTCTAGGAATCAAAACAAAATCTCTCTGGTAAAAGTTAAAGCAATCCAAGACTCTTCCAAAAGTTCTTATCCCCGAAGTGAGGTATTGTTCAACTAGTAGGAAGCAGAAGTGTAAATAAAAAGATGCGCATAAAGAAAGTAAAGTGAATCTTGAGAAATAAATCCATCTAATGGAATACCGCGATGCTAAATTAAAAAATGAGCGATTTATCATGATAAAAATCTACCGTGATGTTATCTCATCAATAGCGAGCTCCTATAAATATCCTTAAGAAAAGTTTTGCCACTCACCTCCTAGAACGATGGCATATGCCTTCGATGCAGGTTTCTGATGCTCTCCTCCTTAACCTCCTCGCCCCAGGGAACTTAGCCCCAACATCGCACGTTCGTTATGTTGAAACAAGCACGATTTATGCACAGCGAGGAGTTGCGTTGTTCCGATAAGAGAAGGGGTGATATTTAAATCTTGATATATAAACTGGCTCAAGACATGTCGAGCGCGAGGCAAAATAAGGCAAAATATATATTTACAAACTTTAAAATTTCTATAGAGGAGACGCCGCATAAGGTACCTGCGGTATCACGCCAATTTGACCGCACTTATGGCAAAAATAAACACTTAAAACGAAAAACAATGTAATCGGCCATATAGCATTGTAACAAGTGGGAAGCCACTTACTTATGATATTGTTTTGACTCGTCTATAATATTCCTCTCATCAGAATTAGATATAATCCAGCGATTGGCAAAGCGAAGCAGAGGAAAATGATCAAGGGCCTCAGTATGCGAATATCCTTTAGGCCCCTCCCGCTCTCTTTCGCCAGCTTATAGAGTTCTTTACGGAAGGCTATTGCGATGCATCCCCAAACGATACAGACACTTCCTAGGATGAAGTTTTCCCAATCCATGGTTGAATCCCATTCATTGATTGGAACGTACTAATCCACATTAATTATATTCTATGGAGCGGATGTTTATGGTGATTTGCGTCCTTAATCTTCGAAGTACAACTCCATTTAGCTATTTGGACCCCTGAGCTATTTAGACACCCAAGATGGTCTCCCCTCCCATCCAATGAGCCTCTGCCGGATGTGTGTGAAAAAACAATCGCCCCTCGACTTTTCATCGTCCAGATATCTTTTTCAGAGATTTTTCCGAAATATTTTCAAAAAAGTTCATAGAAAATTTAAAAAACTTCTTGACAATAAAGGTAAGTTGTTATAGTTATATAAGTTGATTTATATAAAATATATAATAGAGGTATATAAGATGATTAACAAAACCGTCGATGGCAAGTACACATTGATAGCGCTAAAGGAAAAAGGCGATATTTTTCAAAGTTATCTCGCTCATTATCATCTCCTAGGCACACAGGTAATGGTAGATCTGATATTTCCAAATCAGATGAGAAGAGATAGAGCCATCCTTATCGATCTGCTAGAAAGAAACCTCTCTCTTAAAAGCGCCCATATCTCCAGGGTCTATACTTGGGGCCAAGAAGAAGATTACTTTTTCGTAATCAACGATTATTCTCATGGAATCTTATTGAGGGATCTTCTGAGAGAAAGCGGTGATCTTCCACCTGCTCAATCCCTTAAAATTCTTCGGGATATCATCGGGGGGATGGCGGTCGCTCAGGGCAAGGGGATATATTTTCTAGGCATAAATCCCCATCAGATATGGGTGGAACGCACGGGAGATATCAAACTGCTCAGGCCAGGTTATTCTTTTATCTTGGAGAGCGAGGACGATCGCCTTTTCCGAGAACTCTCTGTCTATTGGGCTCCAGAGGTGTTGAGAGGGGAGGAAGGCACCCGTAGCTCAGATGTATTTTCTTTGGGTGTGCTCTGCAGGGAACTGCTCTCGTCATGTTTTGAGAATACGATGTTGAAAAACATATGTTTAAAGGCCTGTTCTTTCCAACCAACCGATCGCCATCCCTCGGCGAAAGTATTTCTGGAACAGATTGAGGAAGCTCTAGGCGGCCATTTACCTTGGCGAGGAATTCTTACCATGGATAAAGGGTTGGGTGAGAGAAGAGCTGAATGTGCTGAAGAAAACGGATTAGTTGGGGAAAAGCCTATTTGGCTTCATTCTAGGCAATCCTTTCCTTGCGAGCATTTTCCTGTGAATAAATCAGTTTCGGGAACTCTTAGCGTTGAAAAGACAGGCGATCGTCCTTTGCGGGCTCTTTCCGATCCAGAAGAGAACGGAGACTTAACCCAAGCAGAGGATAACAGTCAGGGTAATTACCGAGGTGGGACTTCTTGGATGAACTTCCGCCCCAATCCTGCCCGCGATCTCTATGAAACGACGCCTCTTGGGCGGGAGGAGAGCGGAGACTTTCGATATACGGGTAACTATAACCAGGAATCTTATAGAGGAAAACCTTCAAGGGTATCCAATCTTCAAAAAATGGTGAGCGACCTATCAGGAGTACATATGGAAAAGACGGCATCCTCCCGCGGAGGTCGCCGGGGTAGCGCTTTGCATATTTGGAAAGTGACCCTCCTAATCCTTGTGATCCTTTTCCTTTGCTTGGCAGGAATTCGTTTCATCGGTTCTTCTCCCAAAGAGCCCTCATCACAATTGAGCGAAGCTATTGAATCAGCGCCCATTGAAGACCACATGAACTTGAGTATGCCGGACCTTACTGGGCTGGACTCCAAGGAAGCGAGCCGTCTCATGGGAGAGATGGGTTTTAAAGTGGAAGTTTTGGAGGAACCTTCCAACGTGATTCCCGAGGGAAAGATAGTTCTCCAAGAACCGAGAAGAGGGGAGCTCTTGGATGCCGGTGATCGGGTAAGAATTTATGTAAGCACAGGACCCCTTCAACAAAAACCGGACAGTCCATAGAAAGCAGAATGAGTAAGCCAATTGATATAAACACTATGTCGCCATTTGCTTGAATTGCTTTTTATTTCCTTTAAAGTAGTTTTCTCACCCGGAAGGGATCTAATTATGCAAGAAAAGTGAGGTGTGAATTGAGACGCCGTTCTTACTCGGAAGGAGCGCCGCAGGTGGGAAGATACAGAATACAGGGTTTCCCGAGTCTGTCCATGGCACTTCACGGCGTAGAGCCCAGGCTCAGGAAAAACTGTGATGATGTAGAAGCTTGCATCTTGTGTGGCCATGGCTTCCCCCGCGGCTTGCCGAGTAAAATCCTCAACGCCCCGAGATTCTTAGCCCTCATCTCAGTCGTCATCTTTACCCTCGCCTTATTTTCCTCTTGTATCAGTCCGGCTTCGGCGGCTCCTTCCGGGGCCGGATCCCCCGCCTTCGTATGGCCGCTGCAGGGTAGGATAATTATGCCTTTCCGGCCCGCTACGGGTCCATACGGATCGGGAGGACATGCGGGGATAGACATAGATGCGATTGTGGGTACGCCGGTAAAAGCGAGCTCAGAGGGAACGATAACCTTCGCTGGAAATACCCCTTTGGGTATTTGCGTGAGCATAGCACATGCTGGAGGAATTAAGACCACTTATGTTTCTCTGTCCGAGGCTTCGGTAAAAAAGGGAATGCGGGTGAGTAAAGGGAGTATCATAGGGAAAAGTGATGGGTGCAAGGATAAATCCACATCCCTTCCCCACCTCCACTTCGGGGCGTATCTCAACGACATCCCTATCGATCCCCTTCTGCTTTTGAATGGCAGCTTGTTGGACCCCTCCCGCAATCTCTTCCTGGGCCCCTGGGAAGACGTGAGGTCAGCTGAGAAATTTCTCGAAGCTCAAAGTAGCGGGAACCCATTCAAATTCATTCTCAGGGGATTGGCGTCCCTGGGAAATAAGGTCTCGGGATTACTTCAGCGTGGATGGGAATTGTTATGCAAAGCGTTGGCCAAGAGCTGGTCGTTGCTGATGAGCGCGATAAGGGCAGCGGGCGGGGCGATGAGATATTTTTACAAGTCGGTTGTCGCTCCCCTGGCTTCGAAAACATGGTCATGTATTTACTCCGTGCTCCATTTCATCTTTTCCAACAAGTTTGTTCAGGCGCTGTTGGCCGCTGTGGCGGCGATTGCAATAATAGTTTGTCTGGTGTTGGCGATCGCTCTGGCTTTCGGTATCTCGTTGGCTACAGCGGTTGTGGCTATAATCCTGGGGTCAATCGCCGCCATCGGTTATGCTCTTTACTATGCCTTCTCCTGTGGGGACAGTTTCAACTTCGCTCAATGTTTTCTAGGTTGTCTAGTGGTAGGGGGTTCGGTTGCCGTAGCTACTTTGTGCTTCGCACAGTTCTATCCCCTACTGGTTTCGGGGTGGTCCAAGCTAGGTTTTATCGGTTTCGCCAAGACTTTTCTGGTACATGGTATGGCTGATTCTCTCGCTTACGTTTTGATAAATAAAGTCACGGGAAAACCGATTTCCTGGTCGATTTTATTATTGTCATTTTTCTTGGGTGGTTTGATGGGCGGAACGGGCAAACTTTTTATCGCGGGGATCAGCGAAAGAATACTGGAAGGCTTGGCCATAGGATCTGCCGTGGCAGGCAGCGGTATGGAGGGGATCAGTCTTGCTTCGACCTCTTTGGGAATAATCGGGAAGGAAGGCCTTTTGACCTATCTAAAGTTCCAGTTGACCGCGCTGACAACGGCTTTGGTGGAAAAGTTGGCCTATATAACTTTTTGCGGGTGTACCGGTTTCCTCCTGGACTTTTCCATACACTTGATAACGGGCGCCCGCTTTACCTTCAATGAGGCTCTTATCTCTTTCTTTGGAGGAGCTCTGGTAGGGGGCTTGAGCGTAGCTCTTTTTAGTACCTCACCCATAAAAGTCCTAAAGGAATATCTAGGTATAGGCAAGTCTTTCTTTAGGGAATTCGCCAAATCATTGGCGAAAAAGTTAATAAATAGAGGAGGAAAGGAGCTCATCAATCCTCTGGCCCGAGGGGGAGATCAGGAAGGTGGAGGAATCCAGCTGTTACCGTGATGATTCGTTTCATGTAAATACTTAATCTTAATCAACTAGTTTAGCAGAAAGGAGAGTAAAAGATGAAAAAGGGAGAGGAGATAACTTTGGGAGAGCTTTCTATCATGGCGGCGATCTATCTAGCGGATATTGTTAGTGTAAGCTACTTTTCCAAGCTAAACCCAGGTTGGGGTATGATAGCCAGCTGGCCATGGAAAGCGTGGGCATTGGGAGTGCTTTCAGTGGCGCTTTCCATTGGGTTCCTTTTGGCTCTTTATAGGTTCTATTTTCGAAAGACTTATGGAAAATGGGCCTTATTTTTCCTTCTCGCATTTATCGCTCTTCATTTGGCTCTCGCCGCCTGCCTAACGTTTTTTTCTTGATATATTGTCAATCCAAAGAAGAAAAGAGATTTGAGTGAAAGAAAGCTAGAAGTGCGATCTGACGGCATAAAAACTATTGAAATCGGAGAAGGGGAGAAAAAGAGGAGGAGGAATATAAGAGATAAAAAACTAGTCGCTCAACAGTTTTATCTGGTGAAGATAAAGACCAGGGTGATATAGAGCAGGAAAAGGCCAGAAAAGGTCGCGAAGAAACCTATCGCCAATGCATTCTGGAGCGCCAAAGCGAAAAGTCCGGAAAGCAACGAGGAAAATACTAATACGAAATAAACTCGCCTTCGCCTGGTAACAGCGCTGGTCCTATGCATCTTATAACGCTGTACGTAAGTTTGAGAGATAGGGCTAGAATAGGATGTTCTTCCGTTTCTGATCCTGGTACCAGACAACCCTTGGCCATGGGTGAGCAGTGGGGATAAGAAAAGGCGACGTCGGTTCTGGGACAACTCTCTCCTGTAATGAGAGGGATCTACTGACGCGGCCATCTCCAGCATGCTCTTTTTAAAGTTTCTGGTTGAGTTGATAGGTGATTCCTCAATTCTTCCCCTGATGATAGGAGGAACAATCGCCAACATAGCTATTAAGCCCAGTAGGAGGAAAGCGATAATTTCCACAGCCCATCTCTCCTTTAAGTTATCACTGGGCCATAAGAACAACTTTTAAAATACTATATGTTGTGTTATTTAAAATTTAAAACTACTATATAACTGATTACAAAATTCCATATCGCCTTTTACTCTTTTATGAGATTTTTCGCCAAGCGAGCTTCATTCCCTTTTACGCCGTGAAAAATTTAAACGCGATCTTTCGTTTTCTGCGGATTGCCAAGAATGTCTACATCTTGCCTTATGAGAATAATGATATGAGAGTCTAATGACAAAAAGCGCCCTTAATTATCCAGCAGGCGATGGTAAGTGCCACGTGTTTTTCGAAGTTTGACCCATGAAGAAGCGGGTTAATGGTTTGCGCTAACTTTCTTTAAAGGGACTTTTTCTACTATTTTTCCGTTTTTATATCTAACCCTGCCTAGTTCACCTTCTGATACGAATATATAATTGGAATCATGGAGGAGAGCTACCCACCTAGGAAATATCTAGAGGAGGAACGCATCTATTCCGTAAGCGAGGTTAACAGGTTGGCGGATAACCAGCTTAAAGGGATAGAGATTTGGGTGGAAGGGGAAGTGTGCGACTTGCGCTTGGGCTATGAGAACTTTGGTTTTTTCAGTCTACGTGATGAACTGGCGGTATTACCATGCGTTATTTTCGGAGAGGCCCTCCGTTCCCTCCCTCTTCAGTTGCAAGAGGGGATCTCTCTTTTAGCGCGGGGCGTTCTGGGCATATACGTCAAGAAAGGTCAGTACCGTCTCAATGTCCTCGAGGCTGAAGAGAGCGGAGAGGGCAGGTTAAGGAAAGAGTTCTTGAGATTATTCCGTAAGCTTTCCGAGGAAGGTCTCTTCTCAGATGAGATCAAACGCCCCCTACCGGAGATCCCCTTTTCCATAGGGGTTATCTCCTCGGTGGAAGGAGCGGCAGTTCGGGATGTTATAACCAATATTCGAAAACGATTCCCCCCTGCTTCTATTTATCTGAGAAGTGTAAGAGTGCAAGGCGAAGGAGCGGTTGAGGAGATTGTGGATGCCATCGATTTCCTCAACAGAATTTCTCCTCATTTCCAGATCGAGGTGCTGATTATCGCTAGGGGAGGAGGTTCCCTCGAGGATCTCCATGCGTTCAACACAGAAGAGGTGGCTAGGGCTATACGCTCCTCCCGGATCCCGGTGGTTACTGGCATAGGACATGAGCCGGATTATACCATCGCAGATTTTGCAGCCGATTTTCGGGCTAGTACCCCGACGGGGGCGGCGCAAAAGGTAGTGCCATATATAGCCGACATTATCCACGGCTTGAATGTCATCAAGTCAAGAATGGAGAGTGCCTGGAAAAAGAAGTTAGATGATCTGGGGAAGGGGCTAGAATACCTTTCACGCCACCGATGCTTCAGAGTCCCGGAAGCCTTTCTCCTGGCTCCCTCACAAACCCTGGCGGAAGCTCACTCGTCCATCAGGGAAAGCTGGATCAGGGCGCTGAGTGAAATGGAAAGGTCCGTTCAGTACCATGATCTGAAAATCAAAGGTTACGCCCGGGAAAATCGAGAGTTGCCCATGGCTATTGGGCTGCGACAGGCGAAACTGGTTCAAACGATCAGGTGGTTTCTCAAAGAGCGAGACGAGGAAATGGTTGAACTGACTCATATGATAACGGGGAACCTTCGAGAGAGGATAAGAAACTTTGAGGGGTCATGGAGGTTTACCGGTGGAAAGTTGGTATCCCTGAATCCATTGAAGGCATTGTCAAGGGGATATGCCATTGTCTATCCCGAGGGATCAAAGAAACCTTTGAAGGACGCGACAAAGGTTAGCAAGGGGGATCAAGTGGACGTGACGCTATATCAGGGGGGGATGAAATGCGAGGTTAAGGATGTTATCCAGGAGTCTCGGAAATCCCATGCGGACCTACCGGATGATTTTTTCCGTGAACCGTGAAGGAGGGGAGAGGGAAGATGGCTGGCGAAGGAATGACCTTCAGGCAGATGCTGGACCGCCTCGAGGAGATCACCCAGACCTTGGAGAGGGAGGATCTGGAACTAGAAGAAGGGCTGGAGTTGTTTGAGGAAGGGATAAAGCTGCTTAAGGAGAGTAGAAAGAAGCTGGCGGACGCTCGAGGCAAGGTGGAAATGCTATTGGGTTCCATCGATGAGGGTGTGGTAAGGGAAGAATTAGCTTTTGGGGAAAAGAATGAGGATCTGATTTAAGGGTAGAGAGCGAAAATGGATTTAGAGGTAGGAAGCTAGAAATTTCCTCTGCCCAATGGGTTAGCGTGAACCTCCCATGTGAGATTAAATACTTCCTTAAGGGTTAACGAGGGAATGTTATAATAGCACCGAGGCTTAAGAGTATTGCGAGTTGAAGTGAGATTAAGGAGATTCGATAAAGATAAAGAATTGATTTAGAGGAACGATTCCTCGACTAGAATCGTCACAATCAAAAAGGTGGAGATAAAAACGGGAAGATAAATGGACAGGCTGACTCGGAGGAAAATTCAAAGTCGTAGCAGGAAAATACTTATATTAAAGGTGGCGTTGTACGTCCTGCTAGTTGGCGGTCTGGTGCTGGGACTGGTGGCATGGAAACCTATTCGTAACTGGGCTGCGGCGCATTACTGGAGACTGCGCGCTCAAGAGATGATTATATCTGAGGAAAAGGAGCCGGATCTTTATGAGGAGCTCTCCAAATGGCATGACCCCAATAAGCCCCTGAATATTCTATGTATCGGGACCGACAGAGGAAGTGTTAAAGGAGAGACCGGTTATTGCCGGTCCGATGTTATGCTAGTGGCTTCACTTGACCTGATCAATAAAAGAGCTGCGGTGGTTTCCATCCCCAGAGATACCAAAGTACAGATCCCTGGGCACGGAAGCCAGAAGATCAACGCTGCCCACGCTTACGGAGGGCCTCAGGGAGCGATAAAAGCGGTAAAGGAATTGACCGGAATGGAGATTCACCATTTCGTGGACCTGGATTTTGTGGCGTTCAAAAAAATAGTGGACGCCATCGGGGGTGTTCCCTTTCATCTGGACCGGACCATCGACGATCCCAAGGCGGGCGGGCTCCTTCCGGCGGGCGATTACAATCTAACCGGGGAACAAGCTTTGATCATTGCGCGTTCCCGGGACGATCCCGAGGCGGACCTGTACCGCATTCAGAATCAGCAAAAATTTCTATACGCATTGGCGCAAAAAGCCATAACCATCAGAAACGTCCAGCAAATGAAGCAGATTCTCGATGCGGTAATTCTTTATGTCCTGACCACCATGAAGCCAGATATGATACTCAACATTGCACAGTGCATGCAGGGTATCACGGTAGACAGGATACAGATGGCAACCATTCCAGGAACGGATAAGATGGTAGGTGGAGTCTGGTATTTCATTCACGACCCCGAAAAGACCGCTGAGATTTTCAATAATGTGAAAAAATATTGCATGGTGGAACCACCTCTTGATGAAGTGATCGCCAATCTTCTTAACAATCCGGGAGGTATCTCGCTGACTGTTCTCAATGGATCGGGAAAACCGGGTATTGCGGGCCAAGTAGCCGAGAATCTGAAAACAAAGGGTTATCAGCCCAAGACTGGAGATGCCAGGAACAAATACAACGTTTCCACCGTTTACGTGGCCACCGGTTACTGGGATGTGGGCAAGAAAGTGACTAACGATCTCTTCGGCGAGATGACTTCCGTTCTCCAGGTGGACAATGACGTAACCAAGAAGTACCAGAGCATCGTGGTAATTGTTATCGGTAAGGACTTCACTCTATAAGCCTGATTGTTCATTCGCTTGTTCGCATTTAAATGTCCGGGTGCATGAAAAGCTTGCGGATTACCATCCATATTTGCCGCTCGCAAAAAGAGCTTGCGGATTATCATCCATATCCTTTACCCGATCCGATCGTAGTTTTGTCACTGAATTTGGCTCAATTCGGAAGAGTTAATTCTCTTTCTGAAAAATTGGCCTCCTAAGCGGCTTGAGAGCGTATAATTTACCTGATGAAAGATTTAAAAGGAAAGAGGATCTGGGGATACCTTTCGGTGGCTGTGGCCATCTTTCTCTTTAGCACGGTGGAAGTAGCTGCAAAGTATATTTATAAGCTTTACGGAAGCAACGAGATCGACCATTATCAGATAGCGTTTCTACGTTTTTTCTTCGGTTTGGTCTTCTTACTCCCCTTTATGGCGGCGCGAAAAAGATTAGGAAAGATTCCCGAAGCGCTGAAAAGAAACCCTCTACCTATGCTGGTTTTGGGTGTGTTAGGGATATACCTCACCTTTACTTTCTATTACTGGGGCCTGGAGCGCACAGATGCTTCCACCGCCGCCATCGTATTTTCCACCAACCCAGTCTTTACCGCCATCATAGCCATTCCTTTACTCCGGGAGAAGGTGAAGCTAAGAGTTTGGTTTGGCTTTCTATTTGGACTGTTGGGCGCCTACCTCACCATCACCGGGATGTCTTTTATCTTTCCTCTTAAATGGGGTGAATTGAACGCGGGGTTGGCTATGTTGGCTTCAGCGGTTAGCTGGGCGCTTTATACAGCTTTGGGAAAGAAATATGCCGAGGAGTTCGGGGAGGAAGTTATATCCATGATCAGCATGGGAATAGGCGCTTTTCTATTCCTGCTCACCATTATAGTCCGGGGGGAGATAGGTTTCGTCGCTCGTTTCCATCTGGCCACTTGGCTGATTTGCATATATCTCGGTGTCTTCACAGTGGGTATCGGTTACCTCTTCTATTTCGGGGGAATGAAAAAGGTGCCGGCAGCGTCCGGCGCAAGTCTGTTTTTTCTCAAACCCTTTCTGGCAGTGACGTTCGCCTGGATCATCCTGGGAGAGCAGCCCGGAAAGGTGGTCATCCCCGTTGTTCTGGCTTCAGCGGGAATCATTTTGGCCACTTATCGCGGGCCAGTTGAGGAGTGGGTAGAAGACTGATGCCCGGGTTTTCCGCCCAGGCATCTTTTTGCAGTTGATAGGCAAAGTGGTATTATCTTCCGATGATATAGCGGTTGGGATCTACCTCGGTACGTAGTATATGAAGCTCCTCTTCGGTTGGGGGTTTGGTCTCGCTCAAATCAGGCGCTTTGAGCAGCTCAAACCCAGTGTTTTCCTGTACTTGCTCAAAGGTATAACCATGATGGATTGATTCCACGCGCATGCGTTTTGTCTCCTCATCGTAACCCATTACCGCCATATTGGTGATGACCTTATATGGTCCGGTATTGGCCGGGAGACCTGCTTTTTCCCGGGCGCCCGGGCCGTCTAGGTAGCCAGGGGAGGTGATGAAGCTAACCTTTTCCACGAATCTCCTAGCATCTTGGGGGGTGATGACCATGATCCTCCAGCAGAAGGAGGCGAAATCGTTGGCGCCTCCCGACCCGGGAAAGCGCACTTTGGGTTTACGCCATTCCCCTATCACAGTAGAATTAAGGTTTCCGTACATGTCTATCTGGGCTCCCCCCAGAAAGGTGTAATCCACCATTCCCCGTTGGCAGGTCTCCATTATGTCGCACATTCCGCTGGCCATCACCGCTTTGTAAAATGTGCGGGAGTCCCCCACGGATATGGGCATGGTGGGCAATAGAGGGGAGATGCCTCCAGCCTCAAACATGATCACCAGATTGGGCGCGTGGGTCTTCTGAGCCAGCATGGAAGCAGCGCAGGGTGCGCCGGTGCCCACCCCTACAGTTGCCCCATCCTCCAGGTTTCGGGCCGCCGCTACGATCATCATTTCCATGGTGTTGTAATCCGCCATCTGGATCACTCCCTCCCGTTCAATTCGATAAGTTTCTCTTGGGCCCGCAGTTCGTTAATACGCTCGATACCGCCGCATAACTCCAGGTATTCGTTGAAATCCTTAGTGTTATAAATGTATTTGTCTAGGAATTTCTTGAATTCCTCTGGGTCTTTTTCCGTCTCTAACCATAGTTTCAAGTGTTCCTCGTCGGAGAAGTATTCATAAGGCATATTCCCGGGGTAACTGCCATAAGGCACCTCACAGACCGCATCAACCAGATAATAAGGTATTGCGGTAGCAGATGGGTTACTGCGAATCTCTTCGTTATGTACCAGACGCTCGCAGGTGATGATGAGGTGTTTTGCCGCTCTGGCCAGTTCCAAGTCAGCAATGGATATACCTCTTATCCTGCAATTCCCGTATATGTCGGCTTCGTGCACATGTATAGCCGCCACGTCAGGCCAGAGGGCAGGGTAAAGAGCATAAAGTTTACCGGTAAAAGGACATTTAACCACCTTCACCGCGCTATGTTTAAAAGTATCGGTTCCCATGATGTTGCGTCCGGGGATAAAAGAGACCCCCATGGCTGCCGCCTTAAGCCGGAGAGCCATCGCATAGTTTGTCCATTCGCAACACTCTACCTTGCCGCTCTCCATGTAACGGCGAGCATTAGGCGAAAGACCTCTAGCCTCCAAACCGATGATATATGCAATGTCACAGCGGTTAAAAACCTCGCCCGCGGCAAGAATCTGGAAATCGTGGGTGGAGGTGTGACCCGCAAAAGCCATGTTCTTCTTTCCCTGCCTTACGATCTCGTGACATATAGCAGTAGGTATGCGGTTAGCACCAAATCCTCCAATTCCAAGATAATCTCCGTCGTGGACGAATTTACTTACCGCCTCCTTTACGGTCATAAGCTTGTTCACCAGGGATCTGTTTTTCTTACGGAAGAATTCCCGGGCTTTATCCGCGTCGGGATCCATGAAAAGAGGACCCTCTCCTTGGGCAACTACTTCAAACATCTTTCTCCCTCCCTTTTCCACAGTAAGTTAAGGCTAAATTGGGGTCTCATGATTTTTCCTCTCCCTGGAAAATCCTTTGTGGGGGTTTCTGGTCTGTTCACTCCTGCTCTGTTTTTTTCTGCTTTCTCCTCGTGCTATCATTGATACGAATCATTACCACAAATGTTCCAACCAGTCGCTTAAAAGGATATCATTTAACTGGTAGGTTTACAACTTCAATTTACCTAGCCTTATACGATCTTTTTAGAATGTTGAGAGGAAAGCGGTATAATTTGAATCTGGAGAGCCTAATCCAATTGTTTCAAGATAACCAGGCGACAAAGAGGAAAGTGGCCATTTGGCCCATCCTCCAAATCTTTCAAGACAATGGCGGAGTAAAAGACTACGGTCTGGGCGATGATTCAGGTTATCTTCGAAACGGTGATCACTATCTTTTATTGACCAACGATGCGATCAGGGAAGAACTTCTGGAAAAACCCGGTTATGCGGGATTTTGCGCCGTAACTGTAGCCGTGAACGATATATACGCCACTGGAGGCATCCCCCTTGCGCTGGTCAACTGCATTCATGTGCCGGAAGGCGATGATAATTGGGCTCAGGAGGTAGCCCAAGGCATAAGGGAAGGATGTAGGTTTCACGGGATTCTGGTATTAGGTGGGCATGTTGATTATCTTTCCAAGTCACGAGGCCTCTCAGTTTCCTTAATCGGAAGGGCTAGCAAACTGATGACTACCTATGGGGCTTCCCCTGGGGATGCCCTATTATTCGTTTACGATCCAGAGGGAGACTGGGATGAGGAGATGCTTATCTGGGATTCAACTAGCCAAAGGGATGAGGAACGAATCGGTGATAATTATGGTTTGCTGCTGGAAATCGCCGAGGGTGAGCTGGCTACCGCCTGCAGAGATGTGAGCAACGCGGGGCTGCTGGGAACTCTGGCCATGCTCGTCGAGGCTTCTGGGGTCGGAGCCTGGGTGGATCTTACTAGGATAACCAAGCCCGAGGGAGTGAGCGTTGAGCAGTGGTTATTCTGCTATCCCAGTTTCGGTTTTCTTTTCACGGTGAAACCGGAGAAAATGAAGGGGTTGAAGGAGCTCTTCCGTCTTCAGGGGTTGGAGACATGTTGTTTTGGTGAGGTTAGGGAAGAGAAAGAACTCACTTTTATCTGGGGAGACGAAGAAATCTGTGTAGACAATCCTCTTTCTATTTCCCAGAAATGAGAACCAATGGTCCATGAGGGTTTGGGAGACGAAGAAATCTGTGTAGACAATCCTCTTTGCATATGAAATTTATTGATATGAATCAGAAGTTGGGCTCCGGGGTAAGGGAAGCTTTTTAAGAGCGGATTGGCTCGGAGGTATTTCATAAACATTGTGTATTAAATTCAGGTGAAACTAAAAAAGGCGGTTACCCTGAATAAGGATCGTGGTGACAAAGAGACGATTTATCGGTCCGCTGACTTTTTTCCCAGCGGAGCTGAGGGCGATTTACTATGTAACGACTGTTAGGTTTCTATCCGTATTTTTTACAGGATAAAAGGAGGAGAAGATGAATAGGTTAACCAGAGAGGGTGTCTCCCGGACAGCCAGATATAGATTGATCAGATATCTCAATTGTAACCAAGCCACCCTGGGAACCATCGCGGATTTCCTGGGTGAAGGGGATGGTCATCTCCTTAAGGTAAATTGTCAATTGGAAGGTGGGGGATTCAGTTCGGGGTCCACCTGCGGCGTGGTATCCGGAGGTTGTCTCGCTATCGGCCTACGTTATCTGGACGATATCCGGTCTGAAGAACCGGGAAAGATGGCGGCTCTACATTCCCTGTTGAAGGAATATACTAGCTGGTTTGAAAAAGAGTTTAAGAGTACCCTCTGCAGAGAGAGGTCAGGTGTGGAGGTTAACAGTTTCTGGGGATTTATGAACTACATCTTTCTGGGCAAGGTTTTCACGCGTTGCGTAAATCACGTGGGAAAGGCGGCGGATTGGTTAGCGGAAAAGGTGAGCAATCCACTAAACGAAGAAGATCCGGGAGGGGTAACCCAGGTCAATCATTGCGCAGTTGACGTGTTGCGGGAATTGAGAAGAGAGACTGGGCTTGGAAGCGAGCTGATAGAGGATCTATATGTCACCTTGAACGGAGGGATTGGCCTCTCTGGAGGTTTATGCGCGGCGGTGGCGGGAGCTTTCGTTCCCATAGGCTGGAGGTTCGGAATTGATCCCAAAGGAGAGGGAGCTTGGGGCACATTAACTCTATTTCTCAAGGGACATATAAACCTTTATCGGGGAAGGGAAGAAGGCGAGCTCTGGTCAGTGGGTCAGGAATTCTTGCGCAATTATTTTAAGAAATTCAAGGCTCTAGAGTGTGAAAAATTAACGAACAAAAAATTTACAGGGTTTCAAGATTTCGCTCGCTTTGCGGAAGAAGCGGAGGTCTGCAGAGAGATCAAAGATTGGTCATTGAATGAAACGCTAAGGCTGATGGAAAAATATTGAAATCGATTGCGAGGTTGGCGCGAGCCGATTATCTCATTTGAACAAGCGGAGAGACTTTCATGAAGATAAGCGCCAATATTTAAAGAATACCCAGGACGCCCAGCGTGCGTATCTTAGAGGGTAGCCCCGCCAACTTCCCTACGGTGACTTCATCTATATCCTGCACACACAGCTCATGAGCGCAGTTCATAGACGCCGCCATCAGAGTCATATGGGAGAAAGCGATGGAAAGATCGATGACCCAGAAAGGCCTATCCAAGAGAAGGGATTCCAATCCTGTTTCCGGCGCCGAGCCGATGATGGCGGCTCTCCAAGAATGTCGACCTCCACAAGCCTCCCTCACCTTTTCTATCGTTTTCGTTTCGGTTACCACGATGAAGTTCCATTCCTGTTGGTTTCCAGCGGAGGGCGCGATCCTCGCCGCTTCCAAGCATGATTCGATGATCAGTTCCAAGGAGGCATCGCAGACTTGGTAGTCTTGGTTGTACATACTTTGCAGCAGGCTTTCCACGTCCTGACGCGCGGCGGGCGTTATTGAGCTGACTTTTAAATCCTGGACAGCATAGGGTTTGCCATATATTCCATCATGGGCGATGGAGGATAAGGGTTTCCTCTTGCGGGAGAGGGAGCGATAGAGCAAGTAATCTACGTCGGGGGATTTCGTTCTCTGTTTGGGATGACCCATGCAGATCATCAAAGGGGTCACCTTCTCTTTGTCCAGTCTCATGAAGTCACGCACTTCGTTCCGATTGATTGCCCCCAGCCAGCAGCTGCCGACTTTTCTCTCGGTCAGGAAGAGAACGCAGTCCTCGGCGGTCATTATTATCTGGGAAATTCCTCTGGGCCTCTCCCGAATCAGGTCTTTTTCGGGTATGGATATAACTAGCAGCCCGAATATAGGGGATTTTAACATCCACCGGTTGATCATGTTGGTAATTCCCCTACAGGATCGCCTGACTAGCTCTTCGATCTCCTGTTTCCTAGTAATCAAATGTATGCTCCTCTGAGATGATTTTCGCGCCTTCGCGCTCAGTTCTATTAGATTGAGCATTGAGGGGAAGAGGTCAGCAGGAGGTTCACCTTGAATGTATTTACGATGTGATCTGCGAGCGTACATAACATCCCAGAGGCTCCAGTTTTTTCTGGCCAAGGATGGGTAATCCCGGGTTGGTGTCTTGGTCGCGTAACGCGCGTCCATGGCGTCTTCCTTTCGGGTTTGTCCAATATACCCGACTAAGATAATAGCGAAATGACGAAAATAATTCAAAGTGAGCTCTAAACACAACAAAGACTTGCCAGACCGAAAAAAAATAGGTATAAAAGTATCTATTAGAAGCAAAGTTCGCAAAAGAGTTTCAGCAGGCTCCAATAGAATAAACGCTCTTTGTCAAAACCAGAGTCAAAGAAACCTAGCTTAATATTCTTAGAACGACTTGGTTGATACTTTCTTCAATTATATTTTCATTGCAGCGCGAGCGAGGAGGAAAGGGGGCGCTAATGGGTAAGTTGCTATGGGAACCTTCCGAGGAAATTGTGAGGAACGCGAACATGACGCGTTTCATCTCCTTCGTCAACGAGAAATACGGTCTTAAAATCGATGACTACTGGAAATTATACGATTGGTCCGTCGACAAGGTGGCGGACTTCTGGGCGGCGGTGTGGGATTTCGTGGATATTAAATCATCTCGGAGATACGATGAGGTGGTGGATGACCTCAACAAGTTTCCCGGGGCTAAGTGGTTTGATGGGGCGAAGCTCAATTTCGCTGAGAACCTATTAAGATATCGGGATGACAGTGTCGCTTTCATCTTCAGGGGCGAAACTATGGTGGAATCCCAGATGACTTACAGGGAGCTTTACGACAAAGTAGCTAGGCTTGCGAGATCCCTACGTCAGATGGGAGTAAAGCCAGGTGATAGAGTGTGTGCATATATGCCCAACATGATAGAGACGGCTATAGCCATGCTTGCCGCCACTAGTGCGGGGGCAGTTTGGTCTTCGTGCGCCACCGATTTAGGGGCTCCTGCCGCTCTTGACCGGATCGGTCAGATACAACCTAAAGTTCTTTTTACCGCTAGCGGTTATTATTACAAGGGGAACACTTTTAAAACTTTGGAAAAGGCGGCGGAGGTAGCTAAAGGGATACCTAGCTTGGAGCGAGTGGTGATAGTTCCCTATACCGATGAACAGCCTGATATCAGCGATATCCCTCATTCTATATATTTCGACGATTTTCTCTCAGAGGAGGATAATCTGGAGATAGATTTCGAACAGCTTCCCTTTGACCATCCCGTCTATATTATGTTTTCATCTGGAACTACTGGCAAGCCCAAATGCATGGTACAGGGTGCCGGAGGCGTGCTCATCAATCATTTGAAAGAGTTAATCCTACACACCGATTTAAAAAAGGATGATATCATGCTTTACATGACCAGCTGCAGCTGGATGATGTGGAACTGGTTGATAAGTTCGCTAGCGGTGGGTTCCACTATTTTCCTATACGATGGTTATCCCTTCTATCCCGATGTCTTCGCTATCTGGAAGCTTATCAGGGATTACCGCATCACCATATTGGGAACTAGCGCCAGTTACATAAATATTCTTAAAGGTCAGAACATCAAGGCGGGAAGGCTGTACGACCTTTCATCTCTCCGGGAGATCTCCCAGACCGGTTCCCCTCTCTCGGAAGATGGTTTTGAGTACGTCTACCGGGAAATCAAGAAGGACCTGCATTTCAACTCCATCTCAGGAGGCACGGACATCAACGGTTGTTTCGCCGCGGGAAGCCCCACCCTTCCTGTGTACGCGGGGGAATTGCAGGCTCCTGCCTTGGGGATGAAGGTAGCCGCCTATGACGAGGAAGGGAAGCCCGTTGTGGACCAGCAGGGCGAGCTGGTTTGCGAGCTTCCTTCCCCCTCTATGCCCTTATATTTCTGGGAGGATCCCGATTTTGAGAAGTACAAGAACGCTTATTTCACGTATTTCAAAGATAAGAATGTCTGGAGGCACGGGGATTATATCGAGATACATTCCAACACGGGAGGGATCACCTTCTATGGGCGCTCTGATGCGGTTCTCAAACCTTCAGGGGTGCGCATCGGAACCGCGGAAATCTACAACGCCCTGGAAAGTCTGGAAGAAGTGGCTGATAGCCTGGCAATCGGGCAGCAGTGGAAAGAAGACCAGCGCATCATCCTTTTCGTCAAGTTGGCCCCCGGGTACAAGCTTGATGAGGACCTTGAGGTTAAGATAAAGAAGACTTTGCGCAATAACGCATCCCCGCGTCATGTGCCGGCGCTAATCGTAGAAGCTCCAGACATACCTTATACCCTGAATATGAAAAAAGTGGAGATAGCGGTCTCCAATATCATCAACGGGAGGCCGGTATCTAACCGAGAAGCCTTAGCCAATCCCAGCCTTCTGGATTTTTACCATAAGATAGTCCCGGAGCTACAAAGGGATTAAATCGTTTTGGTTGAGAAAGGCATATAACATTGGGACGGTAAGGCAACAGGCGGCTTTGCGGAGATATCAAGCAAGACAGAAACCGGGGTTTAAAAACTGGTGAAGCTATATGTTGACCTTATCGGTTGCTTCTCAAGGATATTATATTTTGATATATTTTGATATTATTTAAAGCGAGAAATTCAAGGGCGCTTAGCTCAGTGGGAGAGCGCTGCCTTCACACGGCAGAGGTCATGGGTTCAAATCCCTTAGCGCCCACCAATTAGAAGGGCCCTAGAGGCCCTTTTTCAGCAAAAGGTGATTCTTCCCGGCTTCCCATTCTTGGTTATCGTTGGCTACGCCCATTCCACGGAATGTCTGATACAAGAGGTAGGTTTTATCACCCATACAAAGAACGGTAGATCATTAGCATTTTCGGCTACGCAGGTAATGTTGCCTTCGTTTAGGAAGTGCCCGTATAGATCTGTTTAGTCATAGCGGTGGATTTGTAGCCCATTATGGTGTTGGATGTGGATAAAATCTGAGTTGATAGCCTTTCTTGAGTTTAAATGACTCTCGACTTAACAGCCCCGGCTAGATTGCGATTTGCACGATGCGGATGCTTCGAGGCCCCACATCCGCATGGAGACCTTAGCAGGTGCACAACTATTGTTGCCCAGTTGATCGATATGTTAAGTGTCATCTCAATCATTTTTACGGTCATATATCTTTATCCTTAAAAATAATATATACATTATGTAAATTATGTTTATTGTCTCATTTGCCCAAGCTTCCGTATATGGCATTAGTTGGATGCGTAACCGGGATTGCTCTTTTGGCCAACTTCCACATATCGGATTATCTCGTAAAATCGTCGATTTTATTTTCCCACCACTTCCAACATTCAGCGTAGGTTGCGGAAATTCATATCCGAATAGATTTTGTGGAGAAAGGATATAGCCACTTCCCTTGAACGCTTCCCTAACGGATTGGCAAGCTTTATATCCGCGGTGACTACCAGAATATATGTTATATCTAAGTCGTCGGCAAGGCGCATGCGTCCATAATTATCTTCTTACCTTCGCTAGTTCCATCCCTGCGGCGGATCCCTGCGACTTCATGGTGCCGAACGCGCAGTCAAAGTACCATTTTAGGAGGGTTGCTTTTAAAAGGAGGTTTTTGAGCCAGCAAATAGTTATCATAGCCGGCAGCATTTTAGCGTCACTGTCACACGGCAAGAAGAAAATAAACTTCTCATAAGCCACTTGGCGATGAGGGCGATACACCCTCACCTGATAAAAAGAAAACAAAGGCTCTGACAAGTATATTTATGAAGACTCATCACCATGCGTATGAGCCCCCTCGCAGCAGGTATCGAATGCAACTCAGCATTGAGACAATCCGCCCTCACCTGGTAAGAACAAAAGAACGGAAGAGAGTCGAGCATG
>JACVIX010000013.1 GCA_015711725.1 Candidatus Geothermincola primus | reverse complement strand
CCGTGGTGGCTTATGAGCCCATTTGGGCGATCGGCACTGGCAGAAACGCGGCTCCCGAAGATGCGGAGGAGGCCATCTCGTCTATAAGACGAGAGATTTCCAGGCTATACGGAGATGAATATGGCGAGAGGATAAGGATCCTTTATGGGGGAAGCGTAAAACCTGATAACATTAACTCACTGATGGCCATGCCCAATATCGATGGCGCCTTGGTAGGAGGGGCCAGTTTGAACGCACGGGATTTCGCGGCGATCGTAAATTATAGCGTTTAGAACGATTCTTAAAGTACCGGAAAAGATCGCTTTGTATTACTACCCATCGAAAAACTTGGCGAGGAAAAAATCATCTCGCGTTCTTGCCGTAATTTATTTACTGTTGAGGGACAAAAAGTAATACGAGAATCCACGGTGGCATCGGTTATCTCTTTTCGAGGCGTAAGTCCATATAGAAAAAGCAGTTTATGCCGAAGTGTTAGATTGTGATTGTTTGCTTCAACGAAAATTAGACCTGTGGTAAACTATTAACTAAATTATTGGAGGTAATCAGATGATTGTTTTAAAGATAGCGGTGCTGGTGCTATTCTTCGCCTCCAGCGCCTCAATGATCATTTTCGTCTTGCTTCATTCCGGAAGGGGAAGCGGTCTGTCGGGTGCCTTTGGGGGCTCGCTCATAGGGGGCATGGGCGGCACCCAGATCGCTCAAAAAAACCTAGATCGACTCACCATAGCGAGCTCGCTGATTTTTGTGAGCACCACTATTGTCCTCATATTCTTCTACAAATAGATTGTACCGTTAAGTTCCATTGGCTGGCATAACTCTAATTAAACCAATTGAGAATAATTGCTCTTTTGTTTAAGCGGAGATGTGATTTATTTTAACGGTTATGGGTCTTCCTATATTTGCGAGTGGCTATGGCAATGATTTATGAAGCCATCTAACAGTTTGTCGTTTTCCGCCTTTCTCCGGTTTCGGATTGCTCTATCTTGGATACCCCCACACGGCGACAGACTTAAAGGCTTGAAATATGGAGGGAGCCTTTCTCGTGAGAGGCATCCCGCCTTCGTCTCAGTGGGAAATTTTCCTTGAGGATGCCAGCAATGTTCCCTTATAAAGAGCGTTGTTATAGCATCCCCGTCCACTTCTTTTCGAAAGGATCTCGCCTTTTGAGATCGAGTTGCTCCCCAATGCATGGGGAAAGGATAACAATTATTTATAAAATACTTGGTCCCGAGGAAATAAAATGATGCGCAAGCTGCTCTATTATGGAAAGAGGGGCGCCATTGTGTTAAATTAATTTCGAAAGGCTAATTGGAGGAAAGGAGGTCGATTTCGGCGGAGATAAGGGACCTGGTAGTCGAAGCGGCAAGGGCGGCAGCGGACAAGAAGGCCAACCAAGTGCTCATATTGGACATGCGCGAGGTCGCCACGTTTACTGATTATTTCCTCATCTGCAGTGGCAACAACGACAAACAAGTTGCTAAGATACAAGAGGCGGTGGAGCGCAGATTGCAAAATTATAAAGCCAAGCCGGCGAGAAGGGAAGGGGAGAGGTATCGACGTTGGGTTCTGCTTGATTATATCGACTTCGTGGTGCACATTTTCCTGCAGGAGGATAGAGAATATTATGAACTGGAGAGGCTTTGGAAAGACGCGCCTTTAGTCGAATGGGAAGGGGAAGGGCAAGCCTTTCCAGCGGAAGTTGGTTTATGAGCAACACCCCAGTTCTTATTGACTGAGTGCATCCACGTGCTTATACTTTCTTTTGTGCTTCGTTTCTTTCGGAAAGAAAATATTCGGGGCCGTGGCGCAGAGGGAGCGCGCTTCCTTGGCATGGAAGAGGTCGGGGGTTCAAGTCCCCCCGGCTCCACCATAATCGAAGCCGCAAACGCGGCTTAACTTTTTGAATAACGCTTAATCGCAACTGCGAACGGACGGTAGGTATCGTCATGGTTATCGATAGGCATTAAAAAGATGCGAGGGAAAAGCTTTCCGCGAAGCTTATAGGCCGCAAAGCTTATACAGGCTAGTGTGAAGGTGGGACCTCCCGGTTGCTATTCTCCAAAAAATGCTCGCTATTTATTTTAATGGAACATTTTGGTATAAATAAATCTGAAACTGCGTCCCATTTTAAAGGGTTCAAAATTATAAAACTGAATATAAAGAGATGAAGAAGAAGCGGAGAGCTTCTCACCCTGCAGCCCCCGGGCCAGTAGGGTTATGCCCGTTGATGTAGGGATAGTTGCTTAACGCTATCCTTATATTTATATGGAGAGGATAGGGCTGGGAAGCGTAAATGGTCTGAAAGGAGTGATGTAAGACTGGATGCGAGGGTAAACGAGAATATCAGGGCGGCGGAGGTGCGTCTGATCTCCCCCGAAGGGAAGCAGATAGGGATTCTGCCTCTGGAGGAGGCTTTAAAGACCGCGGACGAAATAGGGTTGGACCTGGTGGAGGTTGATCCGGTAGCAAATCCACCGGTGTGCAGAATCATGGATTATGGTAAATACAAGTACGAGCAGACCATAAAATTAAAAGAGGCGAGAAAGAAACAGACCTTGATCACTTTCAAAGAGATGAAGATGCGCCCCAAGATCGATCAGCATGACTATGAAATAAAGATGAAACATGTAAGGCGATTTTTAGAAGCGGGAAACAAGGTAAAGGTAACCATCATGTTCAGGGGAAGGGAAATGAGCCACGTTGATTTGGGAGAGCGGCTTCTACAGAAACTTGCGGAGGACGTAAGCGATCTGGGTTCGGTGGAGTCGCCTGCCAAGCTCGATGGTAGGAACATGTTGATGATACTTACTCCTCAAGTCCTTCATCGAAGGGGCGATCACCTGAGCAAAAAGGAAAAGCCAAAAAATAAGCGGGCCGATATGGGGAGCGGCGAGGGCGAGGAGAAAGCGAAAGGGAGCGAGACGGCTACCCAAGAAGGAACAAAGGAAGCAAAGTCATAATAATGACAAATTGTTATTTTAAGGATAGGGGAGTGAGAAGATGCCGAAAATGAAGTCTCATCGTGGAGCGGCAAAGAGATTCCGTCTTACCGGAACAGGTAAACTAATCAGAAGAAAGGGATATGGAAGCCATCTTTTAACCAAGAAGACGGCAAAGAGGAAGAGAACCTACAGCCAACCTCTGGAAGTATCCAAATCTGACAGGCAGAAAGTACGGAGACTTATCGGAGAATAAATAGGCAATTATTCCGGGAAAGGATGATGAATATGTCTAGAGCCAGACATGCGGTAGCGAGAAAGAAAAGACATAAAAAGATCATGAAGATGGCTCGGGGCTACCGTGGAGCGAGGAGTCGCCAGTTCAAGGTGGCTAAAGAGCAGGTGATGCATTCCTTACAGTATGCCTACCGGGATAGGAGGGCGCGCAAGGGGGATTTTCGCCGATTGTGGATATCCCGCATTAATGCCGCCGCTCGTATCAACGGTTTGAGCTATAACCGTTTCATGCATGGATTAAAGCTTGCGGGAGTGGAGACTGACCGAAAAGTGCTGGCAGATATTGCCGTGAGGGATCCCCAAGCCTTCTCCGAACTTGCAAAACTGGCGGAAAAGGAGTTGGAAGCTCAGTCGAGTTTGCGGGAGGTGAAGGCTGGATAATGGGGTTCGCTTTATAGGGGAGATACTCAGCAAAAAAAATCCCCGCGTAAAAGAATTAAGAAAACTGCGCAAAAAGACCTTCCGCTATCAAAGAAGAAGATTCTTGGCGGAAGGGATCCAGGTATTTAAGGAAGCCTTGTTTTCCAGCGTTCCCATAGAGGCGATATTTTTCACCGAATCGGGAGAGAGGGAGCTACTCGGTTTTGCGGATGTGATTGAACAAAGATGTCAGCAGGTTTTCCGAGTGAGCGATGAAGTGATTATGTATCTTACTGATACGGTTAACCCGCAGGGTATATTGATGGTCTTGCCCTTCCTTCATCAGGAAGATTTGTCCGCTGTGGAAGAGAGAGGGGGCCCCTTAGTCTTCCTTGATCAGGTGAGAGACCCAGGCAATATGGGCACGCTAATGAGAGTGGCGGATGCGGCGGGGGTAAAGGCGCTTCTGGTCAGCGAGCGTAGCGCTGATATTTACAACCCCAAAGTAGTGAGGGCATCAGCTGGTTCCCTCGTCCACCTTCCATTATTTATAGAAATGGATCTGAAGACCGTGGCGGATAGGCTCAGAAAGAAGGGGTATACCATAGTTGCCACCGCAACCCAGGGTGACTTAACCTTCTGGGATTATGAATGGAGCTCTAATACCATGGTGATTATGGGAAACGAGGCGTGGGGTATACCCGAGGAAGACCTGGAATTAGCTGATGTAAAGGTAAGCATACCCATTTTTGGTCGTGCTGAGTCGTTGAACGTGGCGGCGGCCGCAGCCTTGATTCTTTATGAGATAAGAAGAAAAAATCCCGTATAGGGAATGCGAGGAGGATAAAAGGAGATTGGTATGGTGGAATCCCTTGAAGATAGAGTAATCCCGGAGGAGATAAGGGAGGACGCGGAAGCACGAGAACTAGCCCTGCAGGCATGGGAAGATATAAGACGCGCGGCAAACGAGGCTGAGCTTGAGGCGATACGCGTCGCCTATCTCGGCAAGAAAGGCAAGGTCACTGAAATATTGCAGAGGCTGAAAAGCCTGCCCGCGCAGGAGCGACCCCAGGCAGGCAAGGTGGGAAATTCCCTTAAAAAATTGTTGGAGGAATGGCTGGGGGAAAAGAGAACTTCCTTAGAGCGGGTTTTGACCGAGAAGACGCTCAGGGAAGAATTATTCGATATTAGCTTGCCCGGCAGATACCTTCCAAGAGGTAGGAGGCATCTCATCAGCCGGACCATGGAAGAGATAGAGGACGTCTTCCTCGGCCTCGGCTATGAGATAGTGGAGGGCCCCGAGGCGGAACTGGATTATTATAATTTCCAGGCGTTAAACTTCCCCGAGGATCATCCCTCAAAATCCATGCAAGACACCTTTTTCATCCACCGCGAGGGGATTCCTTTGGGGGAAGTCATTTTGCGAACCCATACCTCCCCGGTGCAAGTCAGGGTGATGGAGAGCAGGAAGCCTCCCCTCTTCGTCATATCACCTGGAAAATGTTATCGCAGCGACGTTCCGGATGCCACCCACTCTCCCATGTTTCATCAGGTGGAGGGGTTCGCGGTAGACCAGGGAATCACTTTCGGAGATCTGAAGGGCACTTTGGAATATTTCGCGCGCGCTATTTTTGGCGAGGAAAGGCAGGTCCGTTTCAGACCCCACTTCTTTCCCTTCACCGAGCCCAGCGCGGAGGTTGACGTATCCTGCTTCATCTGCGAAGGAGAGGGTTGTAGAATATGCAAATATACCGGCTGGCTGGAGATATTGGGTTCGGGCATGATCGATCCACAGGTATTTTCCTACGTTGGTTATGATCCTGAGCGGTATAGCGGATTCGCTTTTGGCATGGGGGTGGAGAGGATCGCTATGTTGAAACATGGGATTCCCGATCTACGTTTCAATTTTGAGAACGACCTCAGGTTCTTGACACAATTTTAAAAAGGCGGGAGCAAAGATGAAAGTCCCATTGGAATGGCTTAAAGAATATGTGGATATTGAG
This sequence comes from Candidatus Geothermincola primus, assembly GCA_015711725.1. Classification (GTDB taxonomy): domain Bacteria; phylum Actinomycetota; class Geothermincolia; order Geothermincolales; family Geothermincolaceae; genus Geothermincola; species Geothermincola primus. Next base: position 33,242 of record JACVIX010000013.1, on the reverse strand, counting down.
ATGGAAGTGGAACGGCTCGCCGACCTGCTTACCAACACAGGCACCGAAGTGGTGTCCATCGAGTATCCCGGGAAAGAGATCAGTGGAGTGACGATAGGAATAATCAAAGAGATCCATGAACACCCCCACGCTCAAAACCTGAGAGTGTGTAAGGTCGATTGGGGGGAGAGGGAAGGTGAGATTGTGTGCGGCGCACCGAACATTTTCCCCCATGCTAAAGTGGCGGTGGCCACTCCTGGCTCAACTCTTGCTTGCGGGAGGAAGATAATGGAGGAAGAGATCCGGGGGGTAAAGTCCCAAGGAATGATCTGCAGTGGTCAAGAGCTGGGCATCGGCGAGGAGGAAAGCGGGATACTCATCCTGGACATGGATGACCCTGTGGGCGAGGACTTCGCGCGAAGATATCATTTAGGCGAGGCAGTTCTGGAACTGGACATAACTCCTAACCGGCCGGACTGCCTCAGCATAGTGGGCATAGCCCGGGAAATTGCGGCACTAACCGGGATCACATATAGATACCCGTCATTCGAAGTGGAAGAAGAGGCAGAGCCCATCGACGAACACTTTTCTGTTGAGATATTGGATACGGATTTATGCCCCCGTTATGTGGCGAGGATGATTGTAGGGATCACCGTAACCGATTCCCCTCTCTGGATGCAGATGAGATTGAAGCTCTCGGGAATAAGACCATTGAGCAACGTGGTGGATTGCACCAACTACGTCATGCTGGAATTGGGACAACCCCTCCACGCCTTTGACGCGGAAAAGATAGCGGAATCCAGGATCATAGTTAGGCGCGCGAGAAGAGGGGAGGTCATGGTCACGTTAGATGGGGTGAAACGGGCATTGGGAGAGGAAGATCTGCTAATCTGCGATCCTTCCGGCCCCATTGCCCTCGCTGGGGTGATGGGAGGCGAAAATACCGAGGTTTCTGAGACCACCAGAAAGATACTTCTGGAGTCCGCCTATTTCTCTCCGCCCGCGATTAATCGAACTTCTAGAAAACTAGATATTACTTCAGAGGCCTCCTATCGCTTTTCCCGCGGAGTGGACCCATCGGGCGCATTGATGGCGGCAAATCGAGCTGTTCAATTGATGAAAGAGCTAGCGGGAGGGATGATTTACGCCAACGCTATTGACCAATATCCTCGAAAAATACACCCTGTAAATATAAATTTGCGACCTATGAGGGCATCGCAGATATTGGGAGCGGAGATTGAAAGGTCATGGATTGTCTCCACCATGCAGGCCCTGGGTTTGAAGCGCCTGCAAGGAGAAAGTGGGGGAGACGCGATCGGTTTCGAAGTTCCTACTTTCAGACCAGACCTGGAAAGGGAGATAGATTTAATTGAGGAGATAGCCAGAATTTATGGATACTGGGAGATACCTGCGACCCTCCCGGCGAGTCGCGCAAGGGCAGGTAAACTATCTCTGGCGCAAAGGAGAAAACGCAGTCTCAGCCAACTGTTAACTGGTTTGGGATTAAACGAGGTCATCAGCTACGCTTTCGTCTCCTCCGAAAAGAACCGTTATTTCTCGGGAGATGGAAAAGAGATAAAGCCGGTAAGATTGGCAAATCCCTTAAGCGAGGAGATGGCAGAGATGCGTACCACCCTCTATCCATGCTTACTCAACGTTTTAGTGCATAACTTCAATCGAGGCATAGACGATGTTGCCATTTTTGAGATGGGAAGGATTTTTAGGGAGAGGAGCGAAGAAAAGCTGCCTGAGGAAAAGCTGATGTTGGGAATAGCCCTCATGGGCGATTGGGAGCCAAGGCAGTGGGACGTATCCGCCAGAAGGGCAGATTTTTACACTATGAAAGGTATTTGGGAAAGGATGCTGGAGGAATTCAGGATAAAAGATGGCCGACTGAAGAAAACGGAGAGAAGTTACTTCCATCCGCAACTTGCGGTGGAGCTCATAAATGGGGGAGAAACGTTGGGGGAAATGGGGGCTCTCCACCCACTATTGCTCAAGCGATGGGAATTACCAGATGGGGTGGTGGCGATGCAACTGGATTTAGACTTATTTTTGACGCAGGGAGTAAAAGAGGCTATATACCGGGAAATTCCGAAATATCCATCCATCCACATGGATCTTTCTGTGGTGGTGCCCGAAAAGGTAGAGGTCGAAACGGTGATAGATGTTATTCGTTCTCATGCTGGGGAATTGCTGGATTCCGTTCGACTTTTTGATTTATACCGGGGCGAGCAAGTTGGCGAGGGCTATAAAAGCCTCGCTTTCAGGCTGGTTTTTCTGCATCCCCGACGCACCCTCAAAGAGGAAGAGGCCAAATCCTCCATGCAGAGGATACTAAACGGTTTAAGGGAGCGCTTGGATGCCCGAATCAGGGAGTAAGGGTTATATCGTCCGCGTTATCTTTGCTGCTAGCCCTATGAAAGGTAATCGGCGGTAACCGCCTATATAGATACGAAGTGGGATCCCTCCGAGGGATAGACCTCATAAAGAACAGCCTCCAAGCCATATCTTTCCCTGTATTCCGCAGCTATGCGTTTCTTAAATGAATCTACATGTTCTTTTAAAACAAGATTCAAGGTGCATCCGCCGAAACCGGCCCCCATGAGACGGGAACCCAGAACCCCCTCTGTAGCCATGGCTCGATCTACCAAGAAGTCGAGTTGGGCGATGCTTACATGGTAAAGATCTCGCAGGCTGCAGTGGGACTGATAGATTATCTTGCCCAACCTCTCCAGATCGCCATTTTTGAGGCATTCCGTGGCCCATCGCACTCTCTGGTTCTCTTCGATGAAATGTTTGAGGCGTGGCTGGAGGCGTAGCGGAAGGTTTTCCGCCTCCATCTCCCATTCGGAATCTTCTCTCATCTCTACTAGGCTAGAGTATTTTCCGCGGGACATTATCAGGGATATAGCCTCCTCACATTCCCGTCTTCGTAAATTATACGCGGAATTGCTAAGTTCCCTGCGTACACGCGAGTCACAGACCAGCAAGGCGGACCCGTCGAGTTTCAGCGGTATTCTCTCTATGTAACCAGTGGCGCAGTCAATCAGAAGCACACGTTCTCTTTCCCCGAGAGCACAGGCATACTGGTCCATAATCCCGCACTGGACCCCGAAATATTCTCTTTCGGCTTGATGACAGATCTTGGCGCGGGTCAAGGGATCGAGGCGTAGATTCGAGCAAAACTCGGCACACATGCAGGTTCCCAGTTCCAGCGCAGCGGAAGAGCTCATGCCCGCCTCGATGGGAAGGTCGCCCATTATAGCTAGATCCATTCCTCCCACCCTGTAACCGTTGGATTGAAGGGCTTGAATAACCCCTTTAAGGTATCGGGATGAGGCCATGCCCCTCTCCTCAATTCGAGGCGGCAGGGCAAAAGAATCTCCCTCCCCCAAATCAAGATATTCCACGGCGACTCGGGGCTCTGGGCGAGGAAGAGCGGCGAATCCTATAGATAAATTGGAGGCGAAAGGGAGCACCAACCCCCCGCAGTAATCCGTGTGTTCCCCGATCAGATTGATTCGCCCTGGCGAGTTGACCAGTATTTCAGGCGGGGTGCCGAAAGACTGAGAGAAACCTAAAGTCAGTGTTGAGGCGACCTCTTTATCGTCCATCTCGTTTCTCGCGCCATCTGTGTAAAGCGTCTCGGAGTTCCTTGGCTTTGGCTTCCGGTGCCGTGTCGTTCAAGAAAGTTCCCGTCCCCACCTCGCAGCCCGCTGGTATCTTCTGTTTGTCCGCGGCTCTCATAGGGGGATAAAAATCTATGTGCAAGTGGAAGTACTCATGACGAGCGCCGTCAGTGGGGGACTGATATATGGACATTATGTAAGGAAAAGAATACCCAAACAGGCTGTCATACGCGTTCAAAAGCTCTTTAAGGGTCAGCGACATACCCCAAGCCTCTTCCCCGGAGATCTCCTCCAGGGATCCCAAATGGCGTCTGGGATAGACACGTGTCTCATAAGGATAGCGGGCAAAGAAAGGAACTGACACCACGAAAAAATTATTCTCCAGCACAATGCGTTCTCCATCGGCTATCTCGGCCTCCAGATGAGAGCAGTAAAGACATTTACCCTTCCGGGCAAAGTGATGGTTAGCTATGGCCAGCTCCCTGCTTATTTTAGGGGGTATAAAGGGGAAAGCGTAAATCTGTCCGTGGGGATGGGATAAGGTGACCCCGATAACTTCCCCTTTATTCTCAAAGATATAGACGTAATCCACATAAGGGAGGTTACCAAGTTCGCAGTAGCGATCTCTCCACGCTTCTATGAGTTTGAAGATATGCCCCTGAGGAAGATCGGCTAAACTGAGATCATGTTGAGATGTGTATAGCACCACCTCACAGACCCCTTGGGAGCTGGCGGCCTTAAACAAACCGCGACTTTCGACATCGGGCATGGGGGGATGACGATAAAAGGAAGGGTAGCGATTTTCAAAGACAACTATCTGATAATCCTTTGCGACCTCCAGGACTCCGGGGCACAACGGGCAAGATTTTTCGGGAAGGAGGGGTCTCTCCGAGCGATGAGTGGAGCTTACCACCCACTCCTCTAGGAAGGGGTCCCAACGCATCTCGCTCACGGGGAATCCTCCTCCCAGGAATAATAGATGATATAACGTCCATCCCCCATGCTTTCCACACTCTTTATCATGTCGCCGCCCAGAGTATATATACCGTACCGGGGATAATTTACATCCTCGCTTTCGGTGTCGTTCGGCTCCGTCTTTTTCTTTGGTGATTCTGAGGATTCGCCTATATTTTGCATAATAGTGTTCTCCAGAGCTCTTTTTTATTAATCTTCATTATTATAATTTACGAATCGCGATGTGGTAATAGTAATTTCCAGGAGAGGAAAAATAGTCGCAATTAAATGATGAAATTTAAAGTTGAATTGGAATGGGATGGCGATAAAGGCGCGGTTAAATTATTTCAAACAGCAAATTTTCCGCGGTGGCTATGAATTTGATGGCTTTGTCCTCGATGTCTTCCAGCGTGTCCATATCAATGTCATCGCTGCGATTTTCTCCCTCCAACAAGGCATAGGTATCTTCCAGCCAACTAATAGCCTCGCTTGGGAAAAGTTCCCCGTTTAATCGAAAATCGGAAAGTGATTGAATAATCGCTTGGGGGTCGGTTAGCTTAAGGTTCTGGGAAGCAAGGATGGCTTCAGCTGCCACCAGCATCGCTCGAAGGTAATGACTCGCGCTCTCCATGCGGGACGCGGAGGTGCTCAAATTCTTTGCCTCTTTTAGCAGATGCGCGGCTTTACGTATCAACGCCTTAGAGATATCTTTTGAGCTCATCGTTTACCATATCAAGAATGAGATGCGATTCTTAAGCCGATTTATCCGTTGCTTGCTGAAAAAATTATATAACTAACCGCTCGATAAATCAAAAAGAGGAGCTATAAAATAAGCTTTCAAACTTTTTCCTCGATTTCCGCGATATCTTTTATCTGAAGGATTGGTTTTGTGTCCTAGCTTTCATCATATGTGATCGTTCCCATCATCTTGTATTATATTTTCTAATTGGGAGTCTGGCAGCATTTCAATTTTTTGGGCATAAAATCACTTTAAGAAATAATCCAACATCTATCGTTCGCGAGAATCTGTGTGGCAGTTCATCAAGTTTCCAGAAAGAGCGAACGGGGCAAGAAGAAGAAATTATAACTTGCGTTGCGGGCTTTCCTTTTCGCATGGTTTTTCCAAATTGGGAGCATGAAGACAGTTTTTCAAATGTTTAAAAGCAAGCGAGCGCAAAATTGGTGAGGGAAGAGTAAAAAAAGGGTAAAAAAAGGAATAATCGCGGAATGGGCAGAACAATCTTTTGAAAAATGGAACTAAGGAAACATTATTAATTTATTTGAAGAGGACTTGGGCGGAGCTTCGCAAGGTAAGAAAAAGCGTGAATTCTTAATAATCGAGTTTATTTGAAGCTGCGAATCGCATAAAAATGGAAATCGATCCAAGGTTTCTCCCATCAAGTTTGATCGTCAGTGTCGGTGGACGCGCTTTTCAGAATAACATCATGGCTCGGCAGGAAAGTATGGGCGGAGTCTTGAGATAGGGTTGCGGATCTTTTGAATGATACAAGTGGGTTAAAAACCAAGTGGAGAACTGTGGGGTAGATTATCAAGCGATGGCATTAGACTGGCGAGAAGATGCTCTGATATGCTGAATTATTTTTCCAAATAACCGATAAGAAAGTAGAATAGTGGCAGTTTAAGAAGAATTGAGCTGTGGATAATGATGTTCGCCGACGATCTTACGAAAGATCCCTAAAACGCTCGGGTAGAGATTGGATATTAAAAGGCGCGCCCCGTGGAGATTGACGGATAGGTAAAGAAAAATAGCTCTAAATGCTTAGGAAAGTGTTGAGGCAGTTGATGATTAGTGAAGACGTGTAAAAGCTGTGGGGTTCCCTATTTCATATCCAGGTATCACAACTGGACGGCAGATGGGCGCCTGACCACTCGGGATGGCAAACAACGTCTAGTGATCATAGAGAAAACCCTTATCGAAAGAATCTTCGACGAGTTGGAAAAGGAACTTTCCATAAACGCGAGAGGTATTTTAAGAGAGGCTAAAGCCATTGACGCGCGGGAGTATGTGCGTAGCGTGGTGGGTTGGAGGATAAATCTCTTGAGGGCGCTCCCGTTTTTAAAAAAGAAAGGATATTATGAGCTCGCTGAGGTATGTAGGGCTTTGGGGCTTGCCGATGCGGAAATTGTAAAGTACCAGCCTTCCCAGTATGTTTGGGTGAGTTTTTCTCAGTGCTACAACTTAGAGCTATTTAGCGGAGACGTCATGGGCGCTTTTATGGCTCTGGATCGGAAGTGCGGGGATGTCCAAGTGACAAGGGAAGGCGGGAAGTATAACCTGATCCTCAAATGCCAGGAAGATAAGAAGGATATCTTCGAGAAGATGAAACTCCCCCAGGAAAAACCTAGGAGAGGTTATATAAGTTATAAGCGGTGCGGGGAATGCAAGGCGCCTATATCCGTGAGTTTTTTTCATTGGGATGAACAAAAGGGCATCGTTATTGATACCAGGACAGGGGAGCCCGTTATATTCGTAGATGTTGCCGGGATAAACATGGCTTTTGAGAGAACAAAAAGGGAATATGGGCAGCGTTTTGGAGGGAATATAGACAAAGCCATCTCTGTTGTCACCAAAAAAGTAGTGGATACCATCCTGCCACAGATACAGTGGAAGCACAGAAAACCGGAGGAAAGGGTGAGGGACCTCTTCTTCCTGGCTTTTCGAGGAATGGGGAACCCCATCTTCACCGTGCCCATGGAAAGTGGCTTGAAGGTCAGAGTGGAAAACCCATTCAATTATTCGTTTGTGGCCGGAATATGCGCTTCTTTTATTGCGAGAAATCAACGGGTGACTTTTGATTGGAAAAAGTCGGGGGAAGGGGCGCTGGAAATAGAGATAAATTTCTAGAGGTTTACCCGGCGAGCTGAGTCCCGCTAGAGCTCTTCCTGCAAAATTCTATAGATCTCCTTTACCTCAGTCCTCAGCTGATTTTTTCTCATCTCTTCGCGCAAGCGTTTTTTGGTTTTGAATTGAGGGTCATGGAACACCCGATGGATGATTTCCCTAGCGCCATCACCGGTGAACTCGTCCAAAAGAAATAGGCAGGGAGCGCTTATCTCCCCCACGTTATGCCATTTCTCATAGGCTATGCCATAATAACGGCAGAGAAGATTTTTCGCTTTTATTACCTCGAAATCATCCACCTGGAAAATCTTTTCTATCTCCTCGTCTCGGAGAAATTCCCTATCCAGCAGCAGGTAAGCGATCCGTTCCGCCAGTTCCTTCGTTTCCATTATCACCTCAAAAATATCATTTTAGCTAAACCCTCGATGCCTCTCATTAGCTATAATTCCCAGCTTCCCCGTCGGGAATAAATCACCGAACAATGGCACTTTTTACTCAATGAGAAGATTCTTAAAGAAGCTGCGAACAGCTTTATTATTATATCGTTACTTAGAGGCAAGATGTTTATACACGATTTTCGGTTTCTATCGATTCATCGGTCCTTATTTTTTAATTGCTGCCCTCAATGGCCAAGGAGTTTATCTTCGGGATGGTTGGAGACGCCTGATTCTCCCAAGCGAAAGAAGGGCTCAGAGCCTCACTACCTTAAACTTAAATTGGTGATGTAGCTGCGGTTACCTGTCTCCTCTTTGATAAATTCATCGAATTCGCTTTCGGAGACCTTTACCCCGGAGCGCCTGAATAAAGTGTAGAGATAATAGCTCAAATAGGTCCATTCGTTGTTTAATTCTTCTTGCAATTTCAATCTCTTGCTCTTTATGGGGACAACCTTTTCCCCCTCGTATTCAAGAATGTTCAATTTTCTCTTCAATTCCTTACAAGCCCTGATGGTGTCGCGGGTCTCATGTTCCAGGTCCGGCTTGTTCATGGTGTTTATGTTGCGAGCCCAAGGGGGAATCTCCTCGCCTTGGGGAGGTTGTAATTTCTTATATCTGTAATAATATTCTGAAAGTTTTTTAAGCACTGGTTCCGGTACTTCTTCCATGCTCTCCCCCTTGCAGTGGATTTTTCGCCCTTACGCCCGATGGATCTAACGTTAAGATCTTCCGAGCCTGCTCCGGATATCGCGCGATGAAAAGAAGCTCGTCTTCCACTAGCGGTTTTTGGGTGCTTACGTTGGCATAGCGAACTAGTTCCAGAATTTCGCGAGCCTCCTCTTCCGATTGAAACTCTATTTCCAGTTTTTCATAAACGTTGCGAAAGCCTTTGATGCCAGAATACTCACCTATGGTTATGCTTCTCCCCGTCTCTATTATCTCCGGTTCGCCTCGACCCAATTCCTCGTAGTCATAAAGTTCATAGTTGCGCCTGTCTTTGAGGGCGCCATCTGCGTGGATGCCTGACTCGTGAGCGAAGGCATTTTCTCCCACTCCAGGTTGGTTAACCGGTATGGGGACCCCGAAAGCGTAGGAGGCGTATTTAGCCGTCTTCCAAGCGGTCATCAGATTGATGGCATCGTCCAGCACGTCTTCTTCCTGGAACAAGGTGGATTTCTTAATGGCTAGTATCACCGATACCAGGTCGGCGTTGCCTGCGCGTTCTCCGAAGCCATTTATGGTGGTATTGATAAAGGCATTTACGCCCGCGTCTAAAGCTCCTTTCGCTCCTGCGACGGAACAAGCTACCGCCATTCCTAGGTCATTGTGGCAGTGGATCTCGATGTCCATCTTGAGCTCTTTTGCCAGGGCATAGACGGTATCATAGATGGTAAAGGGATCGTTGAAACCGAGGGTATCGCAGTAGCGCAACCTGACCGCCCCATGAGTCTTTGCCGCGTGCCCGAATTCAATCAGTTGCTCTAAAGGCGTCCTGGAAGCATCTTCCGCGTTAACCCCTATGGACTCGAATCCCACCTCCAGCGCGCAATCTAGCGCTTCGGTCATGAACTTGACGATATCATCAAAACTTCTCTCCCCCTTCCACTTTCCCTGAATCATCTGAGGGGATGTGGAAGTGGATAAATTGATATATTTGAGATTGGGCACCATTGCCCTGGCTTTTTCCACATCCCGCCGCCAAGCTCGAAGCCATCCCTCCAATCGCATGCGGTCGATCACGCCCATTTCGGCCAATTCCAAGTTTGCCTGCAGATAGTTAGTCTCGTGATGGGTGGTGGGAAAACCAAACTCACACTGCCATATTCCCATTTCGTTAAGGAGAAGGTTAATAATGGTTTTTTCCAGTTTAGCCAATCCTAAACGGGAGGTCTGGACGCCATCGCGATTGGTGACGTCTATGATATAAATCCTCTTCTTTTCGTTGTTCCCGATATCCATCCTTGCTCCATCTCATAGCTATTTCTCTACGTCGTTTTTCTGATATCCTCGACGGCATTATACAATAATTCGAACAACTCATGCACCTGATCTTGCTCAATACAAGAGAAGGCGATCCTTAAATCGCTAGCTCCTGTTGCAATAACCCCCACGCCGTAATTATTTAGCAGCCTCTTCCTCACCGAATTAGCGTCCGCGTCTTTGAGCTCCAAACACATGAAATAACCAGAATTAAATGGATAGTATCTCCAACACCCCTTGTATTTCTCATTGCGCAGGGCATCCTTAACTTTGAGGTAGCGCGCTCTCAATATATTATATTTTTGGCTCTTCTCCTCTTTGAGGTGAGGGGAGAGCATCGTCTTCAGAAGCAAGCTCTGGCTAAGCATGGAGGAGTATGAGATAGTTGCTCGTATATCCCCGCCCACCTTCTTCTCCATGCACTGGTATAGTATAGATTTCTCCCCTGTGCCCCCGATTCCCATGGTTAGGAATCCCACCCTCAATCCCCAGGCATAATCCTCTTTGGTGGCTCCGTCCACCTTGAGGGCGAGAATCTGGGGATGAAGGTCAGCTAGGGCGGAGAAGAGGGATTCTCGTATGATCTCATCCTCATAGAAAAAGCCGAAGTATGCGTCATCCAGTACGACAATCAGCTTCCTCCCCGACTCCGCCTCTCTATAAAGCATTTCGGCGATTGCAACAGCCTCGTCCACACGAGGGGAATAGCCAGTGGGATTATTGGGAAAGTTGAAGATGATTATAACTTTTTTTGAGATAGGGATGGTTCCAAGCAAGCTTTTTAGGCTTTCAAGATTAAAACCTCCGGCGTTGTTGTAAAAGGGATAGGTCAAGATATCTCCCCCTCTACGTAGTCCGAAAATCATTCTATAGTTGCCCCATAGCTTATCGGGAAGGATAACGGGATCACCCTTTTCGCAGAAAAGATCCGCTATGATGCTTAGCCCATGGGTAATGCCGTTGGTGACAATGGGCAGGCTCACCTGTTTATTTCCGAGCGATGGGTTTTCCTCCATCTGCCGTTGAGCCCACTTGTTCCTTAGCTCGGGGATTCCTGTGGTGGGGGGATAGGAAAAAATCTCATCGGGGTCTAGATCGCGTATATATTTAATCATGGAAGGGAGGTGCATCGCGCGCTCCTTCTCTGTGGCGATGCCTATGGTAGCATTAAAAAGATGCGCTTTTAATCTCGCTTCCGCGGTCTGTTGCACTATCCCTCGTGGGAAAAAAAGTTCCTTCCCAAGATTAGAAAGCATGTCGTAGACCGTCGGGCTGAATTCCCTTATGGTTTGGTTTAACTCGACAGCGAGCGGGTTTATCTCCTACCTCCTTTCTTCACCATAAAGTATATGTCAGTAACAAGTAGATAAAAAGCATTTTCTATGTTCAGTTTAAATTTCCATAAATTTTACTTAACTATAAAATAATAAACATTTAGGTAATAAGAAGTTATATAGGCAAATACCCTCGCGCGTTGGGTTGGCTATCGGAGAGATTTTAAAAAGGGGTTTACCGTCAATTTCGGTACGCCCGCGTCTTTCCCAGTTCCCATGCGTATTCATAAAGATGCATCCCTTTGGAGAGCGCGAGGGTCTCTCCGGGTCTCACCCCGATTTCATCGGACATATATTCCTTTAAAAGTTGAATGCCAGCCAGATTAGAGGGAAATCCTGCCCAGAGATCCCAAGAGCGGAAATAGCAGATGAAATGCAACCTCTCCTCCCCGGGGTAGATCCGTGTGTCTATTTGCCTGAGGCAGGGTGGGTCATCCAAAAAAATCGACCTCTGGTCGCATACTGCCATGCAAGCCTGATTGGTGCCGAACCCCTCATCCCGGTACATGCGTATAACCTCTTGAATCTGTTCTTCCAAGTACATCCCATAAGTGTAATCCTCTGACTCGGATTTAGATGAGGAGGAACACAACTTTTCCAGGTATTCGTTTACATACTCCATATCCGTGGGAGGAGGAAGCCCCACACCGGGTGGCATGTCCGGTATAAGGGGACGCGTCTCCGGATGAGTGATTTTTACCAAGACAAAATCGTATTCCAATCTCCTTTGGCCTTTAAAGCTTCCCCTTTCGATCTGATATACCCTTCCTTTATCGAAGATATTGTAAACGCACTGGAACCAAGCGTCGGGAAGATCTCTGGCCTCTATAAACGTGATTTCCACCGATGGACACCTCCTATGCCGAAAATCAGTTTTTATGGGGCAGAAAATGTAACCTGCCTCTTTCCAATATCATCTCATATAATTCCTTTCATCTTCTTATTTCAAGTTTATCGCCAACCGAGGACAATTCAACCTTGGATTCGTCGGTTGGCGTTCTTTTTCTTATTATTGAAGCGTTTTTGTTTGAGTGCGACCCTCTGGCCGTATACACTGACATTAGCTCGATTCATCCTTTCCATACAAATACGGAATGCTCATTCCATTATAAGTAGGTATCCATATGGAGTCCTCTCCACTCTTCCGCCGAGATAATAGTGGTAGAGCGGGGTAAGCCAATCTCCATAGAAATCAGGATAAAAAAATCCCGCTTTCGCTCCTGAGTCGCGCCAGTCCTGGATAAGCAAAGGGACTTGCCCCGCCTCGATGTGCTCAAAAGGTATAAGTTCCACGTGGATATCAGCATTCAAATAATAAAGGAGAATAGGGTTGGGCATAGAGCCTGGGGACATATAGGAAATCAGGGTGCCGGGCTGGGGAACCGTGCCGTTTAAGTAATTGGCCGCCTGGCGAGAATAGAGCGAATTGTCGTAATATCCCTCGTCTCGTTCACGCATATATTCGATGTCTCCGTTGAACGTCGATATAAGCGCAAGAGAGAGGATTATGAGACTAAGAGCTATAACGGCGACCTTTTCGCCATAAGCCTGTAAGCGCTGGTATAGGAAGTCCAAGCCCAAACCCCCACATATTGCCCATGCGGGAAGGGCGATGGTAACCATCCAGAAGGGCTTACCGTGGGAAAAGCAGAGGGGTAGGTACACCGCCGCGATCCATACTAGGGGTAAGGCGTATTCCCTGCGTCGCAACCTTGATGATTTATAAAGGTTTTGGAAAAATCCGATGAGGGCTATAGCGAGCAATAGAACCCCAAGGTCTTTCCACGAGTTGGAAATATAGATATGCCAAGGGTAATGCCATGCCTTCGCCTCGTAGGAAGAGCCTGCAAAAAATGAGAAATAACTTTCGCCCGATTTGGAGAGGAACGCGTACCACCAAAAGCTCATAAGAGCTCCGATGAAGATGGTGATTACCAGCCCCTTAAGCTCTTTCCAGGTGGGTTTGAGGAGAAAATACAGTCCCAGAAGAAGGGCTAGAAAAACCGCGTTTTCTTTGGAAAGAAGCGAGGCGCCTAGAGCCACACCGCTCCAAATATATGACTTTCTCAAGAAGAGCATCAAGGAGATGAGCATAAAGAAGACGCAGATCGAATCCATCTTTATCCATGCGTCCATGAGGTTGGAGGCGGGAAGCGCTGCCAAGCAGAAGCAAGAAAGAAGTGCCACCCTTTTACCATAGAGATCCTTCGCTATCTTGAAAAGAATCAGCAAAGACCCGGCGGAAAAAGCCACGGATATAGAGCGATAGACAGGAACGCTCTCCCCAAAGACGCCATGGGTGAGACGGCATAGAATAAGGTAGATAGGGGGATGATAGAACATCCCTTCCCCGTAAAGAGCGCCTGGACTACCCGATACCAAGGCGCGGATTATGAACACGAACTTAGCTTCGTCATAATTAAGCACGTTGTTCAGATTCCTCAGGCGAAGAAGAATAAAGAGAAGAAGAGTTCCGGTCAAGAACAGGATCTCTGGGGTAGATACCCTTATCTTCTTTCCCAAGCTATCGCTATCTTTCCGCTGCTTGATTCCTTCCATGTGGTCCTTCGAATAATAGGTATGTGTTGAAGATATAACCTATTCCCACTCTCACCGGCTCGATATTATAAAATTTCGCCAACTCATCACGAGCCTGATCGCCATAGGTAGTGTCCACGATAAAGGTCCAATCGGCCCTCTCCTCCGCCACCTGCATAGGAAGGAGGCCTATGTCTTGATTGATGATGATATCCACTGGATGGTTGAGATAAAACAAGAAAACCGGGTTGGGCATTCCGGCGAACTCAAATATACCCAGAAGCCTGTCCCCCTCTTGCCACACGCCGTCTAAGTAATCGGCGGTGGCTCTTGAGCGTAGAGAGTAATCGTAATCCCCCCTGCCTTTCGATTCTATATAATTCCTGTTGTTTAGATAGAGGGCTATGAAGAAGGCGGACGCGAGAAGGGAAACGGCCAGGAAGAGAGAGAGGTTTTTAAAGCCAAAACCCTTTTTCTCGACGCTAGTCAAGAGAAAGTCCATGCCCATCGCAGCGAGGAAGGTCAAGGAGGGAAGGGCGGCTATCATCAGCCAATAAGGTTTTCCATAGGAAAAAAGGAGTGGAAGGTAAGAAGCGGCCATCCACAAAGGAGGGTAAAGATATCTCTCGTCTTTCGACTGGTTAAATCCGAGTAGGGACGCGAAAAGTCCCAATATAGCCAAGATGAGAGTGATGCCCCCCAAATCAGCCCATAATCCGGTGAGGTAATAGGTCCAAGCCCGGTGGAAACGTATAGATTCAAGGTTGCCGCCGGTAAGAAAACCCCACCAGTGCGAAGTTGAGTTGTAGAAGAAGAAATACCACCAGAAAGATAAGGAAAAAGCCACCGCGTATACCTTTATCAATCCGTTAAAAGCCATCTTTAGTTGTTTTTGCCTGATGGAGGCGATAGCGAAAAAGGCCAGGGACAAAGCGGCAAGAAGCGCGAACTCCTTAGATAGGAATGCCAAGCCAAGAAAAATGCCGCTCAGCCAGAAGCGTTTACGTATGAAGAGATATATGGAAAGCAACGAAAGAAATATGCAGAGAGAATCCTCCTTTATCCAAAGGTTAAGGACGGATGCGGCGGGGGATAGTGCATAGAGAAAGGAGGCGAGAAAACCTATCCTCTGCGAGAACAACTCGGTTCCGATGAGATAGAGAGTGACCAGAATGCCCAAGGATGATAGAAGGGAAACAAGCTGACATGAAAGGGCGGAAGATGAAGGACCCAATCGCAGTGCAAGGTAAGATATGGCTAGGTAGAGAGGTGGGTGAAAACCTATATATTGCCAGAAGGGGCTAGCACGATCGCCATCCGAGAAAGCCTTTAGGACCTGAAGAAATCTGCCTTCATCCCACATGAGCAGATGATTGAGATTTCGCATTCTAAGAAAGAGAAACACCGAAAGAAGCAGCAAGAGAAGGAGCGATCGCCGCCAGCGGAGGCTATTTCCCCTCGGAGAAAATTCATATGCCGTTGAAAAGTTACTCGAGTTTCGAGTCATGGCCATATCCTTTTCCCGAGAAGATAATATCCGGTTTTTTCGAAGAAGAAACTTTCATAATTATACAAGAAAGTGGCGATTTCCAAGCCGCGCCCATCGCAGAAGATCACCACCCATCTTATGTCCTCTTGGTTTACATACCCAGAAAGATCCAGATAGGATATGCGATCATCGATAAACCCAATAGATCGAGGGGAGATGTAGGAGAGGAATATACTATTGGGAAAAACCCCGGCTCCGAAGTAGATCAACATGGAATCATCAACGGGGACGAGAGAATCTATCCTCTCCGCCTCGTGGCGTAATTGCTGGGCAAAACGATAACTTGAGGCCTGACGACCCAGCATGTAATCATCGTAAGATAAAGCCAAAGCGGGAACGATGCCCGAGATGAGAATGAACGTTAGTGAAAATATGAGTAATTTGCGACCTCTGTTTCTTACCTTTTCCAGGAATGCGTCTATGCCCACCCCACACAGAAGGGCGAGAAAAGGTAGGATGGTGGTTATCATCCAAGGCGGCTTCCCCTTGATGAGGGAGATGAAGGCGTAATTCGTTAGAACTATAGTCGCGGGCAAAAGAGGTAATCGACGCCTCTGAGCGATATAGCGATAAAGGACGCAACCTAGACCCACCAGGGCCGATAGGATAAAAAAGGGCCCCAAATCTTTAAGGAGGCCGGAGATGTAGTAGGCAGACCCGTAATTAAACATGGAGACCTCCGGATGAGTTCCTAAGATAAAAGAGAGGAATCTGCCGCGACTTGGGGAGATGAATAAATACCACCAAAAAGAGAGCGCAGCGCCTATCGCGAGCGAGGTCAGGAAAATCTTGAGAAGGTGGCGATCCCTGGTTATGAGCAGAAAAATCGCGATGCCAAACAATACCATCAATACCGTCTCTTTGCTTAGGAGCGCAAGCCCTAGAAACAGGCCTGACCACAATGAGGAACCCTTCACCAGGAAATAGAGGAATGCAACCGCGCATAGCACTTCCAGAGGATCCACCTTAATCCAGCTGTCCATTATCATGCTGGCTGGGAATAATGCCAAAGCGAAACAGGCGAAAAGCGCCGCTCTGCGGTTAAAAATCTCTTTGCCCAGCAGATAAAGAGGCATGAGGGATAAAATGGAAACCGTGATAGAGAAGCATTGGTAAAGAGCCGGCCTATATAAGCCAGAAACCTTGGAAAGAAAAAAGGCGAAGGTCAGATAGAGCGGCGGGTGATAGGTAAAAACTTGGTCGAATGGGGGGCCTGGAGAAAGACCTGCCATCGTTTTCAGGCAGAGATAGTTGTTGGCTTCGTCGATAATCAACTGATGATGAAGAAATCTTATTCGCAGGAGGATCCCCATAACCATGATAAGTAACAGCGCCAGCTGATAATGGTATCTGATAAGCCATGTTTTCGCCCAATTGGAGAAGGTTCTCAAATGCTGACCTCCATTTACCCGGTTGATGGGATAAAATTAAATTGCCTTCAAGTCTTTTATTCTTCTAAAAGTATCATAAAACCTTGACCTTGCGCCTCTCCCCATATACGGTTTCCATGATTGGTCAACTTGACCAATCGCATGGGGAGATGGTAGCAATATATTGTCGTCAATTAGCGCCTCTAAGGTTAGATAAATAGGTTGGGAAAAGATACTCACGATGAGGCTGGAGTTGCGATGAGTCCGATGGGGAAAATTCTTATCGGGGGTTAAAGTATGTTGGTATGCGGTTGTGATGTAGGCTCCACCACCGGCAAGGCTCTGCTTCTCCGGGATGGAGATGTTATTGCCTTTTCTATTATTCCTTGCACCACCCAACCAGATCGAACCGGGCGGAAAGCCATTGATCTTGCTTTACACAACGTCAACCTCCCATCCGATACCAAAATAGACTATATAGTAGGGACGGGATACGGAAGAGTTAACCTGTCTATAGCGGACGAGAACGTGTCGGAGATAACCTGCCACGGGAAGGGTGCATATCACTTGAACCCCAGGAACCGCACCATCATAGATATAGGTGGACAGGACTGCAAAGTGATAAAACTTGGAGAAAAAGGCCAAGTGGTTGACTTTGTCATGAATGATAAATGCGCGGCTGGAACGGGGAGATTCTACGAAGCTATGGCGAGGGCGCTGGAGCTCTCACTGGAGGAGCTGGCCGCGCTTTCTTTAAAATCGTCTTCGCCAGCCCAGATAACCAGCCAATGCAGCGTCTTCGCAGAATCCGAGGTCATAACCTTGCTTAACGAGGGCGTGGATCTGGTAGATATCGCCGCGGGGATAAACGAGTCCATCGCTGGAAGGCTGGCGTCCCTGGTGAGGAAAGCTGGTCTGGAGGAGGAGGTAGTTTTATCGGGAGGATGCGCCAAAAACAAGGGATTAACCATTGCTTTGGAGCGAAGATTAAAAGTCTCGGTGGCTCCGTTGTCTATGGACCCTCAGATCGTTGGAGCTCTGGGGGCCGCTCTTATCGCCAGGGAAAGGATTGTTAAGGGCAAATAAATGCTATGGTTAACTAGCTTAAAAAAAGAAAATAGCGAAGGACGTTTTTTCTTACAAAACACGCCCTTTTTATTATATGATAAAAATAAAACGCGGCAGGCTTTAAAAGGTCCGATGGTTTGAGGGGCGCGCTATCCCAATATGACTCAAGTGCCTGCTATGGCGGAGTGATATTACGGTTAGATCTTACTGAAGAGGTCTAAACGGGAGAAAGAGCAGGGACAAGCGGGTTAGCGAGTATTTTAGTGTTTGTGTTTAGGGACCCTTCAGAATGTTGAGATTATGTAGGTTAGATAACGCCACTTTTACGCTGCTGATTGAGCAAATATAAATAGATTGCCTGGTGAGACGGAAGCGTGGGGAAATGGCGGAGATGCGAAGCGAAGCTAAGCTGGATAGAGAAGAGGAATACCGCAGGCGTATCAAAGAGTTGGACCTTATATGGAGAATAAATGAAAGCATAGCTTCCTTTACCTCCCTCGATGATTTCCTAGATATGATCATTAAGGCATCCATAGAGCTTATGGACGCCACCTCGGGATCGATCATGCTCATCGACCCACCAGGCAGCGATATTATGGTGATAAGAGCTTCATACGGGCTGAGAAAGGACAGAGTAAAAAACGTGAGAAAGAGGGTGGGGGAGGGTATCGCCGGAATGGTGGCCAAGCTTAGGGAGGGGATGCTACTGCTGGACGATCTCATGGATCCCGCCCTTCGCACCAAAAGAAGAATATCCGATGCACTGAGCGTGCCTATCGTTAGTGGGTCAGAGCTGTTGGGCGTGCTTAACCTGAATACCAGGAAAGATCGGGCTTTCAATGAACATGACCTTTTCATATTAAACACTCTAACCAGGCAGATAGCCGCAGGCATTGAGAGAGGCAGGAATCTGGAGAGTCTGAAGAACCGCTTGGAAGAGCTGGAGCGGAAGGAAGCCGAGGCACTGCAGGAACTAAATCGCCTTATTCGAGAGGTGGAGAGAAAAAAAGCAAATTACCTGATGATCAGCGAGGAGACCGCCAAGCTTAAGAAAATGCTCAACGAAATGACCAAACCAGTGGTATGAGTATAAGTTCGTTCCTCCACTAACATTATCCCTGAAGAGTGTTACTTCTACCCGCCTCCAGAATTGAAGTGGTGATCGCGCCGGAGAAGGATGGTGATCGATTTTGGGAGAGACCTACGTATACGCCATTGCTACCAGTCCCAGAAGGGGTGGAAACACAGAGACGCTTTTGGATAAGGTTATCGACGGAATTAGTGAGGTGGGTCTCAAGGTGTTAAAGGAACACCTCAGCCATAAGGAGATAAATCCTTGCCTGGGCTGTAACCGATGTGGGTCCACCGGTCAGTGTATCCAGAAAGATGGGATGCAGGAGGTTTACCCCCATTTGCTATCCGCGAGTGGAATTATTTTAGCCGCTCCCATCTTCTCTATGCATATCTGCGCTCAAGCCAAGATGGTAATCGACCGTTGTCAGAGGTTTTGGTCGGTTAAGTATGTGATGAAAAAGCCGGTAGTGGAGGATGAGCAACTGAGAACTAGCAGAAGGGGACTGTTCATCTCCGTCTGTGGAAGAGACAGGCCAGAAACCTTCGATTGCGTGAGGCCTACCATCGCCTATTTCTATCATATTTTAGAGATAAAGGATTGGAGGGAGCTAACCATCTCCGGAGTTGATGATAAAGGGGAGGTTTTAAAGCATCCGGACGAATTAAAAAAAGCTTACGAGACCGGAAAGGATATTGCGAGGGAAATTGGTGGAACCTTATAAGCGCACAGCCTTCATTTATGATCGTTTGATAGGAGAGGCTGCCTTCTCTAACTGGTTGAAAAATTTCTCCAGGCTGCGAGAGCGCTTTAATATAACTTTTGATTTCTGTGCGGACATAGCTTGCGGAACGGGGCTGGTGGCCGAGTATCTAGCTCGGGAAGGCGCATTGGTATACGCCGTGGACAAATCCGAGGAGATGTTGAAGGTGGCTCGCGAGAGGGCTCAGGATCTGCCTATCGTATTCCTTCAGCAGGATCTCCTTGAGCTCGACCTGCCTGGCGAAGTGGACTTGATTACCTGCAATACCGACTCATTGAATTATATCCTGGAGGAAGAGAGATTAGCTGTGGCGTTCTCTAACTTTTACAAAGTATTGAAAAATAAGGGTAGCGCCATCTTCGACATGAATACCCTCTACCAGCTAAGGGGAGGTGCGGATATAGATGCGTGGGAGTTCGGAGATGAAGGAGTGATTTTCTCCTGGAGGAGCGATTTTGACGAGAGTAAAGGGATAGCCACTCTGGAGATGAGCAATTATTTTCTAGAAGATGGTTCCTATAGACTATATCGTGAGGTGCACAAAGAGCGTGGCTACGAGCAAGATCTTCTCATGGAAATCCTGATTGGCGCGGGTTTTAGAAAAATATACGCCTGGGATTTTGCGGGCCTTGCTCCGATTAACCCATATACCAGAAGGATTCAGTTTCTCGCCACAAAGTGACCATGGCGTTTAGGGCCTGAGGAGAATGGGTAAGAAAAACCGATGAATATATGTATGAGGAAGCATTGGCAAGGAAAAGCCACAAACCTTTTATTACAATGTGAAAATAATAATGAGACGCTGAAACATAGTGAGATGTCGAAAACAATCAAATGAAAACCCATTTTAGAAGCGTGTATAGATATCAAAGGAGGTATGGTTATGGCGATGATTACAGGAGGGGAATTGTTGGTCAAATGCCTGCTCAATGAAGGCGTGAAGAACGTCTTCGGCATTCCTGGGGGCCAGCTGGCCACATTCGTGGATGCTATTTATCGGGTAGGCAGGCCTGCGGGCATGGATTTCATCATGACTAGGCACGAAGCCTCCGCTGCCCATATGGCCGACGCTATCTCTCGAACCTCTGATCAGGTAGGGGTATGCACCGGCACTGTGGGTCCGGGCGCGCTGAACTTAGTGGCAGGAGTGGGGGTTGCCTATTCTGACAGTATTCCCTTGGTGGTTATTACCCCTCAGATTCATTCCAATCGTTGTTATCCCTTCAAAGGCAGCCAACAACAATTGGATCAGCTGAGTCTATTTAAAGGGATTACCAAGTGGAATGCTCTGGTGCATTGCTGGGAAAGGATACCGGAGATGGTGCAGTGGGCGTTTCGCATCGCCACCACTGGCAGACCAGGGCCTGTTCATTTGGATATAACCGTGGATGTTCTCTATCAACTGGGCAACGAGGAAGATGTGAAGATCGTGCCCCCAGAGAGATATAGGGCGCAGCAACCCCCTTCAGGGGACGAATCAGCGGTGGACCAAGCGGTGGAACTTCTTTTAAAAGCAGAAAGACCGGTTCTACATCCCGGCGGTGGAGTTTTGCGCTCGGGCGCATGGGAAGAGCTCAAGGAACTAGCCGAATATATGCAAATACCCATTGCGCCTAGCGTGGGTGGCAGAGGCTGTCTCCCTGAGGATCACCCGTTAGTGTTCGTACCGGTAAGCGCCGGCGCTATCGTGGCTCAGTCGACTGCCGATGTGGTCCTGGTGGTGGGGAACACCATGAGCGAGCTGGACTTTTGGGGCAAGTCCCCTCTTTGGGGAGAGCCCCCAGCACAGAAAATGATTCAAGTGGATATCGACCCCGAGATAATCGGGATGAATCGGGAAGTGGACTTGGCTATCGTAGGGGACGCGAAGAGAGTCCTCAAGCAGATACTGGACAAGATAAAGAAGGAGATCGAGCCCGTAAAGGAGAGAGCCTCAATCGCCATGGCTCGGGGAGCGGACGAGGAGGCTGAAAAGGGGATGGCGGAATTCGCTAGCCTCGACTCCAAACCCATTCATCCTCTCCGCCTGATAAAGGAAGCTGTTGACTTCTTCGGCAAGGACGCCATTGTGATCGTAGACGGCGGCAATACCGCCCTCTGGGCGAGTATGGCGTCCAGGGTATATCAACCCCGCTCATTTCTTATGGCCTCGGGCATGGGACACTTAGGAGTGGGGTTGCCGTTCGCCATGGGGGCTAAAATGAACTATCCGGACAGGCCAGTCTACGTGCTGCATGGCGATGGTTCCTTTATGCTCAATTGCCAGGAGATCGAGACAGCGGCACGTTACTGTATACCCGTTGTGGACATCATCTTCAATGACCAGGCTTGGGGCATGATTAAAGGCGCTCAAGATATGGCTTTCGGGAAACGCTACTGCGGCGTTGACTTTGGGGAGACTCGCTATGATAAACTCGCGGAATCCATGGGTGGCTTCGGCATTCGGGTTGAAGACCCCGCGGATATCAGAAAAGCGCTGGAGGAGGCTCATCAATCTGGCAAGCCAGCGGTACTGGATGTTCTTATCGACAAGGACGTCAACCTCAACCCACCCACCTTGCAACTGATTGTGGAACTTTGGCTGCAGGGTTGCGATCTGTCCGGATGCGCCGCTGGATGATTGGCGGCGAGGCATAGGTCAATTATAAAGCCGAGGGCGGGGAAACCCGCCCTCCATCAATCTATTATCCAGTCGGAAGGAAGCAACTCCGCGATTTTTTCTCTAATCAAGGCGGTCGCTTGGGGCAGAATTTCCCGAGGCCTACCTTTAAACTGAGGCAACTGGAAAGGTTTGCCCACCTTTACCCTCAATTCCTTGCCTTTGGTTTCGGTGATGCCGATAGGCAGGAGAGGCGCCCTTGTCTTCCAGGCGATATAAGCGGCTCCATCTCTGAACTGGTGAAGGTGGTTGTCGGGATAACGGTGCTCCTCGGGAAATATCCCGATGCATAAGCCTTTATTCAAGAGTTCTTCCGTGGTGTGGATGACCTCAGGCCCGGGATGCTCTCTATCCACGGGAAAGGCACCAAACAACCTGACCATCAAGCACTCGAATAACCCGTTCTTGGGATCGAAGGCCTCCTTTTTCGCCATATAATGAACTGGCCTGCGTAAGGCTAGGTTGATGGCTACGGGGTCTTTGCGGCTGTTGTGATTGGAAACCACGATCAGAGGACCTTTACGCGGAACGTTTTCCCTTCCTTCTACCTTCAGATGGTAAAAGAGCGCCACCACCCGAAAGATAAAGAACCCAGGCCAGTAAAGAATCATGACTTCATCCCCCCATAAAGGTTTCCGCCAGTCGATACCGAAATTATATTAAAAGGGAATGGACAAGACAAATATCGCTCTCCAATATTTACATAAAGAATCGATGGGGATTAGATTGGAGAAAGAAAGATCTGAGAAGGGAGCGCCTCGCAATTGATAAAACAGAAAGCCTTTTACTATATCTACCAAGATAATCCTGGGATAGGCGTGTTGGCGGAGAATCAGCAAGATGGGTGGAGAAGAATTAATTTTTATGCTTTTGGCGTCAATATCGACGAAATGCAGAAGAACCTCACCCATTATATAGAGACAGATGCGAGGGCCAGGGAGAAAATATCGGTTCCCGCCCAATCCAAATCAGTTCTGGCGGGGGGGATGGTTTTCAAGGGAATAACTTGCCTAATGGAGGAGGGAAGTGAGTTCCAGGAATCACTAAGCCATTTGGAGAGGGAGCTGGAGAATTTTCGAACTATTGATCCTGGTATATTGAAGCGGGTGGAGCAGTTCGATCCCATGCGTAACTATTGGTTCATGTATAAAGGTATTGTGCCAGGTTTGACCAAAGTCATGTTCTTCGAATACGCTACCCAGATGGCTTTTATGGGTTTAGCTAGAGAGAAAGATTTACCGATGGTGGAAGAGTTCTATCTGGACCTCGAGAGCCTAAAGGACTACATAACCATACCGAAGCCGTTAAGGACCGATGAGTACGATCCCCGGGCAGACGTGTATCTATTTATGATACGCAATCCCTTGAAAGAAGAATTGCAAGGTGAATATGTGCAGAAATTAACCAACATAAACGATTTAGAACTTTACACAATGTAAAAATATTATTCTTCAGCCCACCTTTTTCCCTACCGCCGACGCTACTTTTCTGATGGTTTTCATAGTGGCGTAAAATTTCTCGAAATCCAGAGATTGGGGACCATCACATAAAGCAGAGTTAGGGTTGGGATGTATCTCGATGAGAAGTCCATCAGCTCCGGCGGCGACGGCAGCGTAGCACATGGAAGGCACGATGCTGGAGATTCCTACGGCATGACTGGGATCCACCACCACGGGTAGGTGGGTCAGAGATTTCAAGGCCGCGACGGCGCTTAGATCTAGTGTGTTGCGAGTGTATGTCTCGAAGGTGCTAATTCCTCTCTCGCAGAGGATGATCTGACTGTTTCCCTCTTTGATTATATATTCTGCGGCGAGTAGCAAATCCTCTATCTTTGATGAAGGACCTCTTTTCAGCAGCACAGGGTGGCCACTTTTACCGATTTCGGTAAGGAGCACGAAGTTTTGCATATTCCTCGCCCCAACTTGGATAATGTCGGCGTAGTTGCAGAAGAGCTCCATCTTCCGGGGATCGGTAAGCTCGGTTACGATGGGAAGCCCGGTCTCCTCCCTGGCTTCCGCAAGGTACTTTAACCCCTCCTCTCCTAATCCCTGAAAACTATAAGGAGAGGTCCGGGGTTTATAAGCTCCGCCTCGCAGCACCGAACCACCCGCCAACTTAACCATTCTGGCCACATTGAGAATCTGCTCTCTGCTTTCCACCGCACAAGGTCCGGCCATAATGGTAAGATGGTCGCCCCCTATTGAGACATCTCCCACTTGAATAATAGTATCTTCTGGATGGGTTTCGCGAGCAGCGAATTTATATGGTTTTAATATGGGAATGATCTTCTCCACTCCCGGGTATCCCGCCATGGTCTCTACGATTTTGGTTTTGTCATCGCCGATTACCCCGATGATGGTTTTCTCAACCCCAAAGATGGGGTGAACCTGCAGGCCATACTCCTCGATCTTGCGCATGACCATATTGATTTGTTCCTCGGTCGCCCCGGAAGACATCACCACGATCATTCCGAATCTCCCTCTCTCGGCCTTCATGTTCTATTGACAATTTATATGAGGGATATAAAAAGAAAGTATCATCGAGCCCCAATGAAGTCAATCGCGTAAAGTACCATCAAAAAATTATGGCCTTTTCTCAGAATAGACCGAATGCGCCAAACACACCCACTCCGATTATTATCCCAATGATGGTTCCCATGATAATCTGGAAGAGGGTGTGTGCTCTGATGATTAGCCGGGAGAGCCCGGTAATGATTACCAGCAGGGCGAGGAGAAAGATAAATGCAATTTTCGCCCCGGTGATATTATGGAGATCGAAGACCAGGAAAAGCAGGGTGGCTAGTAGAGAATTGCCCATGGCGTGGAGGCTTACCTTCCATCCCAAGGTGATGAGCAGAGCTATCACGCCCGTTATTATCCCTGTGACCATACACGCCACCAGCGTGGTGGGAGCGTGTAGCAAGGTGAGGGTGACGGTCCCCGCCATTGCGTAGAGGATTCCGAAGATAAGGGGGCGAATACGTTCTTCCCGTTTTGTGATGTGCCAGTCGCTTATCAGCCCCATCTTTCTTCTCGTAATCAGGTCAGCTATAGGGATGACCGTGGAAAAGAGGGAATATAGAGCGAACCACCTCAGCCCATCCCACACTTCCATAGAGACATGGATAGAGATTGCCAGCATGGCGAGGGGAGTGAGATAGAGTGGATTAAGGATTCGGCTGCTGGTATGAAAGATTCGAAAGGCAGGGACTTTTTCAACTATCTCTCCGGTATCCATCCGGCATGACCTCAGGCTTAATCTAATTTTTTAAAAAGCGGATAAGGGCGGAGATGAGATCGGTCTCAGTGATAATCCCCACCAAGCGGCCATCTTCCACCACCGGCAAGCCCCCAATCTTATGTTTAAGGATCAGGTTAGCCGCATTTTCCAGAGGTTCGTCGGGCCCTATGGTTATGGGGTTGGGGGTCATGATTCCGCTTACCAGGATGCGGTCAAGCAGGTACTCAACATATCTTCTTTCCTGCATCACCGCTGAACTGGCCCCAGCTTGACGAACATCCCGGTCGGTTATAATTCCCACCAACTTACCTTGGTCAACAACCGGGAACCTTCTCAACTTATGGGTTTTCATCAATTCCATAGCCGCCCTTAGATTGTCCTGAGGCGACAGGGTCAAGGGATCAGGGGTCATGAAGTCTCTGACCAACATATCAGTCTCCTTCCCTCGTTTTCCATGAATGGGCCAACATATTAATGATTTTAACGCTCTATCCATTAAAGCGAAACGGTGTTTCGCGATAGTATACCTGATTGCAGATGGCCGAAGCCAACATTTCCTATCGACAAGGGACTTTGCTCGTTTTTACAATCATTCACTTTTTGAAAATAGATTATACCATCCCCTCAGTAATGTAGTTATTACCCAATATGTTCTGATGCCTTCGTGCCGGAAAAACCATATCCGGGTTCCCCCCGAGAAGATGTCATAACCGTTTTTAGGAATGGGCAATAGTCAGTATTTTTCTATGTCCAAGAAGACATTGAGGCTTTTTGCATCGGTGAAAACCTCAGATTAATCAGTTCAAATTGGTATCGCCTCTTTATATATGAGCATAGCGTTATTAAATATATGGGTATATGGAAAGTCAATAAACCCAATTGGGAAAGGTGCATATATCCGCGCGCTTATTCACGCTCCTATACATCTCCACGTCTCTCCATGGCTCTCCTAGTATGCCGTCATGTATAGCCCAACTGCGGCCCCTTACAGTTCGCTCTTGACCTGGCTTTCGAAAAGGGGTGCTGCCATCCAGTTTTAGAAAAAGCTCGCCTCCCGGCTGGAAACCGGCGTTTATCTCCTCCATTTTTTTTCGCCCGCGCATGTAGTTGAAACCATAATGTTCGAACAGGATTGCGCTATGGTAAGCTAGGGGTTCGGCGATGATCATATCATGACCCATGCTATCGAAGAAACCTAGGGCTAGGGGGAGAAAATCCTTTAGTATCCCCAAGCCTCTCCTTACCTGGCCGGGGGCAAGACCGTATTCCATCGCCCTAATCTCCTCGGGGATGTTGCGGCGCGCGGTGCCAAACTTAGTTCTGCGGCCATCTTCGTCAACATCCGTGTTGAAGCGGGGGCTGTTGGGATCGTTCACGATTAGAAAAGTGATTTCCACTTTGGAAAAGGGGGTATCGGCTATCTCCAAGAAGAAGACGCAGTCCTGGTCCTGGGGATGTTTTCTCACTTCGATAATTGCGAACCCCGCTTGGCGGGGGGTGATGAAATTGACCACTCGTTCCCTTTGGGGGTTGCAGAGAGTTTTTGGATCGATAGAGAGAAAGTCGAGGATTTTTTTGGGTATGAGTTGTTTATAGATTCTTTCGCGAATGTCTGGAGAAAGCTGATTGATGGAGTGCAGACTATGAATCTCTCTATCGCCAGCTATCTCTGCTATGCGAAGTCTCCTGTCTCCCTTGGCCATCGCGCATCCTTAATTCCATAAAAACTCGGTCATGACCATTAAAACATTATCAAATTCTAGAGGCGATTACTACGAATTTTCGGGAAAGATACGGGTATATTTGGGAGGTCCGAGAGGGATGGATATTGACGCTCGGGTTAGGCGTTGAGCGTGACCGGTTAAAGATTTATGATTGAACAGGTGGAAACTACCTTTGCGCTCGCGCCAGAAGGATAGGGAAAATAGCCATTTATTCATTCGAAAGGTCTTCTCATATGGACAGTGACAAAGATCCCTCACAGGAAAATAAAGAGGAAAACCGGGTCTTCCAAACCCCCAAGGGTCAGGTTTTCATAAAAGTCAAAGCCGACCCGGATTTTATCTCTTCTCTCCAACTGGATGAGGGAATGGGAGTCTTTTCCGGCCCCAGTTACCCATCGGAAAGGGAGAGGAAAGCCCTGATACGTTTGGCGGGCAAGGAGGACTCCGTGATAATCATCGCTTATACGGAGGATAAGAAGATAATAGGATTTATAGCTATCGCCCCGCCGTCGGAGGCGGAGAGATGGGGCAAGTTGAGGGGACGAGGGTTAATCGAGGCCATGGCAATCGAGGTAAGCAGGAATTGGCGCTCCATGGGGGTGGCAAAAGCGATGATGGATGCGGTGCTGAACGACCGCTTTTTCGACGATAAAATAGTTATTAGCACAGGTTACAGCTGGCATTGGGATCTAGATAATTTGGGCATGCCCAAGGATAAATATAGAAAAATGCTTTTAAAGTATCTAGAGAAGGCGGGATTTGTCTGTTACGACACCGATGAGCCCAATGTGAATCTAGACCCAGCAAATTTTTTCACCGCGAGAATAGGTCCGAATGTGAGCAAAGAGCTGTATGACGATTTCGAAAAATTGCTCTTCCGGGACGGCTCCTGGGCGGACCTAAGGGGCAGGCCAAGGTCTATAAGGGAGGAGTTGAGACGATGGGGCGATGAACGGCAAAGATAAACTTCATTATATGCTGAATCTCTTTTCGGTTGAGGAGGTCTCAACCCCACTTAGTATATCGCATCCACTTTATATGTTACACCCACTTCAGCCTCAATTACCCACTTGCGAAGGGCCATTGGAACGAGAGAAAGTATAGGGGTGGAGATGGAGAAAGGATAACGACGCGGGGAATTTACTCACAGCTTTATATTATTTATCAGGAGGAAATTTATCACGAGGAAGGTTGCATCATGCAAATAATTGATATATCCATGAGGATACGTTCGGATATGTTAACCTATCCGGGGGATAGAAAGGCGCAAATGAGAAAAGCCAGGGCGCTGACACGCGGAGATCCTTATAATTTAACCGAGTTGGATTTAAGCGCTCACACTGGCACCCATGTGGACGCCCCTAATCACTTTCTCCACGAAGGCGTGGATATAAGCACGATTTCCCTTGAGCGGTTCGTGGGGGTATCTAGGGTTCTAGACCTGCGAGGAGTCAAGTTCGTGGAGGAGAAAGATTTAAGGGCACAACGAATTGGGGAGGGGGAGAGGATACTACTGAAGACCGATAACTCCGTTCTGCTCAAAGAAGATCGATTTTACGAGAACCATGTTTATATAACTCATGATGGGGCTCGTTATCTCAAAGAACGAGGTATCCTATTGCTGGGTTTCGATTACATAAGTATCGAGGAGCACCACGCTGGGGAACCTCTGGCTCACCTTGAGCTTCTAATGGCGGGAATTCCTGTTTTGGAGGGGCTGGATCTCTCTGGGGTGGAGGAAGGGGAGTATTTCTTAGTGGCTTTGCCTCTTTCCTTGGGGGGCGCAGAGGCTTCACCGGTGCGTGCGGTGCTTCTCATCTGGTGAAGAAATGGATTAAAATTTGTGGTTATCTCCATGTGGATATCAGTTCGATTGCGCGGAGAAGAAGATGGTAGAAGGAATATAAACGATGTATCAAAAAGTAGTGGAAAAACTGGAAAAAGAAAAAGAACCGATTATGAGATATAAAGGATTGATAATCATGCCTCCCAGTGAGGCAAGGAGCCTGATTCAAAAGTAGTGGAAAAACTGGAAAAAGAAAATGAACCGATGGTGAGATATAAAGGATTGATAATCAGACCTCCCAGTGAGGCGAGGAGCCTGATTCTGCAGGTAACCTACGGATGCTCACACAACGCTTGCACCTTCTGCGCAACTTATAAGGGATGCGCTTTTCAACTTCGAGATTTGGAAGAGATAAGAGAAGATATAGCTATAGCTAAAAGGCTATATCCCCGGACGAACAGAGTGTTTCTAGCGGATGGGAATGCGCTGTGTCGTTCCACCGATGAATTGATGGAAATATTATTTATGTTGAATAAATCTTTCCCCGCGCTGGAGAGGGTAGGGACATATGCTAATGCTCAGGATCTTCTGGAGAAGAGCGAGGCGGAACTCAAAGCCTTGAGTGATTCCAAGCTGGCCATATTTTATCTTGGCCTGGAAAGTGGGGATGATGAGACCTTGAAGAAGGTAAGAAAAGGGGTAACGGCGGAGGAGATGGTGAGGGCCGTGAGGAAGGGCAAGGAAGCGG
The DNA here is from genome assembly GCA_015711725.1 of Candidatus Geothermincola primus. GTDB lineage: Bacteria > Actinomycetota > Geothermincolia > Geothermincolales > Geothermincolaceae > Geothermincola > Geothermincola primus. The sequence continues at coordinate 3,546 of JACVIX010000013.1, read as the reverse complement.
GGATGCGCTCCTCGATAATGGTCCTACTTGGGCTTGGGGGAGTGGAAAATTCCAAGATCCACGCTCTGCGTACGGCGGAGATTCTATCCGAGATGGAACCCGAATATATAAGCGCGCTAACCTTAATGGTCATTCCCGGCACTAAGTTACACAGGGAGATGGAGATGGGGGAGTTTAGTCTTCCTGATCAATTAGGTTTATTGAGGGAATTGAGGCACATGGTGGAGAATATCAATGTGCGTTCCAGTCTGTTCAGATCCAATCACGCATCCAATTATTTACCCCTGGGGGGCGTTCTATCCCGGGACCGCCAGGCGATTATCGACGCTATAGATTACGCTCTGAAAAAACCGGAAATACTCCGTCCGGAGTTTATGCGAGGCCTATGAAATATTATTAACATTGTGAATAAATTCCATTATACCTGTTATTAAGTATTCCAATTATTGCATGATGAAAAAAACTATCAAGCCTCTCTTCGCAGATTTCGATTATATTAATAGACCGTAGGGAGCGAAGAGATGGATACAAGAAAGAGGGTCATCGCGTATATAGAGGATGATCAGGACATGATCGACCTGGTCGCCATCGTCCTTGAGAGGCACGGATTTCAGGTTGTCGGGTTCGTGCAGAGCGAAGGGGTGACGGAGGAAATCGAACGGATAAAGCCAGACCTTATCCTACTGGATATCATGATGCCCAATGTGGACGGTTTTGAGGTGTATCATTGTTTGAAAAAATCGAAAATGTTAAAAGACGTTCCCATAGTGGTAATCTCCGCTATGAAAAAGGCAATTGAGGAGATCGAGCAGGAAAAGAGAATTATGGTCGAGGGGGTGCTGGTGAAGCCCTTTTCCATAAGTGACTTGGTAAATATCGTCAAACAGGCTTTCGGCGGATAAAATCATTTTTCGGTTGACTATCGATACCGTTCATAAGAAAATGTTGCTGTGTTTATTATTGTAGTTTATTCTTGGATATTGCGTGAGCTTGATCGAGGTATTTACATAGTTTGAGCTGAAGTTCAGATGGAGGTGACCGCAAGTGACACATCATGATGAAATCAAGACTACTGGGGACCCAGCTCCTGCTGGCAAGTATTACTGTGATAAATGCGGGTTCGAGTATGAACATAAAGAGGATGGTAAAGAACTGCCCAACTGCCCAGCGGAGGGTATATGGACAGTATGGAATGACGAGCCTTTAACGCCCAGGTTCACTTAAAATATATAATCCACTCCTTTCCTCTTTAGATATCCATAATAATCTCGCATCTTGGCGAGAACGCCCGCCGCTTTTTCCGGCGCCGTGAAAATGACCGATTTGCCGGCTTCCAACTGCACCAGGTGCTCGTCTCCGATAAATTGTAATTCCACGTTAACGATGGGCTTTTGATGGGTCTTCATTAGTTCTAGCGCCCGCTGTAAGAAGGCACGGTTGCGATCATCGATACGCACCATGAACTTTTTCAGGGAATCGTAGTCCCAACCCATAGAGGTATAGTCCGATACCAAGGCGGAGAGACCGATCATCACACCGGTTCCTAGCGAACCCAATACAACCATCGCGTCTATGTTGTCAGATTTCGCTAATTCTTCAAGAATCTCTAGATGGTATTGGATGTTCATGTTGCCCACCAAGTCGATGGGATTGCCGTGGCTCCAGAAGGGAGGGAGGTATTCATCGCACATTTTGATTACGTGATCCTCCAGCTCCGGTAGGACAAAGCCAGCCTCGGATGCCGCATCCGTAGCGATTACCCCCCAGCCCCCACCCAGGGTAAGTATACCTAGTCTATTGCCTTTGGGCAGGGGTAGGCGGCCAAAGGATTTGGATAGGTCTAGCATCTCTTGGGATGAATCCGCTCGTATCACGCCGCATTGTTTGAACGCGGAATCATAAATCTTATCCGATCCCGCCAGCGCTCCAGTATGGGATATGGCGGCTTTGCTTCCCGCCTCGGTCCTCCCGGATTTGAGCACGATGACAGGTTTTTTCAATGCGGTTTCGCCAGCGATCCTCATGAATCGCCGACCATTATCCAAACCTTCAATGTACGCCAAAATGAGATCGGTATCCGGATCGTTACCGAAAAACTCGATGAAGTCCTCGCAGTGGATAAGCGCCTCATTTCCGGTACCGATGAATTTACCGAAGCCTATGCCTTGGCTCATGGTCCAGCCGAGCATTTGAGCGCCTACGTTGCCGCTTTGGGATACAAAGGAGATTTTGCCCTTATGTAGCTGTAAGGGCGCTCCCACCGCGTACATGTCCACCTGGGTGTTGATTATTCCCATGGTGTTAGGCCCTACCATGAAGAGGTCCTTTTCTTTGGCTATTTGGGTTATCTCCCTCTCCAAGGCAGCGCCTTCCGCCCCCACCTCGCTAAAATTTGAGGATATCACCACGATGTTTTTCATGCCTAACCTAGCGCAGTCATCGAGGATGGAAGGGACGATCTTGGCCGGGGTGGTGATGACCACTAAGTCCACAGGTTGGGGTAGCTGGGATAGGTTTCTATATGCTTTCAAGCCATGTATCTCTTCCTCATGTGGGTTGATGGGAAAGATTTTCTCCTTAGGATATCCCCCGCCGGTGAGGTGACTGAGGAGAAAAGAACCCCATTTGGTGGGCACATTAGAGGCGCCAACTAGCGCTATCGATTGGGGGTAGAATAGCTTATGGAATCGGTTAAAACGATCTTTCATGCGGCCCTCCTATGGCTGTTTATGCTGCTATATCCATTATTCGATCGTCTTCATGCATTATATTGCCTAACGGCTTGATGGACAATTCCATTTGAGGCAAAGCAATGATAGGTGCGGTATTGACTAACTTCTGTTAATAATATAACATTAAAGTTGTCATTGATGAACAATAATATTATTGTTTATCTTGAGTTTACAATAATATAGGTTTAAGAGTAGGAGGAGGGACAGACGATGAGGAACCCGGAGATAAGCATGGATGACCTTTTCTGGTGTAACCATCTACACGTTACCCGCGAAATAAGGGAATTGAAAAACCTGGAGATTAAGGGGTTTAACGCCTTCTGTTCTAAGATGAAAAAGGATATTGACGATTCATACTGTTATAAGTGCTTTCTAGAGGGATAATAAGTTCCAATACGCTAGCTAACCACAAAGGCGTGAATTTTGCCAATCCTCATTTTTGATGGAATTTGCCGGCGCTATCTGTCATCCACTGAAATTTTGATGCGAAATCAAATTAATATCCCAATTTTTATAGTATTCGCGGTTTCTCTCTCTCTGCTTTCTTGCGGAGTCCGGAAAGCGATACGAGCTGGTCGAGGGCGGGATCAAATTTGATGAATGAAGAAATTCTCGCTTAAAGGAATGCTCTAAGAATTTATTGATTATAAACAACCCTCATAGGCAACGCTTATTAAGTTAAAATCTTATGTTATAATATATTCGATCGATCCTAGTGAGCGAAACCTGTCCGAATAACCGTTTTTATTTAAGGGATTGTTTTATGAATAACCAACGCGTCCCCACTGGCATAAAAGGACTAGACGAGATGTTG
>MU158467.1:17149-39056 GCA_015711725.1 Candidatus Geothermincola primus | reverse complement strand
TACACGTAAGGAGGATGAGATGATTTTCTGGAAGAGGTTGAAGGGCCAAAGGGGCTTCTCCATCGCGGAGGTGATGGTGGCGAGCCTGATACTATCCCTTTCCCTTCTGCCCATTATGGGCATGTTCGATGGAGCGCTCACCGGGATGAAGAGCGTGTCCCGTTCTTATGGGGTGACCTCCTGCGCTCAGGCGGCAATGGAAGGGATAAAATCCCTCCCCTATCACGTGGACTACGACCCCGCCATAGGAGACCGGGACATCGACGACTTTTTCTGGGGAGCGAGAAGTCCCGAGAATTATAACCCCTATGTTTACGAGGACCCCGGCAACCCCAGCTCCTCCACCGTTCCCGACTGGGACAATATCCCGGAGGTGCTGGCCTTCGACTACGGGGAGATGACCAACTTTCCCGATTATCAGGTGGGAGTGCAGCTCTCATACCTGAATGACAGCGCCGGGGTGGCTCAGATCATCGACACCTGGGGGCCCAAGAAACCAGGAAACGACACCCCCAAGTTCCCTGACAACACCGCCATTCATCTCCTACTCATAAAGGTGAACGTACATTGGCTGGACGAGGGGATAACCAGGACCTATTCAACTGAGTCCATCAAGACTCAGCATGAGGCCTCCTATCCCGCGGGCATCAAGAGCATCGAGGTGATCTCGCCGGAGAGCGTGAAAGGTACGGCTCCCAACGCCATCGCCCATTACCCCACTTACACCGCCACGGTGAAGATAGTCGGTTATGGATTCGCAGCGGATGCCCGTGCTTATATCGTGAGAGATCCCTACGCGGATATCGAGGTGAATATCTACAGCAAGACTTCGGAGGAGATCGTAGGCACAGTGAACATGGGTATGAAGGCGGTGGGCAAGTGGTCGGTAAAGGTTCACCAGGAAGATGTGGTCTCTCTCTATCTCTATCAGCAATTCATCGTGGAATACCCCGTCCCCATCATCAGCGACTACTTTGTGAAGGACGTGGGCGGAAGAAAGCACAAATTGGGTATTTTCAGGTTGATCATCAGCGGGGGCTACTTCATCCAGACTCCTGCAGTGCGGCTGGTCCAGGACGTTACGGAGAACGCCCAGGTGATCGACGGTACTTATATAACCGGGACCTTCCCCAATGGTGGATATCAAGACAACGGCTGCAGCTTGGAATACGAATTCAACCCTGTAGGTAAACCCACCGGTTTCTACAAGCTTCAGGTGGTGAACAAGGACCCCGCCCAGATCGGGGCGGGTCATGTAGCCGCGTACTCCGCCGATCTCTTCGAGCTAACTAAGACGCAACCCACGCCCATCGACGTGATGGTGGACGCCTCCGGTGCTCACAAAGCCTACCGCAACCGTGCCAACCCCTGGAAGCTAAGGATAACCGGCTACGACTTCAATACCGTGGGAAGTCCTCCGGTGGAAGTGTACCTGTGTTCCTATGTGGATGATGGCAACCCCGCCGGATGGTGGGTGCAGGCCTCCTCGCTTTACTCGGTGAGCTCCACAACTATCGTGGCTTACTTCGACATCTCCTCGCTTCCGGAGTATAATTACAAACCCTTCGTGAGGAACAAGGACGATGACTCCGTTGGATATACCATCAACAACCCCCTGGCGGTGAGGGACTTCGAAGGACAATTTAACGCCTTCAATGACGTGGACTCATCAAAGGATTTCTGGGAAAACTATTATAATATATCCTCCCAAATTCAAGGGAACGATCTAGCTAACGCCTCCTCGGTCAAGCTCACCGATGGTTTGACAACGTACGACATCACCTCGGACTGCTCCGGGGTGGGTGGCGACGAGGGGGATAGTATGATTCCCGTAAGCCTCAATCTCATCGACTGTTCCCATACCGGTTCCTGGAAGATACAAGTATGGTATCCATGGGGAGAGTATCTGGAGAGGGGCTTCACCGTGGACCTCGGTCCGGCGCGCATGCTCACGCGGGCTGAGGGAGCCATCACCATCCACACCTGGAGGGTGGGTACCTCCCCGGTGGAGGCTTGGAACACCGAGTCCGCCACCGCTTACGCCTGGTCCTACGAGACCAAGACCTCTACCAGGAGAGCCTATGCGGACTTCAAGGTCTATGGCATGGGCTTTCCTCTGGATGGAAGCAACACCCGCCTGCGGGTATTCCGCACCACCTCCCCCACCCTAGATTACTCGGGAAATTACGCGGTGCATACCAATCGCGCCTCCAAACTGGTATGGGTGGATACCGCGGACGACGGGGTTAACTGGCAAATGCCCAGCGTGAGCAGCGACATCTACTGCAATATCGAGGTAAACGCCCTGATCGGGTCCCATACGGAGAAGGACACCCAGAACTCCCGCTGGTACGTGAGGAACATATAGGAAATTAGCGAAGAGGATCTATCAGGTGCGCGAGAAGAGGAAATGAGATGGTGATCTGAATGATGGAAAGATTCAAGTTCCTGAGGAAGGTCGGGAAGAGGCTTGCGCAAGAGGGAGGTTTCTCACTGGCCGAGCTCATCGTGTTCATCGTTGTGCTATCCATCTTTTTAGTGGGACTCTTCGCGGTGATGGAGGGAGCCTTCAGGGGAAATGCCGTATCATACAATCTCTCCAAGGTGGAGGACGCTGCCCGTGAGGCCATGTCCGCCATGGTCCGACAGATAAGGGTGGCAACCCATATCTACCCCGATTTAAGCACCAACGGTATCTTGAGGTTCCAGGGGGATATCGATGGGGATGGCACCCAAGACGAGGTGGGTTTCAAGGAGAGCGATGGCGGGGGCTACCTCCAGAGGTGGGAGAACGGGAACTGGGTGGACTGGGTGGAATCGGTGGATAGCATAACCTTCACTTACTTTGGATATGACGAGAATATACAGATGGTGGAGATTTCACCAGGCAGCCCGGATTGGAATTTGCATGTCGAGAGGATCGAGATAGTAATCAATTGTAGCGCGGCGACCCTGCATATGAACGTCACTCGCACTTTCCAGGGAGAAGTGGCCCTGAGGAACGACCTGGAATGACGCATTTAAACATAAATTGCCTTACAAGGAGGTATTGAGACGAGATGAAGAGGATTAGGGAAACGCTACGGAAGATAAGGGAGAGGATGGTGACTGGCGGAGCTGAGGGCGGGTTCGCCATGGTCCTGGTGCTCATCGCCATCACCGTCTTGGCTATCTTGGGAGCCCTGGCTATGCTCCTGGCAGCCTCCACCCTATCCGGAGTGGTGAACATGCGCCCGGAGGACCGCGCCTTTCAGATCGCGGACTCCGCTTGCGCCATCGCCCACGCGAAGATCGTCAACCAGGACATCGAGGGAGGTTATTACCACATTCCTCAAGGGTCGGATCCGCCGCCCTCTCTCCTCGGAGGCACCTACGAGATCACCATCACCGGAGCCACCCCCTACTGGACGGTAACCGCCAAGGGAACCTATGTCTCCGGGGGGATCACCTATCAGAGGAAGATCCAAGAGACGGTGGTCTTCTACGGAAGCCAGGCTTTCGACGTTATGAAACACTACATCCTTTTCGCCGGTAATGACCTTACCATCAACGCCGATGAATGGATTAACCTATGGAATCCCATCAAGATTAATGGCAATATCCGGGCTAACCATAACCTCACCCTGAACGTGCGTCCAGGAATCTACGGGGTAGGCGAGGCCCTCACTGTCAACGGTGACGTGGAGGGGGTCAATCGGGTAGACCTGATCGTCGCTCCCCAGATGTGGGGAAGTCTCACCAATCCTACCAAGCTCACGGTGAGCGGCAAAGTAAAGTCGGGAGATGCCCATAAAGGCGTAGGGGGGTACGTGCACGCATATGCCGGAGGCGATTTGGATTTAGGGAGGTTGATCTTTAAAGGGGCGGATTTGCAATTCGGCGAGGTACAGACCCCCCAGTATCTCCCCGAGCCGGATGACTGGATCTTCCGTTTCCTCTTCACCGATTTCATAATAAGGAGGATACGGCCCCGCACTTATACCTCCATGCGGGCTTGCCAGCCGGTCTATATACCAGAGGCCAATTTCGAGTACTTCAAACTCCTAGCTATCGACCAAGGCCCCAGTCATTACAACCTTACCGGGGACCTAACCATCTCTGGGAACATGTCCAGCTATGGCTCTTCTTCCATGACCGTCTTCTACGCCAAGGGAAACATTACCCTAAACGGGTTCGCCTGGGACGTGGCCAACACCAAGGCGGTGTTCGTCTGCGAGGGAAATTTCACCTCCAACTCCACCTTGCGCTTTCCCAACGCCAACAGCCAGTTCCAGGTGATCTGCAAGGGCAACGCCTACTTCAACAACAGCTGGGACTTCTCCTTCGGAGCCTCCTCCGAGGACGTCTTCTGCTGGGCGGGAAACGACATATACCTCCATTTAGGTGCTTTCTGCGGGGAGAACCTCCAGTTCACCGCCTTGCATAATATCGTGGTGAGCAGCACCAACAACCTTTTCTCTAACGCCTCTATCAATTACCGGGCGCCGGACATCGATGTGACCGGCTTCCCTATCGACGTTATGGTGAACGAGTGGAAGGAGGTGCCCGCCGAGTAGAGGAATGGCTGGCGAAGACAGATCCCGGCGCTTCCGGACTGCGTTCCGGAAGCGCCGTTCCTTTTCCTCTTGCGGGAGGAGGAGTGATAGGGGCGTGCGAGCGCGACGCTTGAGCGGCTTTCCGATCTCAAGTGGGGGAAATGGGATTGGTAAAAAAGGAGAACGCTCTACTTTTGCCTTCCGCCTCCCCACGACAGCGAAAAGATAAAAAAATCAGCCCCCAAACGCGCGGAGCGCAATATCTTCCATTCGCTCGCTTCACGCCAATCCCCGTGGCCCTTAAAAAAAGCTGAGAAAATGGGGTTTTGACAAGAAAAAATTTCACGCAATAAAATTTTAACCCGCCAGGGAATGGCGTTTTCTATAAGATTAATTGTTTAGGGGCGGCTTTAGTGGAAGTCGTAAACGATGAGATATAGCGTGGCAGAAACGGGGAGCGCGCTGAGATAAATATTACATATTGTAAAATAATTAAGCGCTCATCGGAGCGGCATCTCCGCTTATCAAAACTTTCCTAGATAATGAAACCAAGACGGCTGTTTTCCTCTTTATGCGGTTTCAGAAAGGTTGGGGAATGGGAAACGTCTTGAGGGCGAAAAGGAAGAAACTGTTTATATATGATAATATACAGCCATGGCCATGAACTACCAGGCGAGAAGGGAGAAAGTGCGTAGCCTGCTGGAAGAAAAGGAGGCGGACGCCTTCTTATCCCTGAACCTGGCGGACATACGTTATCTCACTGGTTTTAGCGGCTCATCCGCAGCGGTGCTGGTGGGAAGGGAGAAATCTATTATCCTCACCGACCTCCGTTATCGCCTGCAGGTGAAGAAAGAGGTAACTGGCATGGAGATGGTGGTCCGCGAGGTCCCGCTGCCGGAATCGCTGTTTGAGGTGGCAAAGAAGGAAGGCATGACCCGCATCCTCTACGATCCCGCTCACTTAAGCCACGCCCAGTACCAGGAGATAAGGAATAGGCTGAAGAGGCGCGCCAGTCTCCAGCCCCTGCCCCGGGAGGTCTCCAAATTTAGGGAGATAAAGGATGATAGCGAGATCGCCTTGATGAGGAGAGCGGTGAAGATCAGCGAGAGGGCGCTCCTCGCCGTCCTCAAGGGTTCCCCTCTGGAAGGGAGAAATACCCGGTATATACTCGCGGAGCTGGAGGGGGAGATGCTCTTGAGGGGAGGGGAGGACCATTCCTTTCCCACTATCCTCTTGACGGGATCAAAAACCGCCCTTCCTCATGGCAAAAGCTCCTCACAAGTTTTAAGAGAGGGAAGTGGTTTGCTGGTGGATTTCGGAGCCATCTATCAGGGTTACCACGCGGACATCACGCGGACGGTCTGGATAGGGAAGCCTCCCGCGCGCCTGTGCCTCGCCCATGAGGTTGTGCTGGAGGCGCAGCGGCGGGTGATGGGTGAGTGCGTTCCAGGGGTGCCCGCCGCTCGGCTGGACCAGCTATCGCGAGAGGTTATCGCCGAAGGCGGGTTCGGCAGGTACATCTCCCATTCTTTGGGTCATGGGGTGGGGCTGGAGACTCACGAGGGTCCTTATCTCACTTCTTCCAGCGAAGACGTTTTAAAGGAGGGAATGGTTTTCACCCTGGAGCCCGGAATATACATCCCTGGGCTGGGCGGGGTGAGGGTGGAGGATATGGTGACGCTCACCGCCCAGGGACCGAAGAGATTAACTACCCTGCCGGGGTATATGCGCTATGATTGAGGGCGAAGCCCCCATTGGTGCGAACTACCTTTTTCCGAACGGAATGGGTGGCATGTTCATCCCGGGCATCCTTTTCCGGGTTGAGGATATAAATTCCTATTCCAATGCGATTAAGGTCGACGATTAAGGTCGTCGCGGGGATGAGATATATTTTGGATAAGATGTGGAGGGCAGACGCATGAGAGATAAACATATAATTAATAGGGAGATAATGAATAATAAGACAATACCATCTCAGGCGATGGAGTTCGAACCCAATATGTTATGGGGCCATCATGCCGGGGAAACCATATCCTGGTTCTTCACGAGAAGACGCCATAATCATCGAATGAAAATAGGATGATGATAAGGATCGATGCCTTAAAAAGTCATGGTCTTAATGAGGAATTTCAATCGACCGGAAGGAAGGGGAAGCTATGAGAAGACGCCATAATCATCGAATGAAAATAGGAAAATGATAAGGATCGATGCCTCAAAAAAGCTATGGCCTTAATGAGGAATTTCAATCGACCAGGAGGAAAGGGTAACTATGATTTCTACCAATGATTTTCGCAACGGCATAACCATCGACCTTGATGGCACTCTCTACAACATATTATTTTTTCAACATGTAAAACCTGGAAAGGGTGGCGCCTTTGTGCGCACCAGGCTCAAAAATCTAAAGACCGGGGCGGTGATAGAGAAGACCTTCCGTGCGGGGGAGAAAGTGGAACTAGCGGTGCTGGACAAGCGCAAGATGCAATACCTCTACCGGGAGGGTCCCAAGTTTTATTTTATGGATATGGAAACCTACGAACAAATGGCCTTGGAAGAGGGAGAGATAGGGGACGCTGCTTTATACATCAAGGAAGGGGTGGTGGTGGACATGCCCCTTTACGAGGGAAAGCCCGTGGGGGTGGAACCACCAATCTTCGTGGAATTGGAAGTGAAGGAGACTTCCCCGGGGGTAAAGGGGGATACCGCCAGTGGGGGGAGCAAGCCCGCCATTCTGGAGACCGGGGTGGTGGTGCAGGTACCCCTTTTCATCGAGACGGGAAATATAGTGAAGGTGGATTCGCGGACGGGGGAGTATGTGGAAAGGGTGGGGTGAGCCGACTTGAAAGTTGAAATAACCAGCGGAAATGGATTGAGTGTCTTGGCTGAGAATGTAATTACGAAATAGAGGAGACGAGATATAGAGGGGAATAGGAAAGCATAGGAGAGGGTGACATGGGGAAGCGAGGATAGGGGGCTCCCCGTAAACCCCGCGGAGAGGAGGTATGGGTTTGGTCGAGGTTTTCAAGCTGCGTCCTGGAGTGTTGGAGTTGATCGCGGGTATCGCGCTGCTGGAGCTGGAGGGAGGAAACGGCATAGGATTGAGGCCCGATCATTTCGAGGACCGGTTGAAGAAGAAGAATTTAGTCAAGGGTATCAAGGCTATCACCACCGATAACGAAGTCTCCCTGCATATCGAATTGAACGTGGACTACGGGCAAAACATAAAAAAGGTGGCAGGCGATGCGCAAAGATTAGTCAAAGAGGCGGTAGAGTCCATGACCGGATACCGGGTGGATCAGGTCAATGTACATATGGTGGGAGTCAACCCCCTCTGATAATTATAAGAATATTCCCAGGGGACATCCGGGCGGGATATGGGCGGATTTAAAAGATACCAAAGCTGGAGAGGACGGTACCTTGAGAGAAGAGAGAAGAAAGGCGAGATATCTGGCGCTACGTTGCCTATACCAATGGGAGATAACCGGGGAAACACTGGAAGAGGTGATCGCCTCGGTCAAGCAGGAACTCGAGGAAGGTGGTCAGTGGGACCCCTTCACCGAGGAGCTCCTCAACATTATTCGTAGGGAGCAGCCCAGAATCGATGGATTGATCGAAAGATACGCCGATCGCTGGTCTCTTAAACGTATGCCAATTATCGACCGCAACTTGCTGCGCATGGGCATGGCGGAGATTCTCTATATGGAAGATATTCCACCCGGCGTCACCGTGAACGAATGTGTGGAGCTAGCCAAACGCTACTCCACCGAGGATTCGGGAAAGTTCGTCAACGGCCTGTTGGGGCACTTTATCCGGGATCATCAGCTTTCCGGGAAGGATGAGAAGTCTAATGGGTAGCGGGAGTTTAGCTGCGGCGAGACGCCCACATATATATGTCAAGGAGTGGTAGTGGGGAAACGTTGTCTAAGATAATTTTACATCTTGTATTAAAATTTGGCTTCTCCCTTCACTTTTAATCATCAGGGAGAGAGACACTGAAATACGATGGTATACTCCTTTAATCATTTATTAAAGGAAGGCTTATTCCCCAAACTGGACACCCCAGCATTGGCGAATTTCAATTTTCCGCGAAATTACCCCAGTAAATTATCAAGGAAAATCAAGGAAATAAGTTCTGTCCGTTGAAGATTTATGATAGCGACTGCTATTATAGAGAGAGCGTCAAACTTTGAAGCCTTTAATGCAGTTCGGTGAGACTGGAAAGGTGATATGAATATGAGTGATATCATAGCTCTTCCGCTGAGGAAGAGCAGTTTTTTACGCCTGTACACCTCTCTCCATGGGGCTGGGAAAGTCGGGTTCCGTGGGCTAGGAGGCGATGTGGGCTCTTAGAGAACGCATGGAAAGAACCTGGGAGTTGGAAACCGAGGAGATAGGGGAGTGAGGCGAGCGAGAGGTGAGAGAGATCGTTTACCGTGAGAAGAGCCGGATCATGGACCCCGGAGATATAAGCCGGGCGGTGAAGCGCATCGCCCATGAGATAGTGGAGAAAAACCGAGGCGCCGCCGATATCGGGATAGTGGGGATTAGGACCAGGGGCGTTGCGCTCTCCCAGCGCATCGGAACCATTATCGGTGAGATCGAGGGCGTGGAGGTGCCTCAGGGGATCCTGGACATCACCCTTTACCGGGACGACATCCTCACCCATCCCCAACCCGAGGTGAGGGAGACCGACATCCCCTTCGATGTCACCGAGAAAAATATAATTATCGTTGACGATGTTCTGTATACCGGCAGAAGCGTCAGGGCGGCGCTGGACGCCATCATTGATTTCGGAAGACCCAATTCCATTCAGTTGGCGGTGTTGGTGGACCGGGGACATCGGGAGCTGCCCATCCGCCCCGACTACGTGGGAAAGAACATACCCACTTCCCGCTTGGAGCGGGTTAAGGTGTGCCTGGAGGAGGTAGACGGTTACGACGCGGTGGTCATCGAGGAGGCTGTGGAGGAGTGAGAAAAGGGGCGACCATCCCGCACGGATGGAGCGTTCGACTCCCGGGACTTGACGTGTTTTCTTTCGGCTGCTACGAGGTATCCAGGTATCCTTTCCAGGATGATGTGGGACAGGCGGGGAACGGAATGGCAAGAGAGTATTTATTGAGGTGATCACCGAGATTGGCGAGGACTACCCAGGGAGGTAGAGTTGACTAGAGGCGGCGAGAAGGACCTCATCGATATTGACCAGTTGAGCCGGGAAGAGATTGACTGGATCATCCAGACCGCTCGCTCCTTCGAGGAGGTTTCCCGCCGGGCGGTGAAGAAAGTTCCGGCTTTGAGAGGGAAGACGGTGGTCAACCTCTTCTACGAGCCTTCAACCCGCACTAGGATGTCTTTCGAGTTGGCTGCCAAGCGCCTCAGCGCGGATGTGCTCAACTTCACCGCCAGCTCTTCCAGCGTGGCCAAGGGGGAGAGTCTCAAGGACACGGCGTTGACCTTGCAAGCCATGGGGTTGGACGCCTTGGTGGTAAGACATCCAGTCTCCGGGGCACCGGAGATGATTTCCAGATGGATCGATGCCAGCGTGATCAATGCCGGAGACGGGATGCACGCCCACCCCACCCAGGCGCTTCTGGATCTCTACACCCTTCACAAGGAGCTGGGGTCTATCGAGGGAAAGACCGTGGCTTTGGTGGGGGATATCCTCCATTCAAGGGTGGCGCGCTCCAATATTCAGGCTATGACCAAGATGGGTGCCCGCCTCATTCTGGTGGGGCCGCCCACCTTGATTCCAAGGGAGGTGGAAGAGAGCGGGTTGGAGGTGAGCTACAGCTTCGACCGGGTAATCGGGGAATGTGATGTCATCTATCTACTCCGTTTGCAGAGGGAGAGGCAGAGAGAGGGATTGATTCCCTCGCTGGCGGAATATGCCCGGTTCTACCAGTTAAACCGGGAGAGGCTTGAGAAGGCGAGACAGGAAGTGATAGTTATGCATCCCGGCCCCATCAATCGAGGGGTGGAGATCTCCGCCGAGGTGGCCGATCTTCCCCGCAGTTATCTCTTGGACCAGGTGACTAACGGGGTGGCGGTGAGGATGGCGGTTCTCTTCAAATTCCTGGGAAGAAGGGAAACGGAAGCAGAGGGGGAGAGATAGGTTAGGGGGCGCCGTCGTTAATGGTTAATCTGCGCGAATTTGCCTTTGAGTTATGGAGAAGAGGGAAGCTGGGGATGGATAGGGATATGCAGGCTACGGATGGAAGCGAAAGCGATCCATTAAGTGCAAGCGATCCTTCATGTCTTTTATGCGTACTGATAGGGTTCAGAAGAGAGGGAGAGGTTGTGCATGGGTAAGATCCTGATCAAGGGAGCCAGGATCATATGCCCCTTCAGCGGGCGGGACCAGGTGGGCGATCTGCTCGTGGAGAAAGGGAGGGTGACAAAGATCGCCGATGAACTGGATATCTCAGGAGCCAGGGTTGTCGATGGGAAGGGTAAATGCGTCTCCCCTGGTTTCTTGGATATGCACGTGCACTTAAGGGAGCCGGGCAGGGAGGACGAGGAGACCATCGCCTCGGGACGGATGGCCGCTCTGCGCGGCGGTTTCACCGCCATTTGCTGCATGCCCAACACTCAGCCTCCAGTGGATAACCCTACTGTGGTGGAGGAGATAATGAAGAAGGCCTCGATAGGGGAGGGAGCCGATGTTTTCCCCGTGGGGGCAATCACCCTGGGGATGGAGGGGAAGACTCTGGCGGAGTTGGGGAGTATGCACGCATCCGCCGGCAGGGTGCGGGCTTTTTCCGAAGATGGGTGGGGCCTGCAGGACGCTGGGCTGATGCGTCGGGCTCTGGAGTACGTGAAGATGTTCGACGGGGTGATCATCTCCCATTGCGAGGACCGGAGCCTCTCGGCGGAAGGTCAGATGCATGAGGGGATGAGGTCCTTCCAATTGGGGCTGAGAGGCAATCCCTCCGTCTCGGAGGAGGTGATGGTGGCGCGGGACATCCTCTTGGCGGAATATACGGGGGGCAGGCTGCATCTGGCCCATTTAAGCTCGGCGCGATCGGTGGAGATGCTGCGGGAGGCGCGTGCCAGGGGGGTGCGGGTTACCGCCGAGGTCACACCCCATCACCTTTTCTTTACTGATGAGGACGTGGACGGGCTAGATACCAATTTCAAGGTCAATCCGCCCCTGCGCGGTAGGGCTGACCGAGATGCTTTAAGGAAAGCTTTGGCGGAGGGCGTTATCAGCGTTATCGCCTCGGACCACGCGCCTCATAGTTTGGAGGAGAAGGAGCAAGAGTTCGACTACGCACCTTCAGGGGTTATCGGTATGGAGACAGCGTTCGCGGCGGCGTATACCGCTATGGTTAAGACGGGGCTGATGAATCTCTACCAGCTGGTGGAGAGATTCACAGTGGGACCCGCGCAAGCCATGGGTTTTTTCCCGGAAGAGTACGGGGAGGGAATTCGGGAAGGAGCACGGGCTGACTTGGTGATCCTGGACCCGGATGCCCAGGTGGTGGTGGATGCGTTTAATTTCGCCTCAAAGAGTAGAAATTGTCCCTTCCAAGGGATGGAGCTAGAGGGAAAGATCGTTCAGGTGATAAAGAATGGAAGGCTGGTGGGAGAGTAGGGTTACCCTCGGCCGTGGGGCCAGGGGCTACGGAATACAGGGATTATTTTCATAATGTAAATTTAAAAAGTAAAGGGACTAGGCCTATGCAATGGATGGATGATGAATAGAAACGCGATGGCGGGGGTGTGAAAATGACGTCAGAGGGCGAAAAAAAGGTGTTAATCCTGGGACCGGGACCGCTCACCGTGGAGGGGGGAAGTGCTCCGGCTTATACCGCGTTTCGTACCGCCATGGCCCTTAGAAGAGAAGGCTTTCAATTGATAGGGGTGGATAGTTGTGACGCTTCCCTGCTTTCCCTTCCGGGATGCTGCGATCGTTTCTATCTGGAACCTCTGAGCCTGGAAAGCCTGGAAGAGATAATCGCCAGGGAAAAACCACAAGGGGTGGTGGGAAACGCGGCGGGCATCCGGGGACTTTACCTATCCTGGAGGTTAGCGCGTGGGGCGGTTTTCCGGGGGAACACCCAGCTGTGGGGTCTTTCGGCGGAGACCATCGATTATACGCTAGACCGGGCTCTCTTCAAAGAGGTATTGATGGACGTCGGTCTCCCCACCCCTCGTTTCACCTCCGCTCTATCCCTAATCGAGGGCATGAAGGCCCTGCAGAGACTGTGGTTTCCTTTGGTCGTCCGCCCTCATTTCGTTACTGGGGGCGTAGGAGCGGCCAGGATCTGCAACCGGGAAGAATACGTGGAGAAGCTTTCCAGGGCCATCTCCGCGAGCCCTTCTGGAGAGGTGACCATCGAGGAAGACCTCACCGGGTGGAAAGAATTGCTCGCCGTGGTGGCTTGCGACCGGGCGGATGGTTGCCTTTCTCTAGCCGTCTTCGAGCAGCTAGAAGGGGCGGGGATACACAGCGCCGATAGCATGTGGATCTATCCTCCCCAGGGCATCCAAGGGGAACTGGCCTATTTCCTGGAGGAGATATTGTGCAGGGTGGGCAGGGGGTTAGGTTTCAACGGGATAGCTGAGATAGAGATCCTGCTCCACCCCCAGCTGGAGGAGATTTATATAAGCGAGGCCTTTCCTGGCCCCGGTCAAGCCACTCTCTTCACCGCCCTGGTCACCGGGATTGACCCGGCGGAGGTCAACGTCCGCCTGATGTTGGGGGATGGATTGGAGCGAGCAGTCGCTCTATCCACTTCCCGTCAAGGTTTCCCGGTGGCTCTCAGGATGCCTTACTGGGGTGAGGATTCCTATCTCTTAAGGGAGGGATGGATGCTGGGAATGGAAAGGAGGTCCTTGGGAGAGCAGGTGGTGATAGCATCCAGCCTGGAAGACCTTGCGGAAAAACTTAAGGGTTATCAGCGATTGGAATGCCAGGGAGTGGAGGCGCGCCCCGATGATCAGGAGAACTTTCAACGGCTTCCCACGGAAGTGAAGCTGCGATGGATACAGGAGAGATCGGAGGAGAGGGGGCTTTCTCCCAGAAGCGTGGCCCCTGGTTTCCCTAACTGGTTCTATACCCTGGCGGGAGGGGACAAGCAGGCCCCTTCACTTGAGAGCCGAGGAAGGCGTGGGAACAAGGATAATCCAGCGATCCCGGGAAAGGCACTTTTTTTAGGAGGTGAACCCCACCATCGCGGCCGTGGATATGAGAGCGACATTAACGTCATCAGGGGGCTTGAGGCGCTGATCCGGACGAACGTTGAAGCGCATCTTTACTGTAACAATCCCTTACTGGCACTGGTTGCGAAGGATCTGGGGGTTCCGGTTCACCAAGGTCCTTTCCACCTCGAGGCGGTTAGGAAATGCGCAGAGCGGGAAGGTATCGGCATGGTGGTGACCCAATTCGGTGGAGATCAGGCCCTCGCTCTCACCCCGGGTTTGCTGGAGCATGGACTGGCGGTACCGGGAATGCCTCATAATATCTCCTGTTTTCCCGGGCCCGATACCAGACAGATGAGGCTCTTTTATCATCCGGATGGCAAGATCACCGCGGAGGGAGAATTTTCCACCTTGGAGGAGGCTCTGGGTTGGGCGGAAGAGATGGGATATCCCCAACTGGTGGGATGGTCTAATCCCACAGGGTCCGGGCGGGCCTTCCTAGTATATTCCCGCGAGGAGCTGGAGATGGTCTTTCGAGACCCTTCCCTTCGGGGGGAGAGGAGGGTCTTCATGCAACCCCTCTGCGAGGACGGCACAGAGATTCTAGTGGAAGCCCTGGCAAAAGAGGGGAAAATTCTGGTTATGGCCTTTCTGGAAAATCTAGACGATGGAGGGTCTTTCGCCGAGGACGGGCTCCTGGCCACCCCTCCCCTCTCGGTGAGCGAGGAGCAGCTGGAGCTCATTACCGAAAAGCTCATCGCTAAGTTGGAAGACCTCCCGGTGGACGGCAACATCAGGGCGCGCGTAACCGTCAAAGGCGGCTCCGTCAGACTGGAAGAGCTGCGTATGGGCGCCTCCGCCACCCTTCCTCTGATCTGTCTGCTCACCGGGTTGCCCCTCCAGGAGTGGGGGATCAAAGTTCTCTTCGGCGTTCCCTTTACTTGTTCCACTGGCGCTGACAAGCGGGGAGGGGTGGCGATGAGAAAGGCGATATTGCCCGCGCGGGAAATTGGAGACCTGAATGGCTTTGCTTTCCCGGTGAAGAGGTCAACTGGGGCGGTAGCAGGGATGGGCTGGGACCTGGGGAGCGTGTTCGCCAAAATACAGATGGATGATTTGAAGTTTTTCCAGGGCAAGGCCAGGGTCTTTTTAAGTGTGGCCAATCGAGACAAGCGGGCGGCGGTGATGATCGCCAAAGAGCTGGAGTCCATGGGATGCGTCATACTGGCCACCTCGGGAACCGCAGAGGCGCTGCGCAAAGGAGGGATAGCCGCCCGTATGGTGAAGAAACTGCGGGAAGGCCGACCCAACGTGCTCGACCTTATCAAGAACGGGGAGGTGGACCTGATCATAAATACCCCCAGGGGTAAAGGACCACGCAGCGATGGGCTTTATATCCGCTCCGCCGCGTCCAACTACGGCATACCCTGCATCACCAGTATGGGGGCGGCGTCCCTGCTGGTGGAGGCTCTAGTGGCCAGGGAGGAAGGTCGTCTGGACTATCAAAGCGTGGCGGATTATCAATGGGAAATCTCGGGTGTCCAAACCTGATGGAACGGGTATTAGCTTATTTACAAGAAGTAAAATATTACGGGAAGGCGGTTCTATTGAGCTTGGAGGCGCCCGGGGTAGCGGCGGAGGCAGTCCCCGGACAGTTCGTCCAGGTGCTCTGTGGAAGGGATTCCCCGCGTGTGCTTAGGCGCCCTTTCAGCATCTTCTCCGCGAAGGCGGGCAGGATCCTTCTCTTGTCGAAGGTAGTAGGGAAAGGCACTTCCTGGCTGGCTGAATTAAAGGCGGGGGAACAAGTGGATCTAATAGGCCCTCTGGGCAGGGGGTTTGCCATGGACGAGGGAGACCGCCCCGCCTTGGTAGCAGGTGGAGCGGGGATAGCCCCCCTGCATTTTTTGGCGGAGCGCCTAATGGAGAGGAGGACGGAGCCCTCGCTTTACTGGGGATTGGATCTGGGGGAAGAGTTCGGTGAGCTGCCAGCGCTGTTAGGGAAGAGATTCCGCCTGTTTATGTGCAGCCGGGATGGTTGCTTGGGAGAGCGGGGTACCGTGGTGGAGGCGCTGGCTAGGGAAAAAGAGCCGGAATTTAACGCCGTATATGCTTGTGGACCGCGGGAGATGCTCGGAGCCCTGGCGAAAGAGATAAAGGGAGCTAACCTTCCTTTTCAGCTCTCCCTGGAAGAGCGCATGGCTTGCGGGGTGGGAGCCTGCCAGGGTTGCGCCGTGCCCATCAGATCCGCGAGGCCGGCCTATTCCAGGGTCTGCAAGGATGGCCCGGTGTTTCGATTTGAGGAGATAGACTGGAGAGCCTATTTTGGTGGATCTTAGGGTGAATCTCGCGGGAATAGAGCTTCCCAACCCGGTGCTCATGGCCTCCGGGGTTTTCGGCACGGGAACGGAGTACCGGGAGCTATTAGAGGTGGGGCGATTAGGTGGGATTATCAGCAAGGCGGTAACTCTCGAACCCTGTCCAGGCAACCCACCACCTCGTATATGGGAGACCCCTTGCGGGATGTTGAACTCCATCGGCTTGCAGAATAAAGGGCTAGAGGCTTTTCTTGAGGAAGATCTCCCCGCCTTACTTTCCCATGGGATTCCGATAATCGCTAACGTTGCGGGCTTCAGCGAGGAAGAGTACCTGGAGGTGGCAAGGAGGCTGGATGGGATAGGGGAGATTCGGGGGATCGAGTTGAATATATCCTGCCCCAATGTGGCTAGAGGAGGTATCCATTTCGGCGCAGAGGCGTCCTCGGTGGTGAATCTGGTGGCAAGGGTGAGGGAGGTATATAACGGCGTCTTGCTGGTAAAACTCTCTCCACAGGTTTATGATATTGGTGAGATAGCCAGGGCGGCGGTGGAGGGGGGCGCTGACGCTCTCTCCCTGGTAAACACCTTTCCTGGGATGGCGGTGGACGTGGAGACCTGGAAACCGCGGCTGGCAAGCGTGACGGGAGGGCTTTCCGGTCCCGCCATTCATCCCCTAGCGGTCCGGGCAGTGTGGGAGGTGGCTCAGGTAGTGAACAGGCCTATCCTGGCCATGGGGGGAATCTCCGGTTGGGAACAGGCGGTGGAGATGCTCCTGGTAGGCGCCACCGCGGTGGCGGTAGGAACGGCGATATTTACCGATCCCCTTACCCCTTTAGGCATTCTGGAGGGCTTGGAGAATTACTTAGAGAGGATGGGGATCGCCTCCCCCGAGGAGCTCAAAGGAAAGATAAGGCTGTGACGAGAAAGCTATGATGGCGGGGAAAGTAGGGAGGGGAAAACGCCCACCCGGTGTCTTAATCAAGCTCTTGGGATGGAGAGGAATCAAATGAAAGGAAGGCTTGATGGACAGTGAGGTGATAAGCCAGCTACGCAGCCATGATCCCCGGCTGGTGGTGGCCGCCATTAAAAAAGCCATCATCACAGAGGAGGAGGGTTACTTGCCCTACATCGTGGCGGCTCTTTATCACCTCGACCCGGAAGTGCGCCAGATGGCCGCCATCGCCCTGCGCCGCTTTCGCGATCCCCGGGTTGCCGACATAGCCATGTTCGCCCTGGTTACCGAGGAGGAAGTAAACGTCCTCTTCGAACTGGTTATCGTCTTCCTTTATCATCCCCGCAGTGAGGCGGTGGAGGTGCTCCAACCCTTCCTGCTTCATGACGACTATCGTCTCCGTTCCGCCGCAGTTGAGGTGTTGGGAGCCATCTCCTCAATGTATGATCAGCCGGAGTTAATCAATCCCATCATGCTCATGCTCGAAGACGGGCGCCCCTCGGTGATTATGGTGACCCTGCGATCTCTGGCGCACGCAGTGGAGAGCCTGCGGAGCTCGGAGAAGGTGGCGAAAATACTGGAGAAGATCGCGCCCTTGGCCGAAAGCGATAACAAGATGGTGAGAGATTTGGCAGTGCGGGTGCACCAACAGATGACCTCCTTCTATCAGATGCTCCTCAAATCCGAGGAGAAGAAAGGGGAATAACCTTGAGCTCCGAGGATCCTCTGATCGTGGCTCTGGACCTCTCCGACTGGGAAAGGATAAAAAAAGTCGCCGAATCGCTAGTGGGGGAGATAGGGATAATCAAAGTGGGAATGGAGGCTTTCTGCTCCCAGGGGCCACGCATTATCGATTATTTGAGGAACCTGGGTTACCGGGTCTTTTTAGATTTAAAGCTGCATGATATCCCGGTTACCGTAGCTAAGACGGTGAGCACTTTAATTCCCCGGGGCATCCACATGCTTACCCTGCACTGTTTGGGAGGCGAGGAGATGTTGAGGCGCGCTAGGGAGGCGGTGGATGAGGCTACCTCTCCCGAGGAGACCAGGCCACTTCTCTTAGGGGTAACCGTTCTCACCAGCTTGGATGAGGGTTCCTGGATTGCTATGGGATGGGCGGGAAAGGTTAGGGAGAAAGTGCTCAACCTGGCCCAGATGGCTCTGGGCGCCGGGTTGGAAGGATTGGTGGTCTCTGCGGATGAGCTCGGAGATCTGAGGTCCCGCTTCGGGAGGGAGCCGGTGCTGGTGGTACCCGGGATTAGGATGGAATCCTGGGCAGGAGACGATCAGAGGAGGGTGGCGACGCCTGGGGACGCGTTGTCCCGAGGCGCCAACTTTATTGTGGTGGGCAGGCCTATTGTCCAATCCGAAGACCCTGCACTGATGGTTAGGAAAATAAAGCGTGAGATGGGTTTGGCCCAAATTGAATGAAAAAATATTTTTACATTATGTAAATAATTAGCTAGCATGGGCGGAAAAGATCTCGGTTTTCAGTTTAAAGATTTGCGGCGTAAATGCGAGTAAGGGTTTCGTTAGAGAAAAAGAGGGCATATATAGAAGTAAAACGTTAAGGCGATAGCTGCTTAAAGCATGTTTAGGCGGTGAGGAACGGATATAGTTTTACCCAAGGGGCGAATTTGGAAGGAAAGAGAAAAGGGAGTTGAAAGTGTATGAATAAATGGGAAGTAATGGAGATCTTCAAGGAACATGGCGCCATTATGGAGGGGCATTTCCGCCTCTCATCTGGTTTGCACAGCGACGCCTATGTGCAGTGCGCCCGTATCCTTCAGCATCCTCGCATCGGGGAAAGGTTAGCGGATGAGTTAGCCAATCGGTTTAAAGGGACGGAAATAGACGTGGTGGTCTCCCCGGCGGTGGGGGGAATCATTATCGGCTATCTAGTAGCGCTCTCCCTGGACAGGCGGATGGTTTATGCGGAGAGGGAAGATGGGAAGCTGCGCTTGCGCAGGGGACAAACGGTGGAAGCAGGGGAGAGAGCCCTTCTGGTGGAAGACGTGATCACAACCGGGAGCTCATTAAAAGAGCTACAGCGTTTGCTGGAAGAGAGAGGCGCGCAAGTTGTGGGTATAGCCGCCATAATCGAGAGAGGAAGGGATATCGAGTTCTCCGTGCCCAAGGAATGCTTGCTGGACGTGGAGATGAGGACATGGGAACCGGAGGAGTGCCCCCTCTGCAAGCGGGAAGTGCCCCTTGAGACTCCCGGGAGCCGTTTCAACTGAACGCGTTTGGGAAAGGAGGAAGATGGGTGGCGAGGCGGCGTGAAGCTTTACGTGAGCTAAGCCACTTTTTAAGGCGAGTAGAAACCACTATACTTAAGGGATGTATTTATTAAGGTCTGGTTTTTATTAAAGGAGGTCAAGATGGCACTACCGCAATTGTCCGATGAACAAAGAAAGAAAGCCCTGGAGAAAGCGGCTAAAGTCAGAAAGGAAAGGGCGGAGATAAAGAAAAAGCTTAAGATGGGCAACCTCAAGATCAAAGACATTCTTGACCGTAAAAACGACGAGGTGGTTGCCAAGATGAGCGTGAAATCTGTGATCGAGTCCCTGCCGGGCATTGGAAAGATGCGCGCCACCAAGATCATGGAGGAACTAGGTATCAGCGAAAGCCGGAAGATCAAGGGATTGGGGGACAATCAGACTAAAGCGCTATTGGACAGATTCAAATAAACGGTAAAACTATTGAAAGAGGGATCATCGCCATTAGTGGCTGGTCTGATACTTCTAAACATTGAGAGTTTCCTATCTATTGAAACGGACCCTACCTCTTTCTTAATCAATAAGAAGAAAGATGGTTCGCATGATAAATGGCCTGTCTCTGTTTGGTGTCGCTACCTCTTTTATAATCAATAAAAAGCAAGATGGTCCATATGGGTAGAGGTCGTCTTTTCGTGGTTTCCGGGCCTTCAGGGGCCGGAAAGGGCACTCTGGTTAGAGAGCTTTTGTCAAGGTATCCCCAGGCGAGGCTCTCCATCTCCGCCACTACCAGGGGACCAAGGCCGGGAGAGAAGGATGGCGAGGACTATTTCTTTATCGGGGAGGAGGAGTTCCAACGCCACCTCGTCGAGGATGATTTTTTAGAATGGGCTGAAGTCTACGGTCACCGCTATGGCACTTTCAAGGAGCAGGTGTTAAAAGAACTGGAGCAGGGAAACGACGTCATCCTGGAGATAGACGTGCAGGGCGCCCTGCAGATAGCGGAGAAGTTGCCTGGGGCGGTGATGATTTTCGTCTACCATCCCTCCCTGGAAGAACTGGAAAGGAGGCTTAGGGGCAGAAGAACCGAGGACGAGGAGACCATATCGAGGAGACTAAAGAAGGCGCAATGGGAGATAGAGCAAGGTCGTAATTATTTCCGTCATCATATAGTCAACGAAGATTTAAATAAGGCGGTGGCCCAGCTATGTTCCATCTACGAAAGCGAGAGGGAACTGCGCTGAAGGGCAATGAGCAAATCCCTATATGGAGAAACAATTCCGGCAGTGGAAGCAACGCTAGCGAAACGGGAAAAGAAGCCTGGAAATATTCTTCTCATGGATAGCCAAGAGGGGAAAGACAAGCCCCACGTGAGCGTGGAGTAAGCAAGACCGCGGGGGTACGGGAGTCGGGCTTCTCAGCGAAAGCGCGGTTTTTCGAGGATATCGTTTATATAAAAGGCTTCTTGCCTGAGCCCGACAAGATGAGCTCTTTAGAATTAATTGGGAAGAAAAAATACCACCAGTAGTATAATATTACTGTGGGTAATCTTTCTTGAACTCCTGGAAATGTAAAGTTTTTTATGCTTCAATACGACATAGACATATTGTCGAATAAATTGAGGGAAACAACGGGAAAAAGGAGGATCGCGGAACTTACATGCTAATGAAACCAAAGATCGACGATTTATTGGAGAACACCGATTCCCGCTTCACGTTGGCCATAGCAGCGGCGAAGAGGGCTCGGCAGATCAACAACTATTATCGGCACCTGGGAGAGGGGCTAGGGCAGGAAGTTGCCCCCCAGGTGCAGTCAGCTTCCAACAAGCCCCTCACTGTGGCGCTGGAAGAGATAGCGCAGGATAAGCTGGAATACGAGCGAACCGCTGAAGGCATCAAGTAGGAACTCCATATAGATATCCTTCCCCATTGAGGAGGGATTATGAAGGGCAGAAGATGCATTATCCTTGGGGTCACCGGGGGCATAGCCGCCTATAAAGCGGTGGAACTGGCTCGCCGGCTGGTTCAGGAAGGATATCGGGTCAAGACGGTGATGACCGAGCACGCCACCGAACTAGTTACCCCGCTCACCTTCAGAACGGTCACCGGCGAGGAAGTGAGCGTCCGACTCTACGCGGATGAAGGGTCACCTATTCGCCATATATCCCTAGCCCAGGAAGCCGATTTGGTGGTGGTGGCGCCCGCCACCGCCAACATAATCGCCAAGATGGCTGTGGGAATCGCCGACGACCTCCTCTCCACCACCCTGCTCTCGGTCACCTCCCCGGTGATCATCGCTCCCGCCATGAACAGCGAGATGTATAAGCATCCTGCCACCCAAGCCAACCTACGCCTACTTGAGGAGCGGGGAGTGACCGTGGTGGGTCCCGTCAGCGGTCCCCTGGCTTGCGGGGCGGAAGGAGTGGGGCGCATGGTGGAGCCCGATGAACTGCTGGCGGTGATAAGGGAGAAACTGGCTCCGGGAGAAAGTTTAAGGAATGTAAAAATGTTGATCACGGCGGGGGGGACCCGGGAACCCATCGATGCGGTGAGATATATCGGAAATTACTCTACTGGGAAGATGGGTTTCGCGCTGGCGGAGGAGGCTAGGGATCGAGGGGCGGAGGTGACCCTGGTGAGCGGACCCACCTTGTTGGAGCCACCTGGTGGAGTTGCCTTTTTTCAAGTCGATACCGCCGAGGAGATGTATCGGAAGGTTCTTGAAAAGGCGGAGGAAGCGCAGGTGGTGATC
>MU158467.1:0-17139 GCA_015711725.1 Candidatus Geothermincola primus | reverse complement strand
GCGGCGGCGGTTGCCGACTTCGCTCCTGTGAAGATTCATAAGGGCAAAGTGAAAAAGGAGCGAGCGGAGTTGAGCGTGGAGCTGAAGAGGACCCCGGACATTCTGGCGGAACTGGGGCGCAGAAAAAGACCAGAGCAGATCCTGGTGGGCTTCTCCGCAGAGAGCGAGGACCTGTTGGAGAATTCTCTGAAAAAGCTGAAAGAAAAGAACCTGGACATGATCGTCGCCAACGATATATCCCGGCGGGATTCAGGCTTCGCTTCAGATTATAACCAGGCGACAATACTCACCCCGGATGGGGGCAGGGAGGAGCTTCCCCTACTTTCCAAGCGGGAGTTGGCGAGCAAGGTTCTGGATAGGGTGGTAAGCTTGAGGAGCAAGAGCGAAGCCTGAGGCTTTTATTTCAAGTTTTCTCCGGGGTTTGACGATAAAACCTTTGACGAGCGAATCGACGCTTGCAATGTTATCAAGTGAAATGTCATCGGAGGCAGAACTTTGGCCAAATTAAAGAAGACGGGAATCGTCCTGGATGTTTCCACCTACCCTTTGCCCACCTTCAGGCCCAAACATGTCAACCGGCAGTCCAAAGCGCTTACCTTCGATATCAACTTTGATTTCGTGGGAGATGACGGGAAACGCTTCCGGGTTTGGTTTTACCGAGGATTCCGGCTCCCGCCCCCCCTCTCCGAGGGCGACCGGGTGGAGATACATGGTAGATTCGGTCAATTCTTCGGGCTTATTTCCCGAGATACATTTTACGCTTCCAAGATTGTGGACAGGAAGCGGGGAAGGATTTATACTGGTTTTCGGAACAGGCGGATGAAGGAGACGTTGCCCCCTTCCTCATCCTCCGACCGGGTAGCCGGTATCGGCGAATCAACCTAGATATCAGCGGGTCGGAGTGGCGGAATCGGTAGACGCGCTAGGTTGAGGGCCTAGTGAGGGTAATCCTCATGGGGGTTCAAGTCCCCCCTCCGACACCAGAAAAAGACCGAGGATCAACCCCTCGGTTTTTACGTTAAAAAACGGGTTAATGCCATATTAAAAGAGAGGCTTAAAAAGTAGCCGCGTATCATGTTATTGTTATTTTTGATATTTAATTCCATATATCTTGTTGGCCTTAATATTGCTTCTTATTTTTATATAACGTTTTTTAGATTATTGTTTTTGGGTGAGCGCGGTGAGGACCTCCTCCAGGAGCTCC
Source organism: Candidatus Geothermincola primus (assembly GCA_015711725.1). Classification (GTDB taxonomy): domain Bacteria; phylum Actinomycetota; class Geothermincolia; order Geothermincolales; family Geothermincolaceae; genus Geothermincola; species Geothermincola primus. Next base: position 15,935 of record MU158467.1, on the reverse strand, counting down.
ACCCCTTTCTCCCAAGAGAAGCACTCCTCCACCTTACGGCGGGCCTCCTCGCCCATGCGCTGACATAACCCGTCGTCGCCCAGGAGCTCCACCACCTTGCGGGCGAAATCTTCAGGTTGGTCGGCGATGTACATCTCCTTTCCATCGGTGGCGTCCACGCCCTCCGCTCCCAGGGAGGTGGAAACTATGGGCAAGCCCATGGCCATGGCTTCCAGGATCTTGCCCCGGAAACCGCCCCCGATCCTCACTGGGCAGACGAAGACCTTGCTCCGCTCGAAATAAGGTCGCACGTCCTCCACCGTGCCGGTGACCACCACCGAGGGGTCCTTCTCCGCCAGCTCCAATAAATCTGGGGTAGGGTCCTTGCCCACCACGTAGAATTTCGCGTCCTTCACCTCCTCTCGCACGCGGGGCCAGATGCGCTGATAAAAGTAGATAACCGCGTCGCGGTTGGGGTCGTGGGGATAGTTGCCTAAAAACATCACCGCCTGCTCCTTGGAGCATTCCTGAGAGACACAGAACTGCTCGATATCCACCCCATGGGGAACTACCGAGATATCCAAATCAGGAGCGATGGAAAGCAGCTCGTCCCTGCCTTGGGGGGTGAGGGTGAGCACCTTGTCTGCGCTGCGGTAGAGGGCGAACTCATAACGTTTGAGGCCCTTCAGATAAAAGAGGGCGGAGAGTCCCTCCCGAGAAAACCTCTGTACCTGGAAAGCCTTCTTGCGCGCCAGGTAGTAGCATTCATGGACCGACATCACCCTCTTGATGCCCTGCAAGTCTGAGTTCTGATAGAGATACTGCGCCACCATGGAGTACTCAGAAATGACCACATCGTAGGGATGGCGGCGCACCATCTCCCCCAGACGCTGGAACATCTCCGGGGAGCGGTTTACGAGGAAGTAGTTGGGCACCGGAGAGAAGAAGAAGTCCCAGACCTTGCGAGGGAGGGAGCGGGGCGGGGGGAAGTCCACTGCCTGGAAGTCCAGACAGAAACGGGAGACGGTGGGGATGAAGGGTTTCTCCTCCTCGGAGACGAAGGTAAGCAGGGAGACCTGGTGTCTTCGCGAAAGCAATCTCACCCGGTTGTAGATGATGATGGGTCCCCCGATGACCTTTTGATGGGGCAGGGTTTTACATATGAAAAGGATGTTCATCTGGCTCCTCCCGCTTACCTTTTTTCTTCAAGTCCTTTTAAATATCTCCTGTGTCTTTTCTCTTAAAAATGATATGGCCCCTTACGCTTACCTTTCTCCTTCGAATCCTCCCGATCGTCTAGACATAATTTTATGGAAAGGAGGGTTCCTTGACCAGCTACCAGCGGTTGTGAAAGAGAACCGTCTTCTCTATGCCAATTGCCATGGGGAAAGAAGGATTCCTTGAATGAATCCTTTGGGAAAGAAATCGGGTCTCAATTTATGTAAGGTTTCATAATTCGGCGGAGGCAGCTCAATTCTTATTCCCGGGGTTGATAATATATTATCTTAGATAGTGACGGCATGTTATTTTTGTGAAGAACGCTCTTCCAGGTGGCGCCCTCGTAGTGGCCCGCCAGGGTCGCTCTCGCGCAACACGACCCTTTTTAACCGTTCAACCAAATGATTTTTTAAAATCGTAATTATAATATTTACGTAATGTAACATAAGAAGCTGGTTCGTCTCCAATCATCATGCCTAATCCTTAAAAATGACCACCAAGAGGAGATTGCCGCGCTTCCCATGGGGCTATATACATAATGTGATAAAACTAACTGTTTCGTTCCCAATCATCATGTCTAATCTTTAAAAATGGCCATCAAGTGGGAAGTTCGCCTCGCTTAGCATGGGGTAAGGGTGAGATTTAAACTTTTCTTATCCCGAAATCATGGGGAAAATGCGCCCTCCAATGCAATCGCGATTCCGGAGTTCTCCGGAGTTTATTCTTTTCCACTGGCGTCCGCGGCCTTTTCAACTCTATTCTTGAATACGTGCCCTAAGGGAAGACAAACGATTACCATTCCCAACGGTAAAACCTTTTATAATTTAAGTGATCACTCGAAATAAAGCCTTGATCCTGGGAATGGGTAAAGATGATCACTCGAAATAAAGCCTTGATCCTGGGAATGGGTAAAGATGATCACTCGAAATAAAGCATTGATCCTGGGAAGGGACAAGAGGGTTACTCGAAAGAGAGCCTTTATCTGGGAAAGGGTCAAGCGGGTGACCCGACGGAAAGTCTCAGTCTTGGAAAGGGCCAAGAGGGTTACTCGAAAGAGAGTCTCGATCCTGGGAAGGGAGGGGCTATAATTGGCGGGAAGAATCGCGATTAAGGTGGAAATTCTCGCGGACAGAGCGCTTCTGGTGGGAGGCAACAGCTACTTCTCCTTGGAGAATAGCCTGGAGTTCAGGCCGGCGATAGAACGCTATGTGAGCAGGACAAAAACGCTGGCTCTTGGTAGGCTAATCTTTACTTTGGACCATCACACCCAAGAGCTTATCTCCCTGCAATGCTTCGTGCCTTCCAGCCGTTGGAAAGTGGAGGGCACGGAACCTCCCCCGTCCCCCGACGGCAGCGGAGCCCTGGCCTTCCGCACGCACTTCGGCGAAGAGGACTTCCTCTATTTCAACCTCAAGCCCACCTATCATTTTCATGAGACCTCTTCATCTCTGCGTATAAAGTTCGACGACCGTGGGGTGGTCTACGTGCGAGTGGCCAATTGTCTCCAAGTAGGGGTGAGCGGGGATGGGGAGCTCACTGATTTATGGATGGAGAGGCTGCGCTTCATCCCCTGAGCGCCAAGGGCAGCTTCTCGGAAAGCGATGATTTGGCCCGCGGGCGAGCATGAGAGAACCACTGCGGGCTTGAGCGCGAAAGTAAATCATGGAGACATTAATTACATTTTGTCAAGAAAATCAGGCAATCACTTGCTCATATCTTTTTATGCGATGTTATTTTTACTTCAAGTACGTGGGTGGTCTCCTTGCGACCCGCGACGGGCATAGGTTTTAAACGCCCCTCTGGGGACAGGAGCGCCCACAGTCGATGATCCAGGGCTCAATGGGCAGCTTGGAGAGCAACTCGTTGCCGGTCTCGGTGATGAGCAGGGGTCGCTCCAACCGGAAGCCGGCTACCCCGGGGCGGTTGCACACAACCGCCATCATCTGGATATAGCCGGGCTCTAAAGCGTAGTCGGGCTGGTTGTTCCCCGGAGAGGGAGTGTCCGCCACGCAGGGATACCACTCGTGGCCGAAGTGGCCGATGCCATGTCCGAACCCCGGAAGCACCCACTGGCTCCAACCCCGCTCTCCCACGAAGGCGTTGACCTTCTGCGCCACTTCCCCCAGGATCCTGCCTGGCTGCATCTCCTCGAGCACCTTATAACAGGTGGACACGTAGGCGTCGATGACCTCCTGCTGCTCTTTGGTGGGCTTGCCCATGATGTAATTGTGGGCCACGTCTCCCAGCATCAGCCAGAACATGCCATGTAAATCGATCATCACCGGGTCGCCGCACTGCACCAGTTTATCGGTGGCTGGGGTGCAGCCTCCCCAGAACCACCAGGTGCGGTATCCGGAGGCAATCTCCTGACCCCCGGTGAAGGTCCAGGCGAACTGGCTTCCTCGATCTCGCATGCTCTTCTCGGCGATTCCGGCTATCTCCTTCTCGGAAATGCCCACCCTCAAGTGCTCTCGCACCTCCTCATGAGCGGCGTCCACCAAGGCGGTGGCTTGACGCATCAACTTAATCTCCTCCGGCTCCTTGACCAGGGTGAAGCGGTCCATCAACTGCACCGCGTTGACGAAGCTAGCTTGAGGGAGGGCTTCCCTGATCTTCTCAAACTCATAGAGGGTGATGAAGCCGTCGGGAAGGTAGTTTGAGGTGCCGCTCTCGATGCCGATGGTGGAGCTTTCCAAGCCCAATTCCTTGATGCGGGCGACGATACGGTCGATGAAATCCAAACCGGGAAGTCCGCCGAAGCCCACCACGTTGTCCAGCCAGGTCTCCTCCGCCAGCCTGGCGGCGTCCAGGGCGGAGGTGATCAGCTGCAATTCACCCTGAGCGGGAACGATGATAGCGCTGCGCCAAGGGACGAAACCTCCGGAGAGATGGGTGATGGTCTTCAATTTGGTTCCAATAAGCACATCCACTCCGGCTCGCCTCAGTTCTTCCTGGAACCTCTGGATGCGGCGAGGAAAATTGATGTAGGTCATCATGATGGTCCACCTTCTTTCAGTGTCGCTACTCCACGGTTGGGATGAGTTATAAGAACTCTCTTCCGTCTTATAATAATACATAGGGCGAGCGGATAATAATTTTAAGAGGGGGTAGCGAGTTCGCGGCGCCATTGAAGCCAGCGAACAAACGTGACGCCGTCGAGTTAGGTGGGCCCGCGGACATTTGGCAAATTCGCTTCTCTCAAGCGATAACTGGACCTAGGTTCCCTCCTTTTAAATCCTGACGACCAGTTGGAAGCTGGATGCGAGCTAGGAGACATGAAAGACAAGAAAACCTTGGAAAGAGCTCTCAATTGGCGAATACCAGTTGTGCCAATAAAGATCTTCTCGATAAGTCAAATAACGCTATTGACAAATAGATGTATGTCCTTGAAAATGATTAGCATCGCTAATTATTATGAACCCAAGAAGGGGATCGAAGGAAGGATGAGCGATAATAAGCGAGAGGTGCTAGTGGAGAGGCTCATGGTTTGCCTGGGGTCGCTCAAGCGTGGCAGCGGCGCGATTTTCCGGGAGGCGATAGGGAAGCATGGAGTGACCCTGCCCCAGTTCTATCTGCTCATGATGGTGAGCCACCATGAGGGGACCACTGTCACGGAGATCTCCCGTCTGCTCCAGGTGGCTCCCCCCACTGCTAGCAGGATGATAGAGAACCTATGTTCCAAAGGTTTGCTCGCTAGGAAAAAGGACCCCGGCGATCATCGCGTAACCTTTATCGAGATGACCCGTAAGGGACGTAAAGTATTGGAGGACATGGCCGATTACCAGAAGAGGATATTCATGAGGACGCTGGAGAAGGAGGATATAAAGGATCTGAAAAACCTGGTGGAACTGTTGGATAGATTTTCCCGAAAGCTCGCTGGAGAACTGGATAAAGAGTGAGGGTTAAAATTGTTTCTATCTGCCGTCAGGCTATTGCGGCAGCTATGGGAACGCGTCGGCGGAGGCAGGCCGAAGCTAGGAATTTACGCTACTCTCTCCACGGAGGGCTGGAAACGGTCTTGATGAGGAGTGGGTGGCATATAGATACAGATATGTAAAGATGAAAGATTTTAGGCGGATACTATGCTTTTGAGAAAAGCGCCATTTCATGGAATTGCCGCGCTGTTGAGTGGTTTTCCACGGATAATGACGAATGCGAGAGATGTCCGGCAAGATAAGAAGAAGGAGTGGTGATGTTGGATAGAGCGTTCAGATACCTGGCCTCGGCGAGCGAGCGTAAGCCCTGGCTGGTCATCCTGATAATCGCGTTGATCACAGCATTCTTTATGGCGGGGACTTCCCGGCTCAAGTCGGAGTTCGGCTACAAATCCATGCTTCCCAAGGGGTACGAGTCGGTTCAAGCCTTAAACGAGGTGGAGGAGCTGTTTGGGGGGATCAGCGAGGAGCAGGTGCTACTGGAGGCGGACGACGTGATCCGCGGGGATTTGCTACGGCAAGTGGCGGGGTATCGGGATGCGCTGCGCGGGCGAACGGACATATGGGAGACCTTCGTGACCGATATCGCCACTCCTCTCGACGGAATGATATACCTTCCTGCACCTCCCTCCCAAATCCAGGCTAACTCTCAGGCATCCTCCAATAGTGGTGGGACAAATGGGGGAATCGCCCGCCAGTTCAGCGAACCGCTAATCAGCGTGCTGGACAGGCTGAGCGACGAGCAACTGATGGAGCAGGTGAGGTGGAACCTGGAGTATTCGGCGGCGCAGGCGAGCAAAACCGGAATTGCCGGAGCCGTCATCAACATCTCCAAGGATGGGCGAGCCCTGATGATCGCGGATAAACTCAACCCTTCGCTGAGTATGGGGGAGCAGATGAAGCTGGTGGGGGTCTTGGAGGATTTCAACCGGGAATATTTTGGTAATTTACAAGGAGTAAATATTTATAATTCTGGGGCTATTTCCCTCAACCGCGACTCCAACCAGCGCACCATGAAAGATACCCGGCTGCTCTTCATGCTAGCGTTGATCTTCATCCTCATCGTGCTCTTCATCACTTTTCGGAGGGTGTCGGACATTCTTCTAACCCTGATGGTCATCCTGGTGACCATCATCTGGGTGATGGGGCTGGGCGGCTGGCTCAATTTTCCCTTTACCTACACCAGCTCCGGCATCATGCCCCTGATGTTGGGGATAGATATAGCCTACGCCATCCACGTGCTCTCCCGTTATTACGAGGAGCGCAGGAAGGGAGATGACCCCTACCAGTCCGCCACCACTTCCGTGGTCACCGTGGGGGTGGCGGTATTTCTCACCGCCGCCACCACCGCCTTCGGATTCGCCTCCTTCGCCATCTCCAACATGCCTCCCATCGTCCATTTCGGCATGCTCTGCGTGGCGGGGGTGTTGTTCAGCTTTCTTTTGGCGGTGACCCTGCTCCCAGCCACCTTGATACTGCGAGATCGTCGAAGCAAGGCCATGAATAAGTGGAACGAGAAAGAGCGGAGGATGCAGGAGAAATGGCAGGCCTCTATCCTTGACCGCATCCTGGTCAAGGTGGCGGTTCTCTCTGAGCATCACCGGGCCATCGTGGGGTTGGCCACTTTGTTGATATTGGTGGGCTGCGTGGTTCTGGGTACCCAGATTGCCACCGAGGCAGATATGACCAAAATGATGCCAAAGGACATGCCCTCTATCGTCGCCATGAACAAGGTGAATCAGTACTTCGGGGGCCAGGACATGGCTTACACCTTGGTGAAAGGAGATATCTTAGAGCCCGAAACCCTCAACGCCATGCTTCGTTATGAGGAGTCCATCTCCTCCTGCGGGTATGTCAACGAGGAAGGAGAACAACTTATTCAGCGGTCCAAGGTATTCAGCATCGCCGACATCGTAGAGCTTAATAACGGTGGAACCATCCCTCCGACCAAGCCGGAGGTAATCGATGTGCTCATGGAGGTGCAAAGGAAAAGTGGAGGCGGCGGCTCCGGAAACCGCTTGATAAGCGAGGATCTGCAAACGGCCATGATCAGCGTCCGAGTGGCTCGTGGCACCCAGACGGATATGGCGAATATCACCCGGGCGATTAGGGACGCCAGCCAGCAGGCGGAAGCGGAGAATCCCCGGATTTCCCTGAGCAGCAGCGGTATGCCCGTGCTGCTCACCGACGTGATGGGCTCCATCGTTCCCACTCAGCTAAAGACCTCAGGTCTAGCGCTGCTTCTCTGCGCCCTCGTCGTCATCCTGGTGTTCCGCTCGATCTACTTTGGGTTGGCCGCAACCAGCGTGGTGTTTATCAGTATTGCTTTGGAGATAGGCTTCCTAGCTATACTGAGATGGCCCCTGGACTTCATGACCGTGATGGTATCCTCCTTGGTGATCGGGGCGGGAATCGACTTCGGCATTCACGTCACCCACCGCTTCCGGGAGGAGTGGCACTTTGGGGGGGTGGAGATCGACGAAGCCATCCGCAGGACGGTGGGGAACGTGGGCAAGGCGCTGATCGCCGCGGCGGTTACAACCGCGGGAGCCTTTGCCATCATCTCTATTTCACCCATCGCTTACATGCGCCGCTTCGGGGGAATCACCGCCATATCCCTGGTGGTGGCGCTGTTAGCCTCGCTGTTGGTGCTCCCCTCCATCTTGGCTTGGAGGGCCGTTAGGCTAGAGAAGCTGCGGAGCAAGCTTCCCCCCAAAGAATAGGAGGCATTACGCCCGCCGCTTTTAGATAAGATGAAGAAATAGCGGATCAATCGCTTGAAGAATCAAGCGAGCCAGCGCGGCGGAGATTTCGATTTCCCCGATCGTTATTTTCTGGATGCGTTTTTAAGGGAATATTCATGAAGTTGCCTTTAGGGATACTCAAGCTATGGGGGCGCGCGTCGAGGGCGCTGGCGGCTGTAGGAGCCTGTGCCTATCTCTTCGCCATAGCATGGCTGCGGACCAAAGCGCCAACAAGAAAACCCAGGTTTGAGTACCAACGGTTCAGCCTGGTTTCCTCAGACGGCACCCGTATCCGGGGAAGGCACGCCTCTAGGGGTAGGGAGAACCTGGTCATTCTCTGTCACCCTGCGGTGATTGGACAGGGATATGCCCCCCTGGTGGAGATGGGAGAGATGCTCCACGAAGAGTTAGACGTGGTTACCTTCGACTTCTGTGGCCACGGAAGGAGCGGTGGCTATTTGACCCTAGATATGATGGGTCCCGCTTTGAACCTCCTGTCGGTGGTGAGATATTTCCGCGAACGGAGTTATCACTGGATCGGGGTGGTGGGATTTTCCTTGGGCGGGATAGCGGCTATCACCTGCGCCTCCCGCTGGAAATGCGTGGACGCAGTGGTTTCCATAGGGGCGCCTCCAAAAATTCCCGATTTCTCAAATATCGCCAGACACGCTCTCCTGGGAAAACTCATCCTTATCCCCCTGGGCTTTCGTTTTCGCGTGTGGGGAGAGCCGGTGGCTTGGCCCCTGGAGATGGTGGAATCGGTGTCACCCATTCCTTTGCTCCTGGTTCACGGGGAGAAAGAATTTACTTATACTTGGAATGACTTTCAGAGGATGTGGGAACGGGCGCGGGAACCCAAAGAACGCATGGTGCTTAGTGCGGGGCACGCGGATACCGGGGAAGAAGCCCACCTCGTGGTGGATTGGATAAAAGCAGCTATGCGGAAAAGCAGGGTATCCGGTTAGGCGTTGTTAGGTCGGCGGCTACCCCGCCTCTCTCTCAATTGATAAAATAAAAACAAACACTGTGATATTGTTATCGAGAAAGCCCTAGACCTCGCGGAATAAACGTCGTGTAACATGATTCGGGAGCGGGAATTAAGAATAAAAGTAATTTTTATGATTACACAGCGTAAAGTTAGTGAGAGATGAATTTTCTTGCTTTCAATTTGCTGGCTTAACGATTGAGAGAAAGCCCAAAAGACTTGTGAGCGAATTAGAACCATAGAGGATATATAATTATTACAAAAAGTAAATATTATATGGAGGAGATAGGCCATGATCATCAAGAAGCCCTGGGGAGAGATTAGGGCGTACGCCCTGAACCAGACCTGCACGGTCAAACTGTTGGAGGTGGAGCCTAATCAGGAGACCAGCACCCATTATCACCATCTCCGGGACGATATGTGGGTTATCCTCGATGAAGGGCTGGAAGTGAGGATCGGCGACCGGGTATATTATCCTCACGAGAGGGACGAGTTCGTTATTCCGGCGGAACAGACCCACCAAATTAGGTCGCTGGGGGGCAAAGGGAGGGTGCTGGAGATAAACTTCGGCTTCACCACCGAGGACGACGTGATGAGGGTCTCGGACAGGTATGGAAGGGAGATGGAGGAGGGTCTGGAGATATAAGGTAAGCCGGTTTTGATGGAGGGTGAGCCGGTTTTGATGGTAAGGAGACCAATAAATAGCCATTTCTTACGGGGATCGAATTCTCAAGGGACAGCGGCTTGGGGAAGAAGATTTTTTATAAGATTCATGGTGTAGAAAATTAAAGGAAAGCGTGAATTCAAGGAGAGGAAGATGCTGAAACTGGTCATACCCAAGGGGAGCCTGGAAAACACGACGTTGGAGCTTTTGGAGGCGGCGGACCTCAAGGTGCGCCGGGGAGGGGAACGAGAATATCACGCCTACATAGATGACCCCCGCATCTCCGAGGTGAGCATTCTCCGTCCTCAGGAGATTCCCAAATACGTGGAGGAGGGTTTCTTCGACTTGGGAATCACCGGTTACGACTGGATCGTGGAGACAGAGGCGGAGGTGGAGATATTGGCGGATCTCCCCTACAGCAAGACGGACGTGGGCACCACGGTGAGGCTGGTGCTGGCGGTGGCCGCGGGCTCGGGATTTAAAACCCCCCATGATTTGCCGGAGGGAGCGCGAATCTCCACCGAATATCCCAACACGGTGAAGAATTACTTTGAACGAATGGGCAAGGATGTGCGCATCTATCTTTCTTACGGAGCCACCGAGGCGAAGGTTCCGGAGATAGCGGAAGCCATCGTCGAGCTCACCGAGACCGGCGGCACCCTGCGCAAGCACGGCTTGGTAATCATCGATACCGTCCTGGAATCCACCACCAAGCTCATCGCCAACCGGGAAGCTTGGCGGGACGAGGAGAAAAGGAAGATCATGGAAGAGCTGAAGATTCTCATCATGGGAGCCCTCAACGCCCGCGGCAAGGTGCTGATTAAGTTCAACGTGGCCGAGGATAAGTTGGATCAGGTGGTGGAGTCCCTTCCCGCCATGAAGGCGCCAACGGTCTCCAAGCTCTTTCACAGCAATTACTACGCGGTGGAGAGCGTGGTGGAAAAAGCGGGGATCAACCTTCTGCTCCCCCGGCTGGTGGAGAAGGGCGCCGAGGATATCCTGGAGTTGCCCATCTCCAAGATAGTTTATTGACGGAAACGGGATGGAGTTATTCTGGGGTTGGAGGGGAGTTGAGAAAGCATGGAAGACCTGGAGGGACTTACATGCCGGGTGCTGGAGAACTGGAAAGGGGAGATGTCCCGCTTTCCTGCTCCAAGGACGGAAGAGGTCCTCTCGGACGAAGTGGTGGAGATGGTGGAGGAGATCGTACGGACCCTTTTTCTCTCAGTTGAGGATGAAGAGATCTATGACAGTTTTACCTCTTACGGGAAGTGTTATCGTTACGGGGAGGATTTGGGTCGCCTGCGCCGGCGCCAGAAGTTCGACATCGAGAGCCTGGTGATGGAACATTTCGTTTTGAGGAACGAGTTCTGGTCGGTCTTCCGGGAAAAAGTAAGTTTGGACAAGATGGTGGATTTTCAGCTGGAGAGGCGGATTAATGAATGTTTTGACAACTTGTTGATTGCTAGCGCCAAGGCCTTTCATTACGAATATTCGCGCGAAGTGAGGGAGAACCCCTTGCGCGACCCCCTCTCCGGACTTTTCAACTATGACTACTTCCAGGGAAGGCTCCATGAGGAACTGCGACGAGCCATCCGTTACCAACGCGATGTGACCCTCGTGCTCTTCGAGGTGGAGAATTGTTACGCTATCCAGGAAGCGGAAGGTAGGGAAAAACTCGACGAACTCATCCGTTTTATGGGGCGCAACTTGGAGAGGATGGTAAGGGAGGTGGACGTTGTTGCCCGGGTGGGGGACTGCGCTTTCGCCATTCTGTTGCCTGAGACGGGACAACAAGGGGGAAAGGTAATGTCCGGAAGACTTTCCACCTTTTTTTCCAAAGAACTCCCAGCTTTTACCGTCTCCGACGCGACGCCATCCCTCCGCTGGGGGCTCGCCTCGTATCCTCAAGAGGTTAAGGTGCCCGAGATGATATACGAGTGCGCCAGGAAGGCCATGATTAAGGCTAGATGGGAGATGACGGATCAGGTGGTGGTCTATCGATCATCGGAGATGGGGTGAGCGCCTTGGCCATAAAACTCATCGCCGACGTACATTCTAGTATCGATGGAATAGAGGAGAAGGTGGGGAAGGAGGATATCCTCCTGGTCTTGGGGGATGTCCTGGGACTGATCGATTGGGCGGATTTCAGCGGCATCCTCCCTGAGGAACTGGGAAAAGATCGTTTCGCCCGCATGCTCTACGATGCCTTCGCCGGCGGGGAGGACCGGGCGAGGAGATTAAAGGAGGAACTGCTCGATCCCGCGGGAGAGAGCTACGCCAGGTTGCGCTTCAGGGTGGAAGAGGATTACGCGCGCTTCAGGGACAAGATGGAGCAAATAGGCTGCGCCACCTACGTCATCTATGGGAACGCCGACCTACCCTTCGCTTTGGAGCCCGCCCTGGAGGGATCTCCCAATGTGCGCGTCGTGGAAGGCGCGTTGGAGCTGGAGGGGCTCAAGGTGGGTTTTTTACCCGGCGCCCTGAAATCTCCTTTCGCCATGCCGGGAGAGAAGGAGGAAGATGAATTTTACGAGATGTTAAAAAGTATGGGAAGGGTGGACATTCTCTGCGCCCACGTCCCTCCCGACCTGGAGGAATTGACCTTCGATGTGGTGGCGGGTTTTGGCGCACGGGGCAGTTCCGCTCTGCTCAGGTATATTCGGGAAGAGCAGCCCCCCTGGGTTTATCACGGGCATATCCACCACCCCAGGCAAAGGGTTGTTCAACTGGGAAGGACCCGCGTTGCCAACGTGAGCTACTATAAGGAGAACCGTTACGTTCATTGTCATGGAGAGTGAGAGGTGTCATTCGATCCCTGGAAACTGGCTAGGAAGGAAGTGCTGGATCTCCCGGTGTACAGCCCGGGGAGATCGCCGGAGGAGATAGCGTCTTCCTATGGCATAAGCGATTGTGTGAAGATGGCCTCCAACGAGAACCCCTTAGGCCCTTCGCCACTGGCCCTGCGCGCTATCTTGGAGAACCTGGAGAGGTGCAGCGTATATCCCGATAGCCACAGCCAGGAACTGCGCTCCGCGCTCAGTCAAAAATTGGGTGTGAGCCCGGAGATGATCCTGGTCTCCCACGGGGCGGACGAGGCCATGGATCTTATCGCCTACGCTTTTCTCGATCCTGGAGACGAGGTGGTGGTAGCCCACCCCACCTTTACCTCCTATGAACTTGCGGCCCTCACCATGGGCGCCAGGGTGATCAAAGTGCCCCTGAGGAATTATCGTCAGGATCTGAAGGCTATGCTGGCGGAGGTGAGTGAAAAGACCAAGGTGGTTTTCGTGTGCAGTCCCCTCAACCCAACCGGTACGGTGGTGATGCGGGAGGAATGGGAAAAATTTTTGGAGAACTTCCCTCCCAGTGTTCTCTGCCTGCTAGATGAGGCCTATGTGGAATACGTTGATGAGGAAGCGAGGTTCGACAGCCTGAGTTATATCCGGAGCCACCCCTTTCTCATAATATCCAGAACCTTTTCCAAGATATATGGGCTGGCGGGGTTAAGGGTGGGTTATTCCATCTGCAGCCCGGAGATAAGGGAGATATTGGAAAAGGTAAAGCTGCCCTTCAACGTGAATCAGCTTGGCCAGATCGCGGCGAAGGCCGCCCTGGAAGACCAGGAGCACCTGCGCAGATCCAGGGAGGTTAACGCGAGAGGCAAGAAGAGAATTACCGAGCTTTTAGAGGAGCTGGGCTTAGATTATGTGCCTACCCAGGCGAATTTCATCCTGGTGAAGAACGGGAGGTTTCCCGATCTCTACCAGCAGTTGTTGCGCAAAGGCGTGATCGTCAGGGATGGCGTGCCGCTGGGAATTCCCGGCCACATTCGCATTACCATAGGTGATCAGAGACAGAACGATCGGCTGGAGGAAGCCTTGAGGTCTTTGGTGAGGGAAGAGCGGAAAGACTGAGGATGCCGCTGGTAAAGAAGGTCGAGGGAGCAAAAGGACGCGTCTTTGTCTTCCTGGACGGGCTGGAATTCATACAGGGAACCGACCCGGTGGAGGAGTTTCTCCAGCCCCTGACCGAGTTCGGTTCCTACGAGTTCTATAAAAATCGCTTGGAAGAGAGCCACCTGCTGCTGGAGCGGATATCCCACGCCCACGCCGTCTTTCTGGATTGGTCCAACCTTACCGCTGAGGTCCTCGAGAAGTGCGCCAACCTGGAGATCGTCTCTTATATAGGCGTGGGGGCAGCGAATTTCGTGGATTTGGAGGCGGCGACGCGCCTGGGGATCGCCGTTACCAATACCCCCAACTACGGGAACCGCTCGGTGGCGGAGCACGCGCTGGGACTGCTGCTGGCGGTGGCCCGCAACATCGTCACCGGAGATAGAGACTTGAGGAAGGGCATGTGGACCCAATTCGCCCGGGAAGGTATTCAGATCAAGGATCGCAGCATCGGGCTGATCGGACTGGGGGCGGTAGGGAAGGAGATGGCGCTGCTCTGTCATTCCCTGGGAATGACCGTGTTCTATTACGACCCTGTGAGAAAGCCGGAGATGGAGGAGATCGCCACCTTTCTCCCCATGGAGGAACTGCTCTCCCGCTGCGATGTGGTTAGCCTGCACGTGACCTATAGCCCTGAGACTCGCGATCTCATCGGAGAACGAGAGCTTGGGTTAATGCGCCCGGAAGCTATTCTTATCAACACTAGCCGAGGGGAGGTGTTAAATCTCCATGCCTTGGCGGAGGCTTTGCGGCAAGGAAAAATCAGGGGGGCGGGGCTGGACAATTATCCTGGGGAGCCCCACCCGGACTTGGGCGAGCTTCTGGAGCAGGAAAGAGTTGTGCTCACTCCCCACCTAGCTTTCAACACCAGGGAAGCGAAGAACCGCATGACCGCCATAGCGGTGGAAAACGTGGTATCCTTTTACAGGGGAAAACCCCGGAACGTGGTGAACCCTGACTATGTTATGTTTAAGGATTAGAGCGACCACGGATTATTTACAAATTGTAATATAATTGTTAATGACGTTGTCGTGTTGGGCGAGGGTGATAAGGCTCGCCTAGCGTGGAGGATGGGGGAAGGAGGAAACATGAAGCTGGTCATCGTTATTCCCTCCTACTGGGGTAGAAGTTCTTGTGAGCCCTTCAACCCGGAGGATGCCGTCTACGACCATCCCACCTGTCTGGACCAGGAGGGAACCCTTTCCAGGGCACTGGAGAGCGTGGGGATACTGAAGCACGACGATTTTCGGGTGGTGGTGATCGGGGTGGCCACCCATCCCCAGCTGGAAAGGGAGGTGGAGAGCCGCATCGCCGAGATCGTCACTCCATTCAAGGAGAGATTTCCCGTGGCTTGGTTGAGCCACTCCGACGAGAGACACATCAAGAGAGTCCTTGCCGAGGAGGGTAAATCTTCCTTTTCGGACTTGGTTAGCCTCACCGGTTATTCCAACATCCGCAACGCCTGCCTGATCGCGGCGGCTTTGGCCGGAGCGGAGGGCGCGGTGCTCTTCGACGATGACGAGGTTTATGAGGATCCCATCTACCTTTCCAAGGTGGAGGAGCACCTGGGGGGGGAGCACCAGGGAAGTTTCGTGGGGGGGATCGCGGGTTATTACGTAAATCCCGACGGGGGCTACGCGGTGAAGGAGCCGGAAGAATGGATCTGGGCGGAGTGGCCGGCGGCGCGGGAAATGAACCGCGCCTTCGCCATCATAGAAGGGGGCGAGCGACTAAAGATCACCCCTTGGGTGTTCGGAGGGAATATGGTCATCCACCGCCGCCTCTTTCAACTAATCCCTTTCGATCCCCACGTGCGCCGGGGAGAGGATATAGATTATTTAATAAATTGTAAATTTTTCGGATACGATTTCTTCTTGGACAATCAGTTGTGGATTCGGCACCTGCCTCCCCCCAAGACCGCCCCACTGTGGGTGCGGTTCCGGGAGGATGTCTTCCGTTTCGTATATACCCGTCAGAAACTGCGAGCGCAGGATAAAAGCGGGGAAGCCGCGCCGGGTAGAAGGGTGACCGTGGAAGAGCTGGATCCCTACCCCGGACGCTTTCTCCGCGACGACCTAGAGGATCTCATATTCAAGACCTCGCTGCTTATAGGATTGGACAGTCTCTCCCGGGGGGACCGCGAGGGTTTCGAGGAGTCCATGCGCAATATCTACTTGGCCCGCTTGAAAGCACCGGTGAGATACGACCCCTACCAATGGTATCTGGCTTTCCAGAAGAGATGGGAGGAGTTCATGCGATGGCTAGTGGGTTGCGAGGCCTTGACCCAATACATGGAAGAACTCTTCCATTGAATCCAGAAAAGGTGAGAGGAGTCCATGCGCAATATCTACTTGGCCCGCTTGAAAGCACCGGTGAGATACGACCCCTACCAATGGTATCTGGCTTTCCAGAAGAGATGGGAGGAGTTCATGCGATGGCTAGTGGGTTGCGAGG
>JACVIX010000010.1 GCA_015711725.1 Candidatus Geothermincola primus | reverse complement strand
GGAGATGGCCGCCTCCGTGGGCATTCCCGATCCGGATAGGCCCGGATCGGAACGGGTGGCCGCCGCGGTGGTGCTCAAGCCGGGAGTGGAGAAGAGCGACGCGGAAAAGGAAAAAATAATCGCCTACTTGCGCGAGAATGTGGCACCCTATAAAGTTCCCAAAGTGGTAGAATTCATGGACCAGCTCCCCACCAGCGGGGTGGGCAAGATTCTCAAGCGGGATCTGAAAGAAATTTTAAAGGATCAATTCTCCAAATAGCGCTTTCCGCGGAAATAGGGATAGTCGAACAAGAAGGGCAAGCCGGAAACGCGCGGAGAACATGGCAAGAAAGAGTCGGTCAAATAAACAGGCATGGTTTTGCGGAAGGATATCGTGTCGCGAGAAGGAGTAAGCATTCTTATTCCCGTCGCTAGCTAGAATGAGGCGGCGAGGCAATGCATAAATAAAAGGGGCTGGGTAGTCCGGCTCCTTTTCTTAAGCGGGAGATGAGCGGATCTCAATGATATTCGATGATATCATCGCCTGGGTTCATCTGATCTTGATGGAATCTTAACAGGTTTCTGGCGCTTCCCGCGATCCGCTATCTAGACCCAAGCAAATGAAATCTTGTTTCCGCTTTTTTATATGTTGATGAAGCCATCGGGAATCAAACGCGTGTCGGAAAATCACTTCCAATGATTAAAATAAAAAAAACTTCTTATACTTTCTTTGGCCGAAAATATTTCAATCCTCTGTTAACAAGCGCTCACTGCTCGGATTTGTGCAAGAGCATACGCATGCTGTCCAGCAAGGCTTGCAGGGCGTAATAATCGCTCTTCTCATCCACCTCGATCTCCACGGTGGTATCCCCATCCATGATCCTCAAAGCTTTCTCCTCCAGCTCCTTTATAGGTCTGGAGATGTAACGAGAGTTGGCTGGACCGATTACCAAAAGGGCGATGAGCACCGCGAAGACCAGGAACACGCCCAGAAGAGCCAAGGAGACCCAAAGCACCCTGCTTTTTTGTTGGGAGAAGGGCTTGTCGATCTCCTGTATCTCTTTGGTGATATCCTTTACCACCACGACCCGAAGTTTTTCGTCGAGGGGAGAGCTGATCATAATTAGATCGCCCGTCTTCATGCGAAAGGAGTTCAGCATTTCCGTTCCTTTAACCAGCAGATCCCCGGGGGCAGGTTTTCCTATCTCCTCGGGAAGCTTGGAAGCCACTACCTCGCCGTTTTGAACTATGGCGAGATAGTAAGGGTCCTCGAAGGATATGATGAGCATGTTAAAGAGGGCGATGACCCCTCGCTTGGGATCCCCTCCCATTCCTCGGGCGAAAAAGTCTTGGATAAAGGGGTTGCGGAGCATGCGGGAAAACTCCATCGCTTTTTCCTCCAGGCTTTCCCTGATCAGCCTCTCCAGGGATTTGCGACTGGTGTCCGCGTTACGGTTGATGGAGTTGATGGTGAAGATGAGAGTGGTGGCGGTAATGCCCGCCAACAATATAAAGAAGGATACCATAACCACCAACATGAATCTGCGATTCTCACCCTTCATGTGTGTCATCCCTATCTATAAACAAGAAAACATTTATTATGTTTTATTTTAAATATTATTTAGAGACAGCGCAATTATAACATAATGTAAAAAAATGCGCGGGTAGGGGTGGGCGAATTCCGGAGGTCGTTCTCTTGATAATTTATGCTTGAGCTCGCTTAGGTTATAATCGTTTATGGTCATTTTAGGATTTGTACGAGGATTGCGATAATAAGCCGCCTTTTGGAGATAACTTAGTTTCGAATTTATGAGCTTATCCAGATAAATGGAGGGACGGGGCATGTTGAGAAAAAAAGAAGACAATCGAACTGTGCGCGATGATGGCGAGCGTGGTGATTTTAGCTCTTTGCGCCGTGGGTGGAGTTGAGCCCTCGTGTTACCAGACCCCCAATCCCGATCCGCTGGCGGGAGGTTGGTGCTGGTTCCAGGATCCTCGGGCCTGCTACTATGCCGGCGCTCATCACAGGACTTATTTCGGATGGGTAGATAATGACTCGCCGGACAATGCCGATATCATGGTGGCTTATCTCGATCACGACCAAGGAATTACATCCGCTCCGATAACGGTGAGGAACGACTGGTCCGTGAGGGATGACCATGACGCGCCTGCTATCGTTCCGGGCCTGGACGGTAAAATACTAATCTTCTATACCAAGCACCCGCCTGCAACCACGGCGAAGGTTCAGATGCAGAGGAGCGCTTCCCCGGAGGATATTTCCTCGTGGGGAAATACGGTGGAGGTCACCAGCGAGTATTCCTGCACCTATCCCAACCTGGTGAGAACCTCCGACGATAGACTATGGCTCTTTTACCGTTTCAACGGAGACCCCGACCATTTTAAGACCAGATTTAGATATTCCGATGATGATGGGACCTCCTGGGTACCCGACCCATCTCTTAAAGGAGTGACACTGATTGATTTCCACGATCGCAGCTTACCGGATCCCTATAAATACAACGAGTTATATATAAAGGTGGCGGCAAGGGGTGATCAAATTCATATCGCGGGATCGAGGTGCGACCACAATCCGCCTGGTTCGCCCGGGAGCTACAGGAACATCTACTGGTTCTATTATGATGGTGCTCGCTGGAAGACCCATGACGGCGAGCTGAACCTTCCGGTGACCGAATCAAGCGCGGAATTGGTTTTCGAAAGCGATGATTATGGAGGGGGCAATACCTGGATTTGGGATGTGGCGGTCGACTCCTCGAATAATCCGGTGATAGTCTTCGCCCATAATATCAATACCTTAAATCATCAGTACTATTCGGCGGTCTGGAATGGCTCTTCTTGGGATATAGCCAAGATAGGCGATTCCAATCGCGGAGGGTTATCCGGAGCCTCCAGCCAGTATTCACCCGGTGTCTGCCTAGACCATGAGGACCCCCACATCTGCTACTGTTCCGTCAAGCCGCCTGGCCAAAATTACCTGGAGATACATAAGTTCCAATATGACGCCACCGGAAATCAGTGGATAAAGGTGGAAGAGGTTACCTCTCTCTCCACTGCCGACAATCTCAGGCCCGTGGTTCCTAGAGGATCTCAGCCGCCATGCAAGGTTATGTGGATGAACGGTACATATGTGTCCTACACCAATTACCCCACCGCCATAAAATGGGGTTATTGATATTTATAATCTATGTAAATAAAGCGATGCTTTTCTTAAGGTATATCGATTAAATCTCCGCCATAAAGTGAGGCTATTGATGCAAAATGTGGGCATGCGGGATCAATTCATCTTGTTGTCCCACTATGGAGGAAGTATCTCTATTTCATAGATTTCCGGCCAACGCTTGCCGGTTACCAGGAAGTGCCCACTTGGCGGATGATAGGCGATGCCGTTGAGAACATAGTCTCCGGTGAGCCATTCCGGATCGGGGTTAAGGCCGCTTAAGTCCAGCCATGCCACCACTTTCCCAGTCATGGGATGGATTATGGCGACGCGATCCGATTTCCAGACGTTGGCATAGATTAAGCCCTCCGCGTATTCCAGCTCGTTGAGATTGACCACGGGTCCATTTTCGTCGGTTACCATCACGCTTCTGGTCTCCTCCAGAGATACAGGATGAAAAAAACGAAGAACCGCCGTGCCATCGCTTAAAATCAATTCCCTCTCGTCGTCGGTGAGCCCCCAACCCTCAGTGGTGTAATTGAAGGTCCTCCGTAGTTCCAGATTGCGCTTATCATACACGAAACCGACGTGGGATTTATAGGTGAGCTGGAAAATCTCGTCGCCCAGAATGGTGATGCCTTCGCCGAAATATTCGGATTCAAGATGGATGGTTTTCATCTCTTTTCCCGAGGGAAATTTCGATTTCACCAGCTTGGAATGGCCTCTTAGCCCGGTGCTTTCGTAGATATATTCTTGGTCCAAGACGAGACCTTGGGTATAGCGAGAGCTGTCGTGAGGGTAACGCGCCACCACCCTGTACCCGTATACCCTGGGCACGGCTTGGCTATTTCCCTTGCCGCCACATCCGCAGGTGATTGTGAAAAGAATCAAGATCGCGATAGACAATCCTTTTAAATTTGAAAATCCGCGCATAGCCATCATCCCACTACCTCGAGGCCAGGCATTTTCACGCCAGATAAATTTTCCGCAAGGGGCATATTTCTCCGCTAATCCCCTGAGCCAAAGACTTAAATTTTGATGAGTCTTGTTATCGGGAACAATGTTTACGAGAAATATCCTCGAAATAAGTATCCACGATTTAAAGGTGGATACCCAACGATTTTCATTATTTTAGAGAAATTTTACTTAACTTTTCTGACTCGATCCTATATGACCCGATTGACCCCGTAAAGTCGTCCGAAGGTATGGCAGGGAAAACTTATAACCGCCACTTCTATCTCCATGATTTATTTTACATTCTGTAATAAAATATAACCATCCGGGCTCGAGCGGCTTTTTTAAGACTTCCCAGTTGGTAATGGACAAAAATGACGATATAGTGGATAGTGAAATAAGAGAGTTTGGAACGCAGGGGAAAGGGGATAGTAGATGAGCGTTCCTGGAGAGAATGGAGGGGAGATGGCCTGGGGAAGGCCGGAAGATATCCATCCCATCTGGAGATACCTGGAGCCGAGAATAAGAGATTTGCTGGAGAAAGCTATGCGACGACCCCGCTCCGATTGTGAGGAGTTCCTTTCGGAAGTGATGTTGGGCCCATGTCCTTATTGCGGAAGCGATAATACCCTAGATTGCCTGGATATAGAGGGGCTGGAGGCGGTGGTGGGGCTCTGCCGGGATTGCGGATACTTATGGTGCCCGGAGTGCTACGCCCCCATCGTATCCGGGGACTTGGAATGTGGGCACTGGGCTATTTGCGAGGAATGCGGAGCTTGCGAAGTTGAGGACGATTTTGAGTCCGATGAGGACGAGCGAGACTCCCATACATTATTTAGGGAGCGCGTTGAAGGCGAAGGCGGTGATCAATCTCACCTCTATCTGGAGGAGGAATCTTATATCCTGCCATGGAAGTGCGAAAAGATAAGGGCCTGGTTGATTGAGGAGGGATTCTTCACGGAGGAGGACTTTCGGGAGTTTGATAGAGCGGAGGCGCGGGAACTGAAATGGTTGGGAAAGGATATCGACGGAAGAATATATCTCCGATGCGCGTGGTGTGGTAAGGATATCAAAGAAAGGGAAGAGGTTCACTTCGCCACTCTACAACCTTACCCTGGCTTGGAATTCGATGGGGAACATGGGGTCATCGTTCCCCTACCCCTCGCCCACTCATTAAAAACGGTGTATGCCGTTTTAGTATCCAATGATCTTATCTTTAGAAAGGGAAACAAGAGCCTGCTCATCATCACCTGCAGCACGCAATGCATGGAGGAGCTCAGGGAAGCGGCTCGCAGGGAGAGGGAATTCCTGGAGAAGTCCCAGGACAACTAGTCGGATTTTCCGGAGTAAATAGTTCCGCAATATTGTCCCCTTTCAGCCCTAGGGGTTTCCGATTATTGGAAACTTATAAGTCGATAACCCCGTTCCCTGGAAGAATAAGGCAAATTTTTCGAAATGCCTAATCCACGTTACCTAATCTATCCCCTCCACCACGGTGGCGATGCCCACCCCTCCACCTCCGCAGAGGGTCTGAATCCCGTAACGCAGTTTGTTGCGCGCCATCCAGTGAACCATCTCGGTGAAATAGAGCACCCCGGAGCAGCCAATGGGGTGCCCGATGGCTATGGCGCCTCCGGTGGGATTGATGCGGGGATCGTCGAAAGCCAAGCCGAATTCCTTACAGAAAGCCAATACCGGCGAAGCGAAAGCCTCATTAGGTTCGAAGACCTCAACGTCATCCATGGTGATCCCCGCTCTTTTTAAGGCTTTCCTCATGGCCGGGATGGGTCCCAGGAGCATAATCAGCGGCTCGGAGCCCGCCACCGCGGTGGAGGCGATGCGCGCCAGGGGCTTAAGGCCTAGCTCATCCGCCTTTTCCCAGGTCATGAGCATTACGGCCGCCGCTCCGTCCACGATAGCGGAGGAGGTGGCGGCGGTAACCGTACCGTCATCCCGGAATCGGGGGGGGAGGGAGCGGATCTTCTCCAAGGCGGCCTCGGGGTCGTCCAGGGCTTGTTCCCTGGGGGGCTCGTCCTTGTCCACTAAGATAGGTTGACCTCCTTCTCCAGTAACTTCCACCGGAACTACCCGCTTGCGGTACCACTCCTCCTCGCGCATGGCCTTTACCGCCTTTTGATGACTCCAGAGGGCGAAGAGGTCCATATCCTCCCTGCTGAGATTGAAGCGGTCCGCCACCATTTGGGCGCTCACCCCCATGGGGTGCAGCGCCGCCCTCTCCATGGCGCGGGGGTGGATGGACACAGGAAAACCCGCCTGGGTAGCCGCGGTTAAGTCAGACCCCATGCTGTAGTGGCTCATGCTTTCTACTCCCGCGGCGATGGCGATGTCTCCCGAACCGCACATTAAGGCGTGGGCTTGGGAATTGATGGCCTGCAGCCCGGCGTTACAGTAGCGGTTAACCGTCCATCCCGCCACCTCCTCCGGTAAGTCGGCCGCCAGCACGCCTATCCTTCCCAGGTTGAGGCCTTGCTCGCCGATCTGGCTCAAGCATCCCACCGCAACGTCTTCTATGCTAGCTGGATCGAAATCCTTGGCTTTCTCCCGCACTCTCTCCACTAATCCTTGGAGCGCCGCCACCAGCAGGTTCTGAGCTGACACCCCGGAAAATACGCCGCCCTTGGCCGCGCCGGCCCAGCCCGATTTGCCGGTGGGCGTGCGCACCGCTTCCACCACCACTACCTCTTTTAGCTCCATCGATCCTCCTTTATCCTCCCGGCTCCTGCTCTTTCCAGAAGCGCTTCTCCAACTCACTTTTGATGATCTTTCCATCTATATGACGGGGCAGCTCCTCCAGGAATTCCACCTTAGCCGGTATCTTGTATCCGAAAAGGCCTTCTTTTCTGCAGAAGTCCAGAATCTCCTCCTCTCCCACCTTCTTTCCCTGATGTAGCTGAACGCAAGCTATAGGAACTTCTCCTAAATCGGGATGGGGGAGCCTGACCACCGCCACGTCAAAAACGTCGGGGTGGCGTAAAATGACCTCTTCAATCTCTATAGGATAGATGTTCACTCCCCCGCTGATTATCATCTCCTTCACCCTTCCCGTGAGGTAGAGAAAGCCGTCTTCATCCAGATAGCCCAGCAGCCCGTCGTCGTACCACTCCCGCCCATCGATGATTCTCAAAGATTCATGCAGCTTTTCCTCGGAGCCGGGATAGCGCAGGGAAAGGGTGGAGGCAGTCCTTCCCATAACCTTGCCCACCTCGCCCGGCTCGGCCCACCGTTTCTCCTCTTCCAGGTAGATACCTAAGTCGCCGCAGCGCGCCTTGCCTACGCTGTTCAGGCGGCGAGGTTTCTCCAGATAATCTCGTGGTAGAAGCACGGTGATGATGGCGGTTTCGGCGCTGCCATAGTACTCTCCAAAAACCGGACCGGCTGTTCCGCCCTCCATGAACAGTCGGTTGATGTCTCGCTTGACCTGGGGCGGGCAGGGCGCCGCTGCGCAGATCAAAGCGCGCATGGAGCCCAGGTAATATTTCCTTTTTATCCCATCGGGAAGTGCAAGTACCCGCTGAAGGATGGTGGGGGCGACGAAAGTCCAGTTGACTCGCTCCCTCTCGATCAGTCTGAGGAATTCCTCGGCGTCGAATTTCCTCATGATGATTCCCGTTCCTCCCAACATAAAGCAGGGAGCCCAGGAGGCGGCGGTTCCCGCGTGATACATGGGAGTGACGATTAAGGACCTTATGTTGCCGGTTATAGGGTCGGAGATATGTTCCCCCCCGAACCAGTAGAAATAGCTTAGGGCTCTGGAGTTATATTGGAGGTAACTTTCAAAGGGCTCCCGCGGGTCTTCGGTTAAGTCGGAGAGGAGATAGCCCAGGCTGTCGTAAAGGTTGGAACTTTTGGGGATACCGGTGGTCCCGCCAGTGTAGGGGTTAAAAGCCATGATAAAATCGACCTGAGGAAGACGATTTGGGGAATCCACTATTAATTTTTCGAAGGGGATGATCCCCTCCGGCGGCGAGGCGTTCCCGCCCACCATGATCAGGTGCTTTGCCGTGGAAAGGCCGCCTTTTATCGCCATTATCTCGCTTAAAAAGTCGTGATCGAATATCAAGGCGACAGGTTTTCTTAAGTTAACCGTCTTGAGCAGTTCATCCCCTGTGAGGTGCCAATTGACGAAGGGCATGGTGGCGCCTATGAGACTTGTGGCGTAGAGGGTCTCCAAGAACTCGGAGCTGTTGAAGAGCATGGCTGCAACCGCGTCCTTGGGCCTTACCCCAAGGGACTGGAGGCCATTAGCCAGGCGCAGGGACCGTTCCTTCACCTCCCTGAAAGTATATCGCTTATCCCCATCCACAATAGCTTCGCGGTCCGGAAAAGTATCCCACATCCCCAGTACCCAGTTGGGTATGATCTTACCCACTTTGACCTTGCTTAAATCCCTCAGGTTGGCGACCAAACCCCTCCCACCGGTGAATATCCCGTAGACTATCTTCAGGGTGTTCCAACCCCCACCCCACTGTTTCTTGAGGGTTCTTCCCAGACCCTTGGTCTCTTCCATGCGTATCATGGCGGGTAATCCGCGCACCAATGCGGAAAAGGTCTTCCCCTGCTCCAATCGATCGCCTCCTTGCGCCCTTCGATTTTTTCGAATAATTTTTTCGAATATATATACCCATTTCCGGGATGCGGAAAACCGTAAATGCTAGAAAGAAAGGGTTATCTTACGGGCATGAGATATTGCGGGACGGTAACATGAGAAACGGAAAAGGAAAGCAGTGCGCGATATAGCCGGATTTTTGATACGCGGCGTGAAAATAAGTTTAGTTTTGCGGCGTCATAGCTTTTACGGGTCGAAAGTTTTAAGGGTCACGCTTTAACATTTCCAGGTAAGGAGAAGAGGGAAGAATATGGCGCTACTTGACCGAGGGCACTTACTGACTGTTTAATATAGTTGTGCTTGTGCAGTTCAAAGAAAGTGTCAAGGTATGCGAAACGACGTTGCAGCAGGATTGGATCGAAGACTAAGGAATCTTGATTATCTCTTCAACCCCAGATCCGTCGCTTTCATAGGCGCCACTGAGACCGCGAGAAAGTGGGGGTTTATCGTCTTCAATAACTTTCTTATGGGTGGATATGAGGGTAAAATCTACCCGGTTAACCCCAGCCGCCAGAGCGTGATGGGTCACCCCGCTTATCCCACGGTGCGAGATATTCCCGATCAGGTGGATTTAGCCGTCTTCACCATTCCCGCCAGGCAAGTCCCGGATGCCATCGACGATTGCGGGGCCAAGGGGGTGAAGGCGGCTTTGGTGATTAGCGCTGGTTTCAAGGAGCTGGGCGGGGATAGTGCCGAGCTGGAGAAGGAGATGGTGAGAAGGGCGCGAAGGGCGGGAATGGTCTTGGTGGGTCCCAATGGACAGGGGATGAGTTGTCCTAAGAGCCGCCTTTTCCCCTGGATGCCTCTGCTCTATCCTCCTCCGGGAAGCATATCCATGGTTTCCCAGAGCGGAAATATCCTCAACATGATGATCGGGGAGGTCTATCGATGTGGCCAGGGGGTATGCAAGGCGGTATCCAGCGGCAACGAGGCGGATATCCGCATGGAGGACTACTTTTCTTACCTGGCGGAGGACCCCGAGACCCAAGTGATCCTCTCCTATGTGGAGGGTAGCCTCGACGGTCGCCGCTTCTTCGAGGTAGCCCGGGAGGTATCGGCAAGAAAGCCCATCGTGTTGATGAAAGGGGGACGGACCAGCTCTGGGATGGCCGCGGCGCGTTCCCATACCGGGGCCATGGCGGTGAGCGACGAGCTCTTCTCAAAGGCCTGTCGCCAGGCGGGAGTGATTCGCGCCCATACCGTGGAGGAAGCGGGGGTACTGGCGGCTTCCTTTCTCCACCGCCCCCTTCCCCGGGGGAGAAGGGTGGGGATCATCACTGGTGGGGGAGGACTGGGAGTGATCGCCTCCGATGTCTGTACCGATGAGGGTTTGGAGGTTGCGCGACTTTCCCCTCGAGTTCTGGAGGAGTTAGGCAGGCACCTACCGGAATGGTGGGTTCCTGGAAACCCGGTGGACTTGGTGGCTGGTCTGGATTTCTCCGTGATCCTTCCCATCACTAGGACCTTGATGTCCAGTGGCGAGGTGGACTCCATCATGTTCATCTTCGTGGCTTCTCCCCGGGACCCGGGAGTGCGCACCCCTCCTTTCGCTAACCGAGGTTTGGATTTGAGAGAGATATGGGATCAGGTCAACCTGCAGCTGCTCTCCCATATGACCGAGCTTTACGAGCTAATGCGAGAGCTGCGCATACCCTTCTACGTGGTATCCAACTTGAGCCGCAAGGAGATCACCGGGGAAGAGCCGGAGCCTGGAGACCCCAATAATTTAGCGGCGTTCTCATCGGTGGAGATGGGCTGCAGGGCTATCGCGGAGATGGCCAGTTACCATGAGATGCTAGCCAGGCGAGGGTTGACGGAAGATGCCCTGGCGACGGAGCTCGAGGAAGCTGCGGAGGGGCAGATCGCTCCGGAGGGCCTTTTGAAATGAGGGTGCCCACGCTTTTCGGAAAGTCCTTGGGGCTCACCTAGCGACAGAAAGGTTAAAACCTTTTCTTATAAAAAAGGAATAGGTTTGGGTGTCATCGAGGAGACTCACCTAGCGACAGATAGATTAAAACCCCTTCTTGTCTCCCCACTCTTTTTTCCAGGAGGAACGGTCCTTTTTATTGTATTTATGTCCCTTTCCCTTTCTGGGGTCGGCGCTCACGGTAGGCCTGGGCATATCCTTCCGCATCGACCTGAAGATATCCACTATGCTGGTTTTAAAATCCTTATCCCTCTTATCCTTCATGTTAAGATACCGGGGTCAAGAGATTGAAGCCGACGGTTTATTTGTATATTATGGGGCTTTTTCTCGCAACCCGTGGGATGGACGCAAAGACTAAGGAACGAGAAAAAAATTTGGTGATTGCAGCGAAGCGATGATTAGTTTTCATGCCCTCGGGCAGGGCGAGAGGGAGTATAGACTATTTGAAGGGAGAGCGTGGTGGAGAGCCACTGAGTTTGTCATTGGGGTTTTGGCTGGGTGAAAATGAGGGTTCTCCACGCGATTTCGACAATAGCCTTTTAGCTCATATATCGTCTTGTTAACCTTTGCGAATAGGAACAATTTTTCATGTTGTAAACAACAAATAAAATTCATTTGTGATTCGCTAAAAGAATATCCCATATAAGCCGAAAATATAGTGGTTTATTGATATAGATTTTGTTTTAGCAAGACTACGTAGGAATAACGGATTAAAGGCAATTGAGGATATGAGTAGAGAAGAACTACGAACCTTGGTACGGCGGGTGAACGTTCTCGGGTTCATCATCTCCGTGTCTTTCTTTATCATAGCGATAACCCTCTGCGTACTTCTGATATTCAATTTCGATGGACGAATGATGATCCTCTACGCCATCGCCACGGGCGTATCTTGCATCGCCCTGCTTCCACCCGCCGCATTGATTCTCTACACCGGTTTCAAACGGGTGATGGGCAACTGTGAGATGGCGATACTGGGGAAAGCCTCCGGAGAGACCCATTTTGACCTGAACGCGGCAAGGAGCATGGAGACCTATCCCTTGAGACTCGCTGGTGTGGCTTTTTTGGTGGGTTTAGCCGGAGTCGTAGTGGGCGATTTTATCTATTATTTCATAGGAAAATATAACGGATCCTTATGTGCCTACTACTTACTCCTGGGCTTGACGCTGGCGCTTACCGTCGCTTATCTGGAGTACCATGTCCTCTACCGGCTCATGGAGCCTTTGAGGAGAGAGATCTACAGCTATTTCGGCATTCCTCAAGGTAATAAGGGATCTATCTCTTTAAAAACCAAAATAATCACTCTAGCCGCGGTGCTCACTATTTTTCCCGTATTTATGGGTTGGGTGACCGCGGTGACCAGAAGCACTTTTATAGTCCAGAAAGATATGCGCATGAGAGGAAGCGAGAATGTCACGCTCCTCTCTGACAGCGTGATTGGCGACGTGCTAAAGGGCGATTACGCTGAGTTGGAAAGCAAAGCCCAGCGTTTCTTCCTTGCGCGCCAGGAGAGCGTGCTTTTGCTGGACCCTTCTGACCAAGTGGTTTATTCCTTTGATACCGGTGGAGGGTTCGGCGCCGAGAAGAAAAAGGAAATGCTTGAAGCGCTGGAGGATGCCGGCGAGGCGTCCGTCATGGACCGGAGAATGAACTGCTTGGCGGTGAAAGCGGAGGTGGGGGAGACGGGTTACTGGTTGGTGAAGATCATTCCTCTACCCCCTTTTATGGAGGGAGTCTCCAACATCGGGACCTTTTTCGCCTGTATCGGTCTTTTGGTGATCGGGGTAGCCCTGCTGCTCACCTGGCTTACCTCTGACAGCGTGGTGAGACCGTTGGAGGAGTTGAAGGAGAAAGCTATAGAGGTTTCTGGGGGAGATCTAACCGTGGGCGTGCCGGTTTCTTCGTCCGACGAGATCGGGGAGTTGTCCGAATCCTTCTTCCGTATGGTAAAAAGTTTGCGCGAGATCAGCGCTGAGAGCATCAACGCCGCTGGGAGAGCCAGCGTGGGTGCGACAGAGGTTTCCGCCACCACCGAGGAGATGCAGGCATCTCTCCAGCAACTCTCCACGGTGATTCAGCAACTGGCGCAGAACGCTTCCACCGAGGCGAGCAAGGCGGATAACGTCTATTCCTTGACCCAAGAAATCTACTCAGCCTTGGAGTCCAGCACCGCGCAGGCGGATTCAGGGGTGGAGATCAGCCGCACCTCCTCCAGCCTAGCGGAAAAAGGTAAGGAAGACGCCATGAACGCCATAGGACGTCTCTCTCAGGCAAAGGAAGCCATCGCGGAGACGGAACGCATTATCGAGTCCTTGAGCGAGCTCTCCGGGGAGATCGGAGTGATCGTGGAAATTATCGACAATATATCCGATCAAACCAATCTACTGGCGCTGAACGCGGCTATCGAGGCTGCGAGAGCCCAGGAACACGGCAGGGGGTTCTCAGTGGTAGCGGAGGAAGTGCGCAAGCTAGCCGAGGAGTCTTCCAAGTCCACCTCTCGCATAGCCGGGCTGGTGAGAGAGATTCAGAGATTCGCTGCCAGCGCGGTAGAGGCGACCCATCGAGGAGCCGAGGAGGTCACTTCCGGGATGGAGGCCACCCAGATAGTGGGCAATTCATTGGAACGCATATATGAGTTCGTGATTAAGACCGAGGAGCTATCCACGCTTATTTCGGAGACCTCGCAAAGGCATCTGGAATTGGGGAGAAAGGCTCTAGAGGCGATGGGGGATATCCGCAATATCGCCGAGGCGAACGCTGCTTCCAGCGAGGAACTTTCTGCCTCGGTGGAGGAGCAGACCGCCTCCATGCAGGAGCTGGCTTCCACTAGTGTGGAACTCTCGGCACTCGCGGAGAAGATGAAGGGACTGGTGGAAAAGTTCCGCATCTGAAGGATCGTACGTTGTAAGAATCAAAAGATCGTTTCGGGTTCTTGCTAGCGCCTAGGATTTGCCACTATCGGCTACGTGAGCATGCTCTTTCGAACCTTGTGGTTGGCTGTGACAAAAAGCGACCCTTCCTTCATCATAACCTTTCACCGGGTAAGCGGCCTCGCGGTTATCCTATAGTTGAAAACTTATGCTCCAGGAGAAATGGGCATGGGGAATCCCCCAAACTCTCAAGTTAGTGTTTGGGTTTAAAAA
Source organism: Candidatus Geothermincola primus (assembly GCA_015711725.1). Taxonomy (GTDB): domain Bacteria; phylum Actinomycetota; class Geothermincolia; order Geothermincolales; family Geothermincolaceae; genus Geothermincola; species Geothermincola primus. The sequence continues at coordinate 29,494 of JACVIX010000010.1, read as the reverse complement.
GACTTGGTTCTTGAGGAATTAGGATTCCCGCTATTATGGTTTTCCAGTCTTTTTTCTATTGGATTTTTGTTCCCGCCTGGTAGTTACCGCTGGGAGGGATTCGCGGAGTTGCTCCAGGGCATGGAATACTGCGGGACAGACCAAGTAATTGGCGCTCAGGTTCTCCAGTTTCTCGGTGCAGTCCACCGCCAGGGATTGGGGGTATTGGCGGCAGCATTCGGGTCGGGAGTCGTACTGGGTACAAAGGTTTCTGCGTAGAAAAGGACAGGGCCGCCGGTTAAAGACCGTGTCCCCCTCCTCATTTTTCCCAATGTATTCCGCCCGAAACTCCGAGCGCTTCATGCCCAGAGCTTGTGCCATCCGGGCTATATCATCGGTGTCCACTACCACGTAAGCCTCCTTGCAACAGGAGGCGCACTTGGTGCAGTCCAGCTGGGGAATGACCTGGCGAAGGCTCTTCCTCAACATGGCATCTAAATTCCTGGAGGATACACCGCAATCCTTCAAACTGAGGCAGAAGGCCTCCATCTCATCCTCTCTTTTAGCGGCCATTCTCTTTACCTTCCTGGGATCGGTCTCCATAATCCTCCTTTAAAACTCGATAAACCTCTCTTTTCATTCATATCCAAAAGAAAACCTTTACTTGTATCTATCGCTGGTCTTCGAAGCTCACTAAAACCACTTTTTACCTTCATTCGTATCGAAAAGGATACCTTCCCAAAATCGGTCTGCATATCGCTCCTTCTTGGAATCTGACACTTACCAAGACGCTTTTGAGTCTTGCTACAATCTCGCTGCATCGTTGATATTTTATCAGAAGAAAAGGACATCCCGTTGGGAGGCGATTGTTCCAGGTGTATCAAGTTGATACAATCAGCCCTGAAGGGAGAAATATAGTACCGCTATGCTTTTGTGCGATATGATCGCTCATCAAATTGATACAATCAAACCTAATGGGAGATATGGGATAAGTAGAACTTTTTATATTTTATGGAGGTGGGGGAAGCTGGAAATCGATAGAAATTTGTTGGCGCCATGCGGGCTCTACTGTGGGGTATGCGCCGTGCTCATTGCCTACCGTGATAACAACGAGAAATTCAAAGAGCGGCTACTGGGAGTATATGGCCTGAGTTCCACCGAGCAGATCCGCTGCCAGGGTTGTCTCTCAGATGATAAGTTTATCTATTGCATCATCTGCCCAGTACGGGACTGTTGCGCCGAAAGAGGTATCCAGGGATGTCACCAGTGTGAGGATTGGCCTTGCGACTTCGTGCGCGAATTTCCCTACCCGGTGGGGAAAAAGGTGATGTTGCGCGCTATACCCGCGTGGAGAAAGCTGGGGACAGAAAAATGGGTCCATGAGGAGGAGAAGCGCTATCATTGTCCTCAGTGTGGCTATCGGCTGTTCCGTGGCGCGAAGAGGTGCAGAAACTGCGGAATTGAAGTTGACTTGGATTGAGTTAATTCTACTTTTTCAGTGAAAGAATCTCCAATTGGGCGCAAGATACGAATAAGTTAATGGGTGCGTTCAGTTAATTTATAAAACTTTGTGAAAAACAACCGAAAGGCTTTAGGCTTGTCGCATCTGCCTCCGAAGGCCCAGTTGACGCGGTTTTCTCACCGAATATTTTGGAGAGCGACCTATAAGTAGGTCCGCCACAGTGACCTAGCGATAACCGCGGCAGAGGTGGCGACATGCGGAATGGTTTAGGGAGCTTTAAGGGATAAATAGACGAGGTCAGTCTTTTCCCGCCCTCCTTTATCGCAATAGATTCTTCAGCGATTATCCCACTTTAAATTTTCACGTTACAAAAATTTTGTTGCGGGAATAATTAACAAAAAAGCTGAATAATTTGAACCTTAAAGAGAGGCAACGGGTAAAGGAATTGACTTCTCTATTATAGGAATTTACAGGAAGAAGATAGTAAAAAAGGGGGGCGGCTATGTTATGGAAGAAGACTGAATGGAGAACCTTTCTCTGGGCCATACCTTTCTGGCAGCCCTTGACCGATTTCTGGGCTCGGACTACCTCTTGGCCATTGTTGGGCAAGATCTCTCAGTACCTAATCAATGATGAGCATTACAACGTCACTTTCGTTCCCGTCAATAAGGAGTTGGAGCAGGGAGAATCAACGGTTATACCCCGTCAGGTGGTGGAGGAGATGATCAGGCGCTCCGCCTATCGTTTTGTCCTGCCTATGTGTATGTGTCGGGTGGGATGTCGCTGCGAGAGATATCCCATGGAGATAGGTTGCATATTTATGGGTGAGGGCGCCCGGCAGATTCATCCCAGCATGGGGAGGACTCTTTCCGTGGAGGAAGCTCTCCATCACGTGGATAGAGCGGTTCAATCAGGGTTAATACTTCAGATTGGCAGGGTAGACCCGGATCCTTTCATGCTGGGGATCGAAAAAAAATTCCGGAATCGCTTTCTCACCCTCTGTTTCTGTTGCCCCTGCTGCTGCATCGCCATGCGCAACATGGCGAGCTGGGCTCCGGAGATGAGGAAGCGTATGAATAGACTTCAAGGGCTGAACATCAGCGTGACTAACCGTTGTAATGGGTGCGGGAAGTGCGTGGACCGCTGTTTCGCCCATGCCATCTCCATAGAGGATAAGATGGCGAGGATCTCCGATGAGTGCAAGGGCTGCGGTATATGCGCCTCGGTCTGTCCCAAAAAAGCCATCGAGATTAGGGTGGAAGACGGCGATTTGATGCTCACCGAGGCTTTCCGGCGCATCGAGAAGTTTGCGGATGTCACCTGAAATTAAGAATATAGATTGCGCTGTTGCCAGCGTTGAGCGCAGGAAAATGGGCAATAATGAACTGAGATTTTGATAAAACAACGATTGTTTTACCTAAGCGGGAAGAACCCGGATATGGTTTTCACTGAACGATGGCACCGTAACGTTTTTCACTCGATTTCCATCTACATGAGAGTATTTCATAATGGTTATAAAATTGACGAGTTTCCTTAACGCGAGGATCAATTTTACTGAGAACTAAAGTGATTGAGATCGGTTATATCGCGTTGATAGTTCCCCTTCTTTAACTTGGGGAAGCAGAAGAAGTGGCGCATAATAAATCGTTGATATAATTATTTTTGTGAATATCTTAGCGACCAAGCGATTCCAGGTGAAAAGAACGCTTCTTCATTAGCAGAATTAGGATATACGAATAGAGGACTGTATATTTTAAGGAGGCGCACATGGGAAATTTAAGCTGAGCGTTGGTTAGTGAATCAACTCAACCAAAGGCCATAGCCCCATGAAGCTATATTTGCTTATGCTTAGGCATTTAAACAATTAAGAAGAGTGGGATAAAGTTTACTTAACGATTGTTTAATTATCTGACGAGGTGTAAGTGTTTGAAAAAACAAGACATTATGTCTTAATGAGCTAAGTTTTGTTAAAATGGATAAGAAGGCACATCCAGAATATGAAAAACAATGCGCGAAAAGAACTTGCTCTTTTTAAAAAGATTTAAGCCAGCCCTTTTGCTGATAATTCTTTTTGCCCTAATGATAGTTTTGTCTTTGTTTTGGGATGGACCTCGCACCGTCTTATACCATGCCGTTATTATCTGTCTCGACTGTATCGGGCTAATATAGAAAATGCGCACACGGAGGGTAAGCCAGGTTTTAAGCGCACTCGCCATCAACCCTTATTTCTCTTATTTCTCCACGAGGACTATCTACCAGGGTTGGCTGAAGAACTTATGTGTTCCTGGACTAAACTGCTACGCTTGCCCACTGGCCGTCTTCTCCTGCCCCATCGGTAGCTTACAGCAAGCCTTTGTCCTTTTTTCGTCCAGGACCAAGGCCTACTTCGCCCAGGCTTGGGGAGCCCTTCTCTACGTGCTGGGCTCAGTGGGCTTGGTGGGGGCGATCCTTGGACGCCTTCCCTGCGGTTGGATCTGTCCCTTCGGCCTACTCCAGGACATGCTATACAAAATCCCCACTACGAAACTGGGTCTTCCCCGCTGGATGGGGTGGGGGAGGTATCTCTTCTTGATGATAGCGGTGGCGCTAATTCCCTTAATAACCGGTGTGAGCTGGTTTTCCAGGCTATGCCCGGCGGGAGCGCTAGAGGGAGCCATCCCTTTGAAGTTGCTGCCGCCGGAAGCTACTCTTCCTCCCGTGGGATGGTTTTTCTGGTTCAAACTGGGTCTATTGGGTGTCTTCCTCGCCTGGATGGTAGCTTCTAAACGTCCCTTCTGCAGGGTGATCTGCCCTCTGGGGGCCATGCTGGGATTGTTTAATCGCTTCAGCCTCTATCGCTTAGCCATCGATGATTCTAAGTGCGAGGGCTGCGGGAGATGTAAGAGGGTTTGTCCCGTGGATATCCATATCTTCCAAGATCCCAACTCTCCCCAATGTATCAGATGCTTGGAGTGCAAGAAAGCATGTCCGGAGAAGGCGATAACCTCTGGATTTTTCAGGAATGGAGCCAATCTGAGAGCGGGCGGGAAGTCCTGACCAAATTATTTGACTGCCTCGTTTACAGCGCCCTTTAGCTCAGCGTAAGTGGGCACACCCACCAGCGTCTTCACCAACCTGCCCGATTTGTCCAGGATAACTATGGTTGGAGTCGCCTGCACCCTATACTTTCTGGCGGTCTGCGGGTCTTTCCTAACGTCCACCTTTAGGTAATCCACCTGGTCCCTTATTTCCTTCAACAGGTCCTGCACCAGGGCCTCAGCGGGTATACAGGGACCTCAACCGGGCTGGGTGAAAAAAATCAGCTGCGCTTTGTCGGTTGCTTGACCGTTACGTCCTTCTGGGGTAGTATCGGCTTTCTTGCCGCAACCTGCGAAGATTATTATTAAAGCCAATAGTAGGGTTATGTATTTGATGTAAGCGAGCCTTTTCAAAGTTCTTTCAACTCCTTTTGATAAGAATGCGTTATCGAAACAATTGTAACACAGTTATATGGCTATCATGCCTGCGGTAATCGGGATGGCGGAGACTCAAGCTGGCCCTCGTCAATGAATTGGGTTTTCATGTGGAAGTAGCCCGCGTTTATCCGAATCCATCGCCCGTGGTTTGGTTTGCGCCAGCAGCCTGGCTCAGGGAGCTTCCTTCCCCGAGGGAACTCATGTGACCATCACGGTGAGTCAAGGGTCAGCCTACACCACTTGCACGAAATGCGGCGGGAAGTGAAAAATAGATTTGACTAAAACTTGTGAGGCGTGTGGCGGTTGGTTGGAGCCCTACCTGAAGGTATCGACCGTGCGGTGCGTGCGGAGGAACCGGAAAGATTACCGAGGTTATCACCTGTCCCGTTTGTGGCGGAAAAAGCAAGGTTCATAAATAGCCGGGGAGTTAAAGTCAAGTGGTATAAAAATGCGCGTAAAAAAAGATCATAGCAAACTTAAAAAGCATTTTCCCTTATGCCATCTTCGTCGGTGCGGGATATTTATTAGAAAGCGATTCTCGCGAAGTTTGAGGATCACTTTCTTTTCTGCGGTTGCTGAGTCTTCTCTCTATTTCGAGGTTGCGGTACGTAAAGAGTGCTAACCCAACCAAGTTATCCCTGGTTCGCTGGGGGTGACTGTTTTGACGGCATGTCGCTTTCGATCTTGCGTATGACCAATATATATAGAGCTAAATATCGGGTTGAGGTTATAAAGTTTGTAGAGCCGATTACTTTTAAGATAAATTGCCCGTCGCTTTCATATCTGCAATAGGTGAAAATCGTATACGTTTATGACGACATGTGCACCGGGACAGCGAATAGTAGCCTTCATTTTCGCAATAGATGAAAATTGCATATCCTTGCTTTTAGAGAGAGACACTTAGAGCAGAACTGCGACCAGGGACATAAGCAACCCGGCAAACGCCGTGATCAATCCTAAAATTAACATAACAAAACCTTTTTGGAACTCACTCAGGGTCTCATCGCGGGGGAAATGGCTGATAATAAGAGGACCGGGATCGCCGCTGAAAACCAGCGTCCCACCTTCTTTCCTCGCTATTCCGAAGAGGCAAACCCGGTGCTCGGTGGGGATTACCCACTCGGTTACCCGGTGAACCTCCGATACCTTCCTAAATTCGTATGGAGTTCTTGAGGAGGGTTCTTCTTCCGGGGACCATTTGCTGGGACCATATCCGGGAGCCGATTCGTCTTCGAGCAAAACCTGTTTAGCTATAAAACTTGCTCCACGAGGATTCACCTGGACGGTGGCGTGGTTTTCCACCAGCCGGAAAGGCACGGAAACGCTCCAATCGTGCAGGCGGTCCCAGGTAGGTTCCAGGTAAGAGTCGGCCATATCGGTGAACTTCTTCAATTCGAGTCGTCTATCCACTTGATGACGGAAATAGACACAAGGAGTCTTGGAACCAGGGGCGATGAGCTCTCTCTCCGATTCTACGATGCCGGATACTGCTACTCGGAAACCCCTCCTGTTGGCGGGTTTCTCACTCAAAGCGGCTAGAGTTATCAGAGGAGAGCGTTTGATCAACCAATATCTGCTCGCGGGTCTCATCCCGGTCAGGAGCAGAAAAATTCCCACTAGGCAGGCTAGAGATCCTATGATGATTAAAATTGTTCCCATCCAACCCTCCTTTATGCTTATTTTATCAGAATCGATGGATTTGGTCCGTCCCGACTTGTTGAGAATATGCTTGCCTCATTGGTCTCCAGAAAGTATACGTTGGGAAAGAAATGCTGGTTTGCCGTTTGTGGAGATAAACGACCAACAATCTTTCGCTTTAATTTGTACACTAAAATATTAACATAATGTAAGAAATGACTAAAAAGACTTCCACGGCGAAGGTTAATCTTAGCGGTCCGAGAAAGCATTCAGTTAGATGATAGTGGTCCACATAATATTTAGTATGATAGTATCTAAGCAACTCAGCGTCTGCCCATGGTCATTTCGTTCCCCCTCGAGCGTTTAGGCAGACCCGCGCCGATTCCAGGTCAAATTAACGGCTATTTCTAATGATCAAGCCTTTTCTCGTCGACATATAAGGGAATCCATATTGAGCGAGTCTTTCTCTTATTCTTTCTCCATAAACTTGTACCGGTAATTGGTGGGGGGAAGAAAGTTCTCCTTAATGGAGCGGGGCGAGATCCATCTTTCCAGGTTAAGCCAGCTTCCCGCTTTGTCGTTGGTGCCGGAGGCGCGAGAGCCACCGAAGGGCTGCTGTCCCACCACCGCTCCGGTGGGCTTGTCGTTGATGTAAAAGTTGCCGGCTGAGTGGCGGAGCGCTTTCAAGGCTTTTATGATGGCAAAGCGATCCTGGGCGAAGATGGCGCCAGTCAAGGCGTAGGGGCTGGTTCCATCGCAGAGTTCCAGAGTCTCTTCGTACTGCTTTTCCGGGTAGACGAAAATGGTAACCACCGGCCCAAAGATCTCCTCGCACATCAGTCGGGAGTGAGGGTCTTTAGTTTGGACCACCGTGGGCTCAATGAAATAGCCCTCTGACTGATCGCAATTGCCCCCGCAGAGAATCTCCAGGTTGGGGTCCTCTCTGGCGAACTCGATGTACTCGGAGATCTTCTTAAAAGACTCGCCATCTATAACCGCGTTCATGAAGTTCCTGAAATCGCAGACGTCGCCCATCTTTATGGTGGCCACTTCGTCCAGTAACTGTTCCTTTACCCGCGGCCATATGCTGTCCGGTATATAGATGCGGCTGGGGGCGGAACATTTCTGACCTTGGTATTCGAAACCTCCACGCACGATAGCTGTCACCAGGGCGTCTATATCCGCGGAGGCGTGGGCGAAGATGAAGTCCTTGCCGCCGGTCTCGCCCACGATGCGGGGGTAGTCGGCGTATTTGCGGATATCCGATCCGATGGTTAGCCAGATGGTGGAAAAGACATAAGTTGACCCGGTGAAATGCACCCCTCCCAGGTCGATGTGGTTGAGTACAGGTGGTCCTATGACCGGTCCCGGCCCCGGTACCATGTTGATGACCCCGTCGGGCATCCCCGCCTCCTTGAGAATCTGCATGATGTAATAAGCTGGCAGCACCGCCAAGGAGGAAGGCTTCCAAACCACCGCGTTGCCCATCAACGCCGGTGCGGTGGGAAGGTTTCCCGCTATGGAGGTGAAGTTGAAAGGCGAGATGGCGAAGACGAAGCCCTCCAGGGGACGGTGCTCCATGTAATTGAGCACTCCTTTTACGGATATAGGCTGGTCGTCGTAGACCTGGGTCATGAAGTAAGGGTTGAAACGCCAGAAGTCGATGAGCTCGCAGGCGGAGTCGATCTCCGCCTGATGGACGGATTTGCTCATGCACAACATGGTGGCGGCGTTGAGGATCTGGCGGTATTTGCCGGAGAGGAGCTCCGCGGCTTTCAACAGAACGGTGGCTCGGGAGGACCACTCTACCTCGCTCCATTCCCCTTTGGCCTGGTTGGCGGCGTCTATTGCCATCTCAGCTTCCCGGGGACCTGCGCGATGGTATCTCCCCAGAACCTGGGTATGGTTGTGGGGAGCCCTCATCTCCACCAAATCCCCAGTGGTAACCTCTCTGCCCCCGATGATGCAAGGAACTTCCACGGGGTTGGCCAGCATATCATTGAGCCTGGCTTTGAGCTCCGCCCGTTCTCTGCTTCCTGGTTCATAGGACAAGACCGGTTCGTTCTCTGGTTTGGGGATATGAAAGATACCGTTGAACATGATAAGCCTCCTTTCATAGGCCAACCCGAAAACCTGGTTTCTGCCTTCCCGGGTTTCCGAACCCTTTCTTCGCTGGGCTAAAGTCCATACCCTAATAAAAAAATTTCATCCCGATGAATTTATATCAGAAAAGAAAGTGATGCTCAAACCTCTGGGATTTGGTATTCGCGTCGCGGCGCGATGTCGGGGTGAGGATTTACATTTAGTAGCCATACTAATATTGAGAAAGGAAGACGAAGGTGGAAAAGTCTACCCGGCAATAAACGAAGGAATTGTCCTTTTCCTGGCATGGCTTGTTTACAAACATAAACTAGTTTCCTTAACGCGCTCTCAAGATGTAAGATGAAGGTGTTTCACGGGAAGATGAGGCGGAGGTGAGGGCGTTGGCAGAGAAGGATGTGTACGTGGAGCTGGCGGAGCACCTGGACGAGGCCCCCATTGGGGCGCCCTTGAGCGAGGAGCTACTGGAGATTCTGCGGATACTCTACACCCCCGAGGAGGCGGAACTGGCTGTGAGGCTTCCTTTCTCCTCCCAAACCCTGGAAGAACTGGCAGAAATGCTAAACAGGCATCCCCAGGAATTGGGAGAGATGTTGGAGCGCATGGCCTCCAAAGGGACCGTCTTCAGGAAAAGACGGGGCGATGAGGTAAAATATCGCCTGCTGCCCACGTTGGTGGGCATTGCGGAGACTCCTTTCTGGCCTGGCAAGGACAACCATGAAGTGCGCAGGCTCGCACCTTTGTGGACCAAGTATCTGGTTTCCGGTTGGGGTAGAGAGATAGGAGAGAGGGAAGTACCCCTGCTGAGGGTGGTGCCGGTGGAGGCGGAGATCGACACCGCCTCGGAAGTTTTGCCCTATGAGACCGTCATGCAGTTGGTTGAGGGGGCCGATTATATCGCGGTTGCTTACTGTCCCTGCCGGCAGATGAAGGCCTATCAAGGCGAGGGGTGCAACCATGAGCGGGAGAACTGTTTCCATTTTGGGTCTATGGGTGAGTATATCGTGGACCAGGGGATGGGACGCCCCCTTAGCCTGGAGGAAACATGGGAGAAGTTAAGCGAAGCACACCGGGAAGGACTGGTATTCTCGGTGGAGAATTACCAAGGGAAGATCGCCACTCTATGTTGCTGTTGTGGATGTTGCTGCGCTTTTCTTCAAGCGAGAAAAAACTTGGGGTTCCCACACGCCATCTCTCCTTCCAGTTATATGGCGGCAGTGGATACAAATTCTTGCACCGCTTGCGCCACCTGTGAGGAGCGCTGCCCTGTAGGGGCGATAACCCTGGGCGATGAGGAGGTCGCCAGGGTGGATGCCGATCTCTGTCTAGGTTGTGGGGTGTGCGTTTCCTCCTGTTCGGAAGGGGCTGTTTCCCTGCGACGCAGAGCTGGCGCCAAACCTATACCCACTTTACAAGAATATATCGTCAGTATGTTGAAAGACTGATGATGTTAAATCTGTGATTGGATCCTAAAGCGCGATCAGTTGAAAACCTTTAATTAACTAGAAGAATGTTATGTAGAGAATTATTTACAAAATGTAATTTAAATATTTATAATGAGATAATCGGCCTCGAATATTCCTTGCCTCCATACAGATACGCGGCTAGGCAATTGCCGTTCTCAGCTATTGATTGGTTTGAAATTGTTTTAATTGGTTAGCGATAAAGGAGGGGACATCATGGAGAAATGGAGAAGCGCGGGAGAGGCTTTGGAGAGGTACTTGCGGCCCTCCACCTTCCCCCTGGCGATACATTTCCTCGCTAAGGGAGAAGAACTCCCTCAGGGAGCGCGCAGGCCCCTGGAAGAAGTAGGCGTCCCCATCGCCCTCTGTCAGGCTATCACCTTAGCACGCCGCATGGGCTGGACCGTAGCCATGGGAAAGGAGGACTCCAGCTGCCCTCTGGCAACCATATCCATGGGGTGGAGTCCGGAGATTGACCCAGCTTTAATGGTTGGCTTCTTCCAAGCTATGAATTATGCGCGGGACGAGAAAGCCGCTCAAACGAGGGTGGAAGGGCTGGGTAAGCTGCCGCCATACAATTACGATATGTTAATATTATCCCCACTTACCAGGACTCGCGTGGAGCCTCATCTCATCATGGTTTACGGGAATCCCGCCCAGATGATGCGCCTAGCCCAGGCCATCTCCCGTTGGGAGGGGGAGAAGGTCACCGGCGCTTTCGGAGGTATAGGGGGCTCCTGCAACGACGGGGTGATCTTGCCTTTCTTGAAGGATCGCCCGCGCATGGTGCTTCCTGGCAACGGGGATCGCGTCTTCGCCGCTACTCAAGACGGCGAGATGGCGTGTTCTTTCCCTGCGGCTTGGACGGACAGGATTCTGGAAGGCTTGGAGGCGACCTCAGGTCGGGGTGTTCGCTATCCTATTCCCCCTAGCATGAACTACGAACTTCCCTTCGCCAGGCTGATGGAACGCTTTGGCCAGGAGTAAGGTAAAGCACAGGAAAAGAACGGTTGATGGTTGCGACCACTTGGAGGCGTCAGACAAAATTAAGTTCCGATTAAACTACGAGCTTGCTTAATTGATCAGGCGCAAAACTTTTATTCAGATAGTTTCCGCCCTCAATCCTGTCTAATCACCCTTGGTGGACCTCTCCACCAGATCGCGCCATCTCTCCACCATCTCTCGGAAAGCTAACTTGAGGTGCTCGAACTCCTCGCCCTTGCGCACTTCAATTTCTACGTCCAAGTCGCCCCCCATCACCCGTTTCGCCGTCGCCGACAGTTCCTCGATGGGTTGGGTGATGCGCTTCCTAATCAGGTAGCTTAGAATGAAAAAGGTGATGAGCACCACCACCAGGATAGATGCCAGGATGATCAGCGCTAAATATATATTGGTCCTCTTCTTGTTGTCGTTGTAGAATTCTTTGATAGAGGAGATCTCGTCGTGCATGGTTTTTACCCCCACGAAGCCGGAGACGAAGTCGAAGCCCGGCACAGCGAATTTTTTAATAACAATGAGGCATTCATCCTGTAGACCCAGTTCCGGACAGCCCCTTTCCATATAGATGTAAGGGGTTCCAATTTTAATGGCGTTGGAGATGTAGTCGGGAACCTGCCAGTTGAAGATGAGGCTGGGGTCACTGGAGCAATAAAGGGTGTTGTCTGGCGATAAGGGAGAGGTGACGAAGATAAACAAATTGTATCTAAGCCCCAGCAGCCCAGTTTCCACCATGGTCTTCAGTTGCTTATTTACTGTTTCCTGGAGCTCGGTGATCCGACTTTCCTTATAAGCTTTAGCTAGTTCCTCGAAACTAAACTTCAGGCACTTTTCCAGATAGACAGGGTAGAGTATCTCGATAATGTAATCATAACTGGAATAGATATTCTCCGCCTCGGTGATGACCAGCCTGTCGATACTCTTATTGATTAGGCGTTCTTCCGAATTGCTCGCGATAAAAAATGTGGCCACTCCGGTGGCGGTCAAAACCAACACTATTAAAAAGGTAACTTGATAGAGGATGCGCGACTTCCTTTTTCTATAGCTGTTTGATGCCCTTCTATAACTCATTTTCTTACCTCCTGGGTGCTAGGAACAAATCGAGAAGGTCGGCTAATATATGTTTTATTAATTGTCGAGTAAATTGAGCATTTACTCGAAAAAGACGCGAGCTCGATGGGAAATTTGACATGTTGAATAATATCAAAATGAGCAACAATGAATAAAAAGGGATGAAGAAAATTACGAGCCGTGAATTCATTATCGCTACTAGCTATTAACATCATGATCGACTAGAGGTTAAGTATCCGCCTTCCCGAGCGGGCTTCAAACGATTTTCAGACGGAAATTGCCGACACTGAACCTTGTGTAACCTTTCTCAGCCGGAAAAATCGAGCTACCCTCAAATTTATCCACTACAACAACCCATCTGCTGAAGTGGATAAAATGAGATACTCAGATGCGGCCTCAAGTCCCAAGCATGATATTCATCACCTCCCGCGGGCTTGTAGGGGCTTTCCATCCACGTTTTCCGGGAAGGGCCAACCCATGATGCGGTAGATGGTGGGGGCGATGTCTCCAACTTCCACCTCTCCGTCATACTCCGTGCCTCCAGAGTAAAGAGGATAGCCAGCGGGAGCTTTGAAGATAAGGGGGATGCTGGTAGTCTGAAGCCCCCCATGCGTGCCAGGCATGCCGATGATCACCGATTCCGCCAGCTTGATTCCCAGCTTGATTCCCACCGCGTTATTTCCGGTAGCGAAGATATCCCCGTGAGCCGCCTGCTGGTAGTTATAGAGGGGAAAGACGAAAAGGTTGGGCCAGCGCTGACCTTCCCTGGCTTCGGGGTGGTTTATCCAATATTCGGAGTATAGCTCCCTGGGTCGCACTCGGCCGAACTTGCCGTAATCCACCCCATCCCGCATCTCCTGACGATTGATCACGCATAGTGGATGCACCGTCCCCAATTCCTTGTCCTCTACAGTATAGTCCTCCAACACCTTCTCGATGAGCTCTGTCTTTGTGGGGTCATCGCACCAGATCAGGTTGATCTCGGTCCCCCCGGACTCGAAGTAATCCTCACGGTGGAGGAAGCCATTTTTTCTCAGGATTTCCCGCAAATCTATAAACTGGTAACCCTCCTCCGGGTCCTTCGCGTTCTCCATACCGTGGTCGGAGAGGAAGACGATTATGCTATTGTCGTAGACCCCACGGTCTTTGAGCAGACGGATGAATTCCCCGAAGAGCAGGTCTGCTTCCCTCAATATGTCCAGACACTCCTCCCGGCGAGGCCAAGGGCTGAACCTGCTTCGATCGTTTTCAATCCCCTTTTTACCACCCGGTTCCCATTCCTCTAAAAACCAGGACGCTCCAGTGAAATGTCCGGTATTGTCCAAATCGGCGAGGTTGACGTAGCAGACATCTGGGTCCTCTTCCAGGACGGAACGTATAAAAGATTCGGCGATATAACGATCTTCGGCGTGCATCCCCGGCACTTTCCCAAAAAGCAAGGATATGGGCATATTTAAAAACCTGAAGGCCAGGTATAAGTCGAACTGTCCCAGCATTGTGGGTATAGTGGTCTCCTCGGCGTTATTGCTGTGCATGCAGCAGTCGCCGAAGGAAGCGGAGAGACGGTCCTGAGGATTTTCGTCGCTTTGTGGGTCTCCCGCCGCGCGGTATTTCCAGGGAGGCATGAAGAAGAAGGGCCATCGCTCGCTATTTCCGATGATCTCCACGGTCTTCTCCCCCTCTAAATTCGCCAGCCAATCCTTGTTGGACCAGAAGCCACAGAGGGCTTTACCTCCAGTCTGTTCTTTAGCCACCTCATAGATTCGTTTCAGCGGTTTGCCTTCTTCTCCATAATACATCTGTTCCATGGAGTTGGATCGAGCTATCACCTCATCATGCTCGGTGAATCTAGCGTAGGTCCCCCCTACCATATAGATGCCCTGGGTGCCGGTTAAGGTGCCCGCCAGAGCGTTGGTATGGTTCATGTCGGTGGCTGAGGGAAGATAACATTTGGCGTTGGTGTAATTGACGCCGCTTTCAAGGAAAGCGTGGAGGTTGGGCATGAGCCAATCCCCCTCAGAGCCAGGACCGGTCCCTTCTCGGTTGAGATAGAGGTATTCCGGATTCATTGAGTCGATGGAGAAGTAATAGATATTACGAGTTCCGGTCACCTCCACCGCCACCTGGAGGGTTTCCCTCCTGCCGGTGCCGCTTTCGGCGCTCACGTCCAGGAAAAGGATTTCCCCAACTCGAGCGTCTTTGGGAGGGGTTACCTCCAGGTACACCTGTTCCGTCTCCCCTGGAGGAAGCGATTGGATGGTTTTCCGCTCCAGGTCCACCTTCCAGTCTTGGCGCTGACCGGAGAGGGTCAGCTCAATATCGGTGGTTTGCGCGTCCAGGTTGCTCAGGTGGAAGATAAAGGAGGTGGTCTCTCCAGGCATGACCTGGTGGGGATGGGGGCGCAGGCCCGACAGGTCATTGACACAGAAGAGCATTCCTGGGTTCATCACTCGCGCCTCCAGGCTCGCTACCGATGAGGATTGTTCCCCCGGTCCCAGGGTGAAGCTTAAAGTCTGGGGCTGATTTTTAGGTAGTTCCGCCAAGGGAACAACTTCGGCTTTTAATTCGAAGGGTTTTGCGTAGAGCAAGTTACGAGTAACGCCATGTAGTTTCACTTTATCGATTTTTCTGCCTGAACGGTCGCGGAAGGTGACCTGGCAGGGGAAGTTCGCCTGGTATCCCAGTTCGTAGATGTCCTCAGCCCCGCCTTGATTGGTGGCGGCGATCTTCCAGGTGAGGGCTTTGCCAGTAAATACTTGTAGCTCCGGGTCGGTGTATCCCTCGCCGGTCAACGCCACTCCCCGGGAGAACTCCAGCTTGGGCTGGGAGGAGAGAGCGGTGACTTTGAGCCAGATGCGGTGTTCCTCCTCGCCCCGGCGCCCCACCAACCGAGTCCATCCTACTTCCCCCTCGGGGGTTTGAGGGTCGCAGTGCAATTCTACCCTCGCTCGAGCGGAGCCCTTGCCCTTTCCGGGATTGACCGTTTGGGGATGGACCGCCACTTGAAAAAAGGGGGATTCGCATGATACGGATAGCTCCACATGAGCGTCGCTATCGCAGATATTACGCACGTCCACATTGTAAAAGGTGGAGGAAATTCCCCTGGAGGGGGCGAGGATCTGCTCTCCGAACATGGCGTAGAGGTCGAATGTGGCCCCTCCCACGCCTGGAGAAGGTAGCTCTTCCGCTTCTGGATATGGTGGGGAAGGAAGGCAGATGAGCAGGACTATGATAAGCGCTAGAGGGGCGAGCGAAGAAGTTATCCTCCACGTATATTTAGAGCGCGTTTTCATGTTTTCACCCCTTTTTCAGCAATGGTCGCTAGGAAATACTTTAGAGAAGGCTCTTTGTCATCTCGCCACCGACTCTCGCTGCTGGGAAGAACTCTTCTTTATCCAGAAAGCGATCTCTTGGTTGGTCTTGGCCACGTATACCATCAGGGCAACCGATGCGGTGAAAAGCCAGATGGATATCATCCCGGTGAGGAACACCAGAAAGAAGGGGGCCCCCACCGATCCGCCGTAATCGGCGATCACCGCGGAGAGCTTCACCATTCCACCTATGATAACCAATGTTCCTACCAGAGCCACCAGCAGGCAGCCCGCCAGGATAGCCTTCTGCCAAGCCGTATAAGTGGATTTCTTTTCTTCCGTGCCTTCCATTTCTTACCTCCTTCGCGCTTTTCAAACAAACATCTTCTTACCAAATCTTACCATGTCGCGGATACGAGACTCGGATAGCGTGTCTGTCTTTTTCTAGTCTTCTCTTCGCGTTTGCCCTTTTCCTTGCCCTTCGAAATTTAACTTTCGCTTCCTTTGGTATAAGAAGAGAGGGAGTTGATAATCGAAAATTGAGGTTGGCTGGCAATTTCTCTCCATCCAAGAGCGATTTGACGTTTCAAGATACATATATAGTAGAATGGATTTCCGAGTCGCGACAGCCGCTACCGAAAATATTAATTCATAGCTTTCCGATTGACTGGATAGGCTTAAAGTCATAGAATAATGACATGTCAGTACCAAAAAAGCGCATGAATGGGTGGGAACGCAGAGAGCATATCCTCCAAGTGGCTGCGGAGATCTTCGCCCGCAAGGGGTATCGCACCACCTCCATCACCGATATCGTGGAAGTGGCGGGGATCGGAAGGGGAACTTTCTACCTCTATTTCGAGTCCAAGAGAGAGATCTTCCTGGAGCTCATAGAGTCATATTTTGAGGGATTCGCCCAGGTGCTGGAGGAGAACCAGAGGCGGCTGGAAGAAGCCTTTCTCGAGGGTGGGAACGCATTGGCCGCCTGGAGGGAGAATATCTACCGAG
Source organism: Candidatus Geothermincola primus (assembly GCA_015711725.1). Classification (GTDB taxonomy): domain Bacteria; phylum Actinomycetota; class Geothermincolia; order Geothermincolales; family Geothermincolaceae; genus Geothermincola; species Geothermincola primus. Next base: position 13,014 of record JACVIX010000010.1, on the reverse strand, counting down.
TTTTCCTCTATCATAGAGATAATCCCCACCTCACCTCCATCGTCTACGGGGAAGCCATGGGCAGGGACGAGGACTTCTCCCTGCGGGTGGACGAATTATCCCGGCTGGCCAGAAAGAAGCTTCTGGAAGGGTTCAGGCTCATGGAGCGCCATCGTATGTTGAGGGATTGCGATTTGGAAACGGTGACCTCCATGGTCATGGGGTCCACCATCAACGTGATTAGGGACAGATTGCTGGGGAGGAAGAGGGTCAACCTGGAGCGACTGAGCGATGAATTCATGGAGTACCATATCCGCGCCTTGGCTCCCCGGGGAACCGACATACAGAGGTCAGTGCGAAGCGCCATGAAAGGGGTAAAGCGGGGAGCAGAGGGGGCGGGTTGATTTACAGAGCGAGGCTATACCCTCTGCCGGCTTAGCGCTAAAGCCGTATAGATATCGGCCTCGCAGATTATGGCGGCTTTATGTCGCGCGTCTGGGTCTTTACCTGAAGCGCTCCACATTTTTTTACAAATCTTAAAAAATTGGCAATAACCCCCAAATGCGTTCGAGTCTTTGCTTGAGGTGCCATATATTTCTCTCGGCTTCGCGGCCGAGAATCTCCTCAGTGGGTCAACTATCTAAGGTGAGGAAAGCTTACAAGTTGATGTAAGCCTCAAAAGCGGCGTTGGTAAAGTTTACCTCGCGCCGTTGTTCATCTAGAATGGCGCCTTATTTAACGCTGCCCGCTTCATCAGCACGTGTCTCTTTCTCCACACCTGGCTGTCGACAAAAGAGATTAACGGCGGGAGCGCCTGGGTATAAAATCAATAGTCCCATTTGGAAAATTTCCGATTTGAGGATGACGTTCAAGGAGGTTAAGAAATGAAAGATTACGATGCCGTGGTGGTGGGCGCGGGCTTGGGAGGACTCTCCGCCGCGGCCTCCCTGGCGGTTGAGGGCAAAAAGGTTCTTTTGCTGGAGAGACATAACGTTCCTGGGGGCTATGCCAGCACCTTCACCCGAGGTCGTTTCGAGTTCGAGGTCTCACTCCACGAACTCTCCGGACTGGGACACGCGGAGAGGAGAGGTCCCTTATATAAGCGGCTCCAATATCTCGATGTGGCTCATCGGGTGGAATTTTTGGACATACCCGATTTTTATCGGAGCGTGTTTCCCGACCTAGATATAGTGGTGCCCTGCGATCGTCAGGGCTGGGAGGAGGTGCTCTGCTCTCATTTTCCAAAGGACCGAGAGGGGATTAAGCGATTCACAGAAATCATGTTCGGCATCGAGGAAGAGGTGGACAGGTTATCTCGCGAAGGCACGGAGGCTATGGCTAAAGAGCCCTCCTCCTTCTCCCATTTACTAACCTACCTCAACAGCACGCTGGCGGAGGTGCTCGACAGGGAGGTATCTGACCAAAGAGCCAGAGCGGTGATCGCCCAACTCTGGGGCTATTATGGTCAGCCTCCCTCCCGGCTCTCCCTTCTGCTCTTCGCGGTGGCTCATGCCACTTATTTAAAATATGGTCCTGTGCATGTGAAGGGGAAGTCACAGGCTCTCTCCCAGGCTTTTGTGGATTCCATTGAGGAACACGGCGGGGAGGTTTGGTTTAACAATGGGGTCTCCCGCATATTGGTGGAGGAAGGAAAAGTCCAAGGGGTGGTCACCGATGACGGTAGCGAGATCCTCTCCCCATACGTTATCTGTAATGTGAATCCCATTACGACTTGCCTGGATTTAATCGGGAGGGAGAAGATACCCAGCTGGTACCTGCGCAGGTTGGGTTGGGGAGAGATCGGCACCTCGCTCTTCTGCGTCTTTATGGGGCTGGATTGCTCCTGTGACGAGCTGGGCTTGCATAATCACGAGATAGCTCTGAATACCAGCTACGATATGGAGAAACCTTACCAGATGGCCAGGACCAGCCTGGATTACGAACCCTCCATGGTGGTGATGACCCCTTATAACGTTGTGGACCCCGATTTCTCACCGCCTGGCACCACCAACTTAGTATTGGCGAAACTCACCTATGGGGACCTCTGGACCAGGCTTTCACCCGCGGAATATATAGATACCAAGAACCGGCTGGCCTCGCGGCTTATCGCCATGGCGGAGAATGCCGCCCCGGGAATCACCAGGCATGTGGAAGAGGTGGAGGTTTCCACCCCGCTAACCAACATGCATTTCACCGGCAACGTGGACGGTGCGGTCTATGGTTATGTGAACACCCCCCAGGAAGCCGCCATCATGCGCCTGCCCAACCGCGGTGCCCTGGAGGGCCTCTACTTCGCCAACGCCTGGATGAGGCTGGGGGGAGGATTTCAGCCCTGTATCGATTCCGGTTACACCGCCGCCCAGGAAGCATTGGAAGATATGGAGCGGGGAGGCAGGGATCCGGTGGTGATGGAGACATTGAAAAGCACCATGGAGAGTCAGTCGGGATCCGCCGAGGAGATAAAGCTGGAGCCCTTGCACGTGGAAAAAGTTGTCGCCAGGCTCCATCCCCGAAGACTTTCCTTGAGAGTGGACCAAGTCATAGAGGAGACCGCGAGCGCCAAGACCTTCAGGATGATCCCCCAGAATGGCGAAGTTCCTTATTTTCGAGCGGGGCAATACGTCAATCTCTTCGTGGAGATCGATGGAGTGTTGACTTCCCGACCCTATTCCATCGCCTCGCCCCCGGGGAAGCCCTACTTTGACCTCACGGTGAGGAGGGTCGAGAAGGGCTTCGTCTCCCATTTCCTGCTGGACCGGGTCAAGCCCGGCGACACCTTCCAGTGCACCGGGCCAAGCGGGAGCTTTTATTATGAGCCCCTCAGGGATTCCACCGATTTGGTCTTTCTGGCGGGCGGAAGCGGGATTACCCCCTTCGCCTCCATGATCAGGGAGGCGGCGGAGAGGAAACTGCCTATCAATATCCACCTTATCTATGGGAGCAGGGACCCCGGTGATATCATCTTCGCTCAGGAGCTGGAGGAGTTGGAGAAGGGAAGCGCCAATATAAAAGTGGACCTGGTTATCTCCGAGCCCCCGGAGGAGTGGGAAGGACTCTGTGGCTTGCTGGACGCGGACATGATCATAGAGCGGGTGGGAAGCGTCGAAGGTAAGACCTTCTTCATCTGCGGGCCCACTCCCATGTACGCCTTCTGCGAGGAGGCGCTGGAGGTGCTGGGGGTTCCCCGCAAATCTATAAGGAAAGAGGCATATGGGCCTCCCGAGGACATAACCCAGGATCCAGGCTGGCCTGGCTTAGACGCGGACAGTGAGTTCGAGGTGGTGGAAGAGCGTTCTGGCGCCAGGGTAAAAGCGCGGGCTGGCGAGCCCCTGATGGTCTCATTGGAGCGTGGGGGGGTCGTGGTCCCAGCGGTATGTCGCTCAGGGGAGTGCTCTGCCTGTCGCACACGTCTTCTCTCTGGTAAGGTCTTCACCCCGGAGAGAGTGAAGCTGCGCTGGTCGGACCAACAGGCTGGCTATATCCATCCCTGCATGAGCTACCCTCTAGGAGACTTAAGAATAAGGATATAAATCGTGGTCAAGGTCTGGACCCTTGGGGACTAGAAAGGTTTCGCGGGCTTTGGCTAGATTGGGAGCGCGGGCGCCTCTTATTCTGTAGAAAGTTTAACTTGGATGGCGAAGGGCGCTTCGGGCTCCTTACCTTTTCACCATATAGTTGGCTTGATTGGGACAGACCCGTACGCAGAGCCCACATCCCTGGCAGTCCAGCACCCGGGCTTTTCCCGCGCGAACCACTCGCTCCCCAAAATTGCAGGCTTCCACGCAGCTACCGCATCCTTGGCATCTCTCCGAGTTCAGCTCCACGCGATAGGTAGAGGGGATGAGGTGGTACCCGTCATACTTAAAGGTCCGGTAGCCGTTTATGACGATGCAAGAGCAGCTGCAGCAGTTGCAGATGACGAAGTAATTAGCGTTCTCCCTGAAGTACATATGCCGGTCCACCATCTGTACCAGTCCCGCTTGGTTGCTCTCCCTCACTATCTTTATTGCTTCCTCCTTGTCGATGGTTCGATAATCCTGGGGAAAGACCTCCAGCCAGATGGGGGCGCCGGTGAGTATATAGATATCCGTTTCCATGGGGTGAGCACATCCGTGGGTTGCTAGGCGGCAGCGGCAGGGACCCACCGCGATGGCGCTCCCCTCAGGCAGTTTCCGGATAAACTCCTCCATCTCCCCCAAGGTCATCACCTGGCCCACGATGGCTCTCTCCCCGATGAACTTCGCCCCGGCGTAATACATGAATTTCCTGGCCCAACGATGGGAGAGGAAGGGACGACGCAATATCCAGAAGAGCAGCCGTATGAATCTCACTTCCACACGGGCGTAATTTTTCAGCATCCACAGGCGCAAGGGGCTCTCTTCCCCTATGAAGGCATCCACCAGGTGAATAGGGTTGATCAGAGCAGAAATGACGAATGTCGAAGCGCAAAGGGATAGAAGAGGGCGAATCGCCCGCCGGCATAGATCATCCCGCTCTCCGGTATTTGCCATACCTTTCATCATCTCCACCTCTCCCGATTTGCGGTATTTTCCTTTGACTAATCGATTATCATTTGATCTGGCGGTTAAACAAGTTGCCAACTTCCTATGAAAGTTGAAATTGTAACCGTTGAGATAACCTGTTAAAGATCCATCCCGTCAAAACCATTATAATCTCCTGAGAATTTTCTCACATGAGCGATAACGATGTCGCCATCATTCGCTCGAAAGACCAAGGCGAAATAGCTCCACCAAGTTTCATGACCCTTTTCCCGAAATGACTTTCTTATGGTAAAAAGCTTAAGACTTATGGATAAATGGGAAAAATTCAATGATAAATAAACGTAAAAGACCGAAGAGCATCACGCTAGCATATTGTCAGGATAGTTCCTCCACCTCTTCCCGGCCCTTTTCCAATTCCCGGACCTGTTCTTGGTCTTGTCGGAGCAGCAGGGTCTGAAACTCACCCACGTGGGTCTTCTCCTCCCGGGCGATTTCCAGCAGTACTTTCCTTATAAGCTGGTTCTCGGTCATGGAGGCCATCTGTTCATAGAGATTGATGGCGTCCAGCTCGGCGATAATGCCTGCTCGGAGAATCTCCCGGTCCAGCTCCTCCTGACTCAGCTTCTGCAGGTTCATCGGTATCTGCGAGAGCATCTTTCATCCCTCCTCGGAAATTCCTGTGCCCCCAGGCGTTAATTTTCGATCTTGCCTGGAGAAGTCCTCTGTTCGCCATTCTTCAATAAAAATATTACGAATGTCACAAGCATATTATTCACAATCTTTTTTTATTCTAAACATTTTTGGATGTTTATACGCAGGGTGAAATAGAGGATTACTTTATTATTACATAATGTAAATAATAATTATCGAGTTTTCGGTTTCCTTTTGCGACGTGCAGCATTGGGGGGAGATCAAGGGATGCGGTATGTTCTCATCCGCCTTCCTTCGCGCCCTGATTTACAGGTTTCTGGGATAAAATCAGGCAAGATCCTTCTTGAAAGAAACATATTCTCGAACAGCCTTGCTTTAAATGGTAATTCGCGGAAAGGACAGATCTTTTTGAAAGATCGTTCCGTCTATCTCCTCACGAATCACCTTCCTGGGATATCTCTCTTTTTCCAGAGCGGTCATGAAAATTTTCCCCGATTTTTCGCGGTTATCTTCAAGATTTGCTGCAGCTTGCCGATTACTTTAATAGAGACATAAAAGGACGGCAAGCGAAGCTGCGACAGAGGAAAGCATAGGAAACAATGGAACGGCTGACAAGCGTGGCGAGCGGAGACAACAAGATATTTTCACCAGTTTCCAAGCTTATCATAGTATTTTCGCTTGCCGTCTTTATCTTTATCGCCAGTTTGGGTTATCTCGCGCAATCCTCTCACAGCAATACTTTAGATGCGCCCTCTGCCGCTTCCCAGGCTGCGGAGCCAGAGCAGAAGGCTGAGAGCCAGCCGGCGAGTTCCGTTCAGAGCGAGCCGGCTCCACCCCCAAAGATCGGCCCTCCCTCCAAAACCTCCAACTTTTACTCCGGAGAGGTGGTGGGAAGGATCGTCATACCCAGCGTGGGCGTCGACAGCGCGCTGCTGCAGATGGCTCACGTGGACGACCAGCCTCCCCTGGACCGCGGTCCATGCCATCTGGGCAAAACCGCCCTTCCCGGACAGGCTGGAAACTGCGTGCTCGCTGGCCATCGTTCCACCTTCACCCGCCCTTTCTACCGATTGGGTGAGCTTAAGCCCGGGGACTTGATCTTGCTCTACGACAACCTGGGAAGGGAGTATGGCTACGTGGTGGATCGCTCCTTGGTGGTTTCGCCTAATGACGTGTGGGTGATGGATCCCACCCCTGGCCCCACGGTGACTCTTATCACTTGCCACCCCATCGGCTCCGGCCGCTACCGCCTCATTATTAAGGGCCATCTGGTTCACAGCAGATAGCCTTGTCTTGGTAAGTGCGACTGGAACTATTATTCTCGCGCCACCCATAACTAGTCCACGGGAAAATATCACTCACGTTTTTATATGCGAATCACTCGTGGATTCCGCGATGGGAAGATCGTGACGACAATATCTATTGCATAGCGTAAAATGTGATTTAGTCATGCTTATGTCTAATACGGTATTCGGAGATATGCCATTATTCAAGCAACCGATAATTTCCCGTCATACCTCATGACCGCAAATCATAATGTCCTCGTCTGAAAAGCCTGGAAACGCATATGGGTTTTAATTGATGGGTTTGGGATAAAAATAAATTGACGACTGGCAGCTTCAGGCGAAGATAGGAACATTATCGAAACGATAATCGCATGGAATAAGGAAGGAGTGGTGAACGCATGGAGGACCTTAGAGCTAAAGTGGTTCTGGTCACAGGTGCCGCGCGGGGGATGGGAAAGCTACATGCGGCAAATTTCTGCGCCGAGGGTTCCATCGTGGTGATGACCGACGTGGACGAGGAGGAATTGAATAAATCAGCGGAGGAGCTGAAAAGCCGCGGCTATGAGGTATATCCTTATGTTTTGGACGTTTCCGACCGCGAGGCTTGCTTCGCATTGGCGGAAAAGGTCAAGGCGGAAGTGGGTCCCGTGGACGTGCTGGTGAATAACGCGGGGGTCACTGAGTGCTACGCAGTGCTGGATCTCTCGGAGAGGTCGGTGCGCCGTATGATGGAGGTCAACTACCTAGGCTACGTATGGATGATGCAGGCTTTCGTGCCCGAGATGGTCAGGCGGGGAAGCGGCCATGTGGTGAATATCTGCTCGGTGGCGGGGAAGACGGGAACCGCCAAGATGGGAGGCTATTGCGCCACAAAGTTCGCCGACATCGGAATAACCGACTCCATACGCATGGAGCTTAGGGGAAGCGGGGTCAACTTCACCATCGTCAACCCCGGTTACGTGGCTACGGGGATGTTCGAAGGTGGCAAAGTGCCCATCATCACCCACTGGCAGGATCCCCAAAAGATCGCCGACGCGGTAATCAGGGCGGTGAAGAAGAATAAAGCCGAAGTATGCGTGCCCCGGGCAAACGTCCGTCTGGTGGCTTTTTTAAGGGGTTTGTGCTTCCCCAAAGTATTGGACTCTATCTTTCACCTCTTCGGGGTGGACAAATCCATGGATGCTTGGAAAAAAGACCCATCGCGTCCCTTCTGAGCGCAATATCGACCAAGTTCTTGCCCGAAACGAGAATCCCTGATAACCGAAGGCAGATTGGCCTCTTGGAGAGTCGCGAACAGCGCATTATACCCTCCTCTTTCCGATCCAGGGAAGACGGAGGTCGAACGCCCATAGGTAAAATGGGGGAATATGGGGCTGAGCCTATTTTACGATTGCCACCTGATTTGTTCTTACTCCGCTCCCCAACACATGCGCGTTCTAAATACATTGCCGGATATCTTAGAGAATTAAATTATGGCGATGACGATTTAAATAATATAATTTACATTGTGAAAATAATGTTATGGGTTGATTTTACCTTTGCGGCAAGTTCGCCGTCTTTCCGATGATATGAATGAATCCCTGATATCGGGATGCGGTTTTGAACTCGAGATTGATTAATTCTTGAATGAGGAATCCTGAAACTTTACTAGAATCGAGCTCGCCATGGTCTGATAAATATATATTTCGGGATTATTGTGCGATAATTCGAGTTGGAACTCCCCTCAGAATCCGGCCCTCGACCACAGCCCCTTGGCTCTTTTTTCCCAAGCGGAGAACCCCTCCGGGGTTCGCGGGTAGGAGCGATAATGTTTGGCTATCTTTCCGGAGATGGCTATGGATCCCAGCAACGACCGGAGGTTTTTCAGGGAGAATTGGCGGGAGAGCACTCCCCAGACTAGAAGCGCGCCCATCCTAGCCATGCCGGAGAAAGAGACGCGAAGCCCATAGTCCCGATTTATCTCCTCAAGCTCTTGGCTGCTGAAGATGATGTCTTTACGGAAGAGATATTGCTGTTCATCAGAAGTTAGACCCGCCGCGCCAGGGATTTGGGCGAGCAGCTCGGCGAATTTGGCTCCCTGATCCTGGAAGTACCTCACGTTAACATTCCAGAGGGATCGCCGGCCCAAAGGCCCGGGGTGCTTGAGGGCGACATGCACCTCCTCGGCGGCGATTTGACAGAGGGTCCAGGCGGCGGTAACTCCCTCCCCGGAGAAGGGTTTGGTAATGCATGCCGCGTCCCCCAGACAGAGGAAACCCTCGCCCACAAGCGAGAGGGGTGGTCGGCGATAGGGGGTTATGCCCCTTTCTATTTTTATGATCTCAAATGGAGGCAGGATAACCTTGGAAAGGAACTCTTCCAGGACCTCCTCGGAGCGCTGGAAAGACTCAGGTTGCCCCACTCCCAAAATAGCCTCCTCCTCGGTGTAACTGGGATTGCAGAAGACCTTGTAGAAAGGCCAGAAGTTCAGTCCTCGGGGATGAGGGGATTGCGGGTCCTTCCACCTGATGTAGCGCAGGACGGTGAACATCACGTCCCCTGGTCCCAGCGCGAAGGTCTCCACACCGAAGTCAGGGGGCAAGGAGGTTCTCACCGCCGCGGTGGTACCCGATGCGTCCACTACCAGTCTGGCGCGATATTCCACGCTCTCTCCAGCGGAAAAAGCCCGCACGCCCGAAAGTCTCCCTCCTTCCAACAAAGGCTCCTTGAACTCGCAATTATCCACCAAGAGCGCTCCCGCCGCCTCCGCCTCTCGCTGCAGGCGTTGGATGAAAGGGGTGAGCCTCATCACGTGAAAACTGTACTTCACCGGCTTGGCTATCTTACCGTCAGGGGAGAGGCACAGTCCCTCGGGGTGGATGGCTATCAGCTCCGCGCTACCTTCCGTCGGCTCCTCGATTCCGAACTGGCGAAACCTGATGCTGTCTATATGAAAGATATCTAAGCGTTTGCCTACTTGGTTTCTCTCATCTCGCTCCAGCAAGATCACGGAGTGGCCCCGCCTCGCTACCTCCCGGGCGAAGTAACAACCCGCAGTTCCAGCTCCCACCACCAGCACGTCGCATTCCTCGGCCATGTCAGCTCACCTCCTCCGAATTCTTTCGGCGGCTGTATCTATGTTAACACGTTGGTGGGTTAATTTCGGCAAGAACAAAGACGAACAGGGATGATATCCAGAAGTTGACGATGGGTTCGCGAATTGCCGGCGTGGACAGTAAGAGGAGGCGAGGAAAGGGAAGGCGCACGGTTTCAACCGGGCACAACCGGGGATGGACATCCGGACGACGATTGGCGGTGTTTGAGGGCTGAAATAAACAAACTCGTGCTTTGCCCGAAAACAATATAAATAAAAATATATTGTAGAATTTATATATCGTCAGAGCAAAATGGGAACGTCATATGGCAATTCATGACACTTGAGGATACAATTTAATCGGCGCTTCTCAGGCTATGCCCCGACCGTCTAAACCAAGGAAGATTTAAGGATGAGATTGCCCGGTGAATATACGAGGGAGGAGGCTTGGAGGACGATGGAGAAAGGCGTCCTGCGCATCGACGCTCATGTGCATCTGGTGGGTTTCGATGAAAGGAATCACGGCAATTTCCTGAGTGAGAGGAAGCGCGGAAGCGCGATGACGAAGCTGTTGCGCCGGGTATTGGGGCTGGATCAACGAGCTAGCGACGAGGAATTGGACTTTGCTTACGTTGATCGGTTGGCTCGTCTAGTCGAGGAGGCGCGTCACTTGGATAAAGCCCTAGTCTTTGCCTTGGATGGCGTCTATGATGAGCGAGGTAAGCTTGATCCTCGCACCGATGTCATCGTCTCCAACGACTGGGCTATTGAGGCGGTGCGGCGCCATCCCCACCTATTTCTTCTGGGAGTCAGCGTTCATCCCAACCGCCCCGATGCCCTGGAAGAGCTGGAGCGATGCGCGGCGGCGGGGGCGGTGTGCGTGAAATGGGTGCCCCCCTCGCAAAATATCGACCCCTCCGACCGTCGTTACCTGAAGTTCTACGAACGCATGGGTGAATTGGAGCTGACGCTCTCCAGTCATACCGGGTATGAGCATACCATCAGGGTTATGGACCAGTCTTTGGGCGATCCCTTTAAGCTCCGCCTGCCCTTGGAGGTGGGCTTGAAGGTGGTGGCAGGCCATTGTGGTACCAGCGGTTGGGTCCACCGAACGGAATATTTTCCTCACTTCGCGTCCATGGTGCGCCAGTTTGAGAGGCTGTACGGGGATACCGCCGCCTTGACCGCCTTACTACGCGGTGTTTATCGGAGGCGAATCCTCTCCGACGATGTGGTGCGGGAAAGAATTATTCAGGGTACCGACTATCCCATTCCCCTCCAGCCGGTGACCTGGCCCCTTAACTTAGGATGGAAAGAGTCCTTAAAGTTACAGTTTATGAAAAATCCCTTTGACCAAGACTACCTGGCAAAGAGAGGGGCAGGATTTCCCGAGGCCCATTTCCTTCGCGGACACCGGGTTTTTCTGGAAAATTAACGTTTCACAATAGATTCGGGGCAGTTTCAACCACACGCCCGATAGGTGAGTTTTTCATTGCTTCCCTCCATGTTGTGCGCGAAAGTCGATGTTTCTAGAGAATGGAAGGGGGCTAGCATCTTGTACTGAAAAAATTTCGTTCAATTTAAAGGTCGCGGGGACGGTTTAATGAAAAGCCAATCATTCAACATTTCTAACTTTGGTTGAGATTAAATGAGTTTAATTTTATCCATGCCCTGATCTTCGTGAAGGTGTAGGTTCTTTTACTAATGCTCTCCAGCCCGAAAAGCCCGTTTCCTCGACCTTGCCCGAGAGCTACAACTCCCCTATATGGCGTGCGGAAGGAGGATGCCCTAGGGTTTCGGCAAATGGCCGATCTTTCGCGGAAGCAAGTGTTAGGCGTTGATATCTTGGTAAGCCTTGAGAGGATGCCCTGCGTCAAGCCTTATTTTCTCCCCAGAGTTTACAGGCTGAAATAAATGGCACCAACGTTGGTTAACTATCGCCATTAGCTAGGTTGTTTGCCATAAAGACGCTGAGGTGTGTCGGACAGGTTGTATACTTTGCTTTCCGTTACACCTTAAGGGAAGCGGGGAGGATGTAAACGAGCGGTCGGTACCCAAAATATGCGTGGTTATTGCTGCCTGAATCCCCGCCTCCCCAGTTGCCTTCCCATGGCAGTTTCAGATCGCTTGGCTAGGACTCCCACGTCATCCGGGCGAGCAGCGAGATTGGATTTTATGGAGCTCTTTGAGACTACCCCTAACCAGATATTCTTATCAACCGCTTGGTGATACATGCTTTCCATTAAATTTTACAGGCTGAAAAGTATAGTTTAAAATGGATGAAATGTCATGAGAAAGAAGCTCTAGGCGGAATTGTGATATCATAAGCGAGTCCGCTGTTGCATGATTGGTGGTGAATCTAAGCATTGATTAGGGTATAAAAGCGATGACGCGCCCATCTCCTCACCCGCTTGGTGATACATGCTTTCCATTAAATTTTACAGGCTGAAAAGTATAGTTTAAAATGGATGAAATGTCATGAGAAAGAAGTTCCAGGCGGATTTGCGATATCATAAGCGAGTCCGCTTTGGCATTGATTGGTGGTGAATCTAAGCATTGATTAGGGTATAAAAGCGATGACGCTCGTGTCCACCCTTTTTTACTAGCTAAAGTGTTAAAATGTTATGCGGATGGTATTGAGGTATCACGGGAAATAAGTTTCCGTAGGCGTTTCGATCTCCGGAAAAGGCCCGCTTCGAGATGGTTCAGTGGAGAGTCAAACCGCCGGGGTGTGGCGTAAATGACGGCGTAAAATATTGCGTATTGTAAATATTTTTTGGTCAGCCCGTTCGTCAAGAGCAAGCGTAGGAGAAAGGGGGATGAATGCATGAAAGTCAAAGGCAGGACCATACGGGAGTTTCAACCCCCGACGAATCTGTGGGATATCGTGGCTTCCTGGGCGCAGCAGAGCGGATATAAGCCGGTTTCGCGGACGGAGAGTTCGATTCTCTATCAGAGAGGCACGGGTATATTGGTCGCGCCTCAAATGCTTCAGGTAACCCTGGAGGGTGGCTTCTGTCGCCTGGAGGCGTGGGTGAAGATACCTATGATCAACCGCATCTTCACCCTAGGCCTCATGCCTGGGGAATTGGTTATCGATAAGGGGGGATCTATAGGGATGGTTCCTCGGGACAAGGCTAGAAGCCAAGTCAACCTTCTCTTAAGACACCTGGGCTTGCCCCTTATCGGTGAGCTACAGAGTTAAGAGGAACCCGTTTCTGTCAAGCGCATGGCGGAAAGGCGGATATTTACTCGACGCTAAGAGAGCTTTCGAGTACAAAGTTCATTGTCCTACTATCTCCTCCACGGGAGTCAAGTAAAGGCGATGGGACCCGAAATCGCGATCGTGTATGCTAGGTAACGTGGATAAAGATATGGAAGCCTCTAGCAGTTCCGATATCAAAAATATGGAGAGAATGATTCGAGATGAAAGAAAAATAGGATAGAATTTTATCTAATAACGAAGAAACGCTGTTTTTACAGGAGGGGATATAGGTGGCGGCAAGCCACGATCGGGTCAAGG
>JACVIX010000009.1 GCA_015711725.1 Candidatus Geothermincola primus | reverse complement strand
GAACATTCTGTTTATTTATAATGGCATCCAAGCTTTGGCCGTTTTCGTTTCTTCCCACCAATTTTTTGACAATTTGTTTATAGGCAAGGATAAACCCGTTAGATAGGGATAGATCGTTGGCAACTAAAGGATGAGTCTTGGCACCGAAAAGCCTCACCTCATATTTTTCGAGCGGTTTTATAAGTGATATGTGAAACAAAAGTTGCTACAGAGAAAAGAGCGATGAAATCGGGAGTTCGACGGAACGATCTGCTCTATTGGGATCGCGAGCGCCTATCATGAGCGTTTTGGGAAGTTCTTTATAGGTTGAAGTCGCTAGTTTTGGATTGGCGCCCTAAGGTATTCTCTCCTATCCATGTAATTTTACCTTATGCTTATGCGCCACAAGCTTAAATCACGTTGTGTCGCGATTTTTCATCCGCTGCTGCATTGAAAAGTTCCTGCTTGTGAAATGTTAACCCGATAAAAGGCCAGCAATAGTGTCAATATGCCTCGAATATGGCAGAACCTTAATTGTGGTTTTTCCCGATAATTGGCTTATCGATTGAAATTCCCGTTTTTCGTGGATACTAGCTTTATATTTGGGACATGTGGACAAGCGTAAACAAATTGTGATTAGCATTGCGGTTGATCAGGGTGGTATCAAGCTCCAGAAACCGTATTTGAGGTGAGAGTGATAAGTTTATAGAAGAGATTCATGGCGCCATCTATAGACATCTGGCGGAAGACGTTCTGGGGGTCCCTAAAAAAGCTCGTGCTCCTGCAATTGATCACGGATGAGACCTAATGGAGAGGCAACAGTACACATAATCGACCAGTGGGAACATAAAGCGGCAGCGAGACGCTTGTTGATTGCATCCTGACGAGTCCAGTGAGAAAAGAAAGCTTTGATGACAATGACCTAGTTGCGCGGTTTTCGCATGGCTGGGCTTGTGATAGATAGCGTCAGGAGAAGTGTGTACGATTGCGGCGTAACTAATGCGACGGCTATAGCCCTTCCGCGCTCTGGAAACGCGCATAAGTTCAGAAGCATGGGGACTTCCCCTATACTTGCTTTGTAGCAAAAGAAGCGAAGCAGGGAGTTCTCCAAATAAAGGGTTCATTTGAAACCATTATAGTCCATGCCAGCAGATGAGCGATGGGACGGAAAAGGTCTCCTCACGCGCCTTTGCCGGTTTCACACCGAATATATAACGTATCTCTTGCGGAACAGAAAGATTTTCCCCGTAAGTTTTCTAGGATGACCCTTGGACATATTCGCTCCCAAGTATGCTGCGATCTCCGAAGGGTGATTGCGCGGATACTTTAGCGGGGGAAGAAAAAGAGCGAAACCTTTGATAGTGCTATCTGGCATACAAGATTCTTATTCGGCGAAGAACCGTTGTTGAAGGCCGTTCCTTGATAAGATGAAAGAGGTGGAGGACTGTCTAGATCGCGCTTGGGCCGATACGTGATTGGCTATATACTCAATTCGCTGGATACCTTGGTGCAAAGGCGAGTGATTACGTGGAGGCGGCGGAGAAGGCGATAAAGTGCGGCAGCGAAATCGATAACGCCGCTGCGGTTACCCCCTCCCTCGATGGCTTTGTATATGGCATAGAGGGGATACCAGAATTCTCGGAGCGGGGACCTGTGATTTCCGGATGAAACCAGGGTGATGATCGATAGGTTCTTGCGCCTTTCCGTTGGAGTGTTTGCTGGAAACAAGCTATTTAAAGAGCGTTTTATAAGCGATTAATCTATACCTAGCAAAGCGAGCGTGTTGGGCGACGCTCTATTGCCCTCGGAAACTAGGTGGAGGGCATCGTTCCCAAAGTCGAGGAAAAGCAGGGATGCGATGACGTAGCAGAAGAAACTCTCCGCGTCGAGAATAGATAAATCACGCTCCCCTAGAGGCTTTTCGTAAAAGTATCTTGGCGATGATTTCCCAAGGCTAAATAACTTTATGAACTGGCTAAAATAGGAAATAATTTTTAGAGATTTCGACAACGCTTTGGGGTTTCGCAAACTCATTCCGAAGGGAGATAGCGAGATGAACTTGACAAAAAGATTATATGATGGGGATAATTAGTTAATATTTCATCATATTTTCATCTTGAAAAATAAAAAACGGCAGAAAGGCGATGAAGGGGAGGAGTAAGCTCGTGGGTAACGCTACAGAGAGCCGAGCTGAAGTTGAGAATCGGTGCGTGAGAGCGAGCCGAAGATGGCCCTGGAGCTTCCCGTCGAAAGGGAGTTGTCTCCGCGAGTAGGCGAGGACGGATGCCCCCGTTACCATGGGCTAGGGTATCGCGTGTAAAACGCCGTACCTGATCATAAGTGGTATGAAAACCCGTTGGCTCGCTTCATCGCCGGCGGGTTTTATCTTTTTAAGGAAGGTGGTGGTGACGTTGTTATGGATCATGCGTGAGCCTTCTCCATCGCCCATTCATTATCGATGATATAGGAGGAGGTATTTTCATGGCAAAGACGATCGCCGAGATAAACGAGAAGATTAAAGAGGGGAAAGCGGTTGTGGTGACCGCCGAGGAGATTATCGATTTAGTGGAGCGGAAAGGATTGGAGGACGTGGCTTCCACGGTGGATGTGATCACCACCGGTACCTTCGGTCCCATGTGTTCCTCGGGAGCCTATATCAATCTAGGTCACAGTAAGCCAAGGATCAAGATAAACCGTGTCCTTTTAAACGGGGTACCCGCTTACGCCGGCCTTGCAGCGGTGGATATTTATATCGGAGCGACCGAGTTAGCCGTGAACGATCCGTTGAACGAGGTGTTTCCAGGGGAGTTCAAGTACGGGGGAGGCCACGTTATCGAGGATCTGGTGGCGGGCCGCAAGGTGAGGATGGAGGCTTTCTCCTATGGTACGGACTGTTATCCCTCCAAACATTGGGAGCGAGAGATCACTTTACAGGACGTAAAAGAAGCGGTGCTATTCAACCCGCGCAACGCTTATCAGAACTACAACGTTGCCGTTAACCGCTCAGATCGCGTCTTATATACCTATATGGGAATGCTCCGACCGGAGTTGGGAAACGCCAACTATTGCAGCGCTGGCCAACTCTCGCCGCTCCTCAACGACCCTTACTTCCGCACTATCGGGATAGGGACGCGTATCTTTCTTGGGGGCGGGATCGGATATGTGGTTTGGCAGGGAACCCAGCATAATCCGGACGTTCCCCGCACCGAGACCGGCGCGCCTCGATTGCCAGCGGGCACCCTCGCGGTGTTGGGGGATCTTAAGGGCATGGACAGCAGATGGCTGGTGGGTTGTTCTTTCCTGGGCTACGGGGCGACCCTTGCCGTGGGACTGGGTATCCCCATCCCGGTATTGGACGAGGAAGTAGTGAGATGTGCGGCGGTAAGCGATGCGGATCTCTTCGCTCCAGTGGTGGATTATTCCTATGACTACCCCCAGGGCACGGGAAAAGTTATCGGAGAGGTGAGTTACGCGCAGTTGAAGAGCGGTTGGATAGAAATTGAGGGCAAAAAGGTTCCCACCGCCCCGCTCTCCAGCTATCCGAGGGCTCGGGAGATCGCCCAAACGCTTAAATCCTTGATTGAGCAGGGTAGTTTTCTTCTCACCGAACCGGTTCAACTTCTCCCCTGCCCGGCCAGAGATAAAGCTTATCAAGAAGGGGGTGATTAAATGGTGCGCAGGAAGGTAGTGCTTCACTTTCCCCATGAACAGGTGGATCAGCCCATAATCAGCAAGTTGGTGCGGGATTACGATATCGACTTCAACATCCTCAAGGCTTTTATCACTCCTCGGGAAGAGGGATTAATGGTGCTGGAGTTAAGCGGCGAGGAGGAGAATTTCGCGAAAGGGGTGCGGTATCTGGAGAATTTGGGCATAACCATTCAACCCCTCTCCCAGGACGTTCGGCGGGATGAGCTCAGGTGCACCCACTGTGGGGTATGCACGGGGATATGTCCCTCCGAGGCGCTTTACTTAAAAAGGGATACCATGGAGGTAGGCTTTGACGAAGAGAAGTGCGTGGCGTGTGAGCTCTGTGTGCGCGTCTGCCCGCCCCGAGCCATGCAGGTACATTATTGACATACTGTAAATATATTTTATCGGGTGCGAATTCTCGGGTTGCATTTTTCGGTTGGACGTTGTTTATTATACCTGGGAAAGCCCCTGGCGCAGGCGGCGGATGCTCTCTTCCTTGCCCAGGATATGCACGATATAGGGAAGCGGGGGCCCGGAGGGCTTGCCGGTTAGAATAAGACGTAGGGGCCTGAAGATTTCCCTTGGCTTCAGGCCCTTTTCCTTAAATTCCTCGCTTATCTCCTGAAGTAGCACTTTCGCTTCCTCAACGCTTTCCAAAGATTTCCGCTCCAGAGAACTGATGGTCGCGATGACCACTTCTTTCGCTTCTTTAAAGGTGAAGGCCTCCTTCACGTAAGGGGTTATCTCGGGAGGCGCGGTGTAAACCTCCAAATAATGGGGAATCTCGCCCAACTTATCCAGGTTGTCCCGGATGGACATAATCATCTCGTCAAAGAGGGGGTGGCTGGACAAGTGGCTCGCGAAGGGGCGCGCCATCTCCACCAGTCTGGTGAAGTCCATCCTTCGGATGTGCTGTCCGTTCAGCCAATTGAGCTTCCCTATATCGAATATGGAGGAACTTCTGGAGAGAGAGGCAAGCTCGAACTGCTCCACCAATTCCTCTCGGCTCAGCACCTCTTCTCCCTGGTTAGGCGGGGACCAGGAGAGCAGGGCTAGATAGTTGGTGAGGGCTTCGGGCAGGTAACCGGACTCCCGGTATTCCCTGACGGAAGTGGCTCCGTGACGCTTGCTCATTTTGGTTCCATCGGTTCCCAGCAGGAGTGAATGGTGGGCGAAAACCGGCAGCGGGTATTCCAGGGCCTGAAAGAGAAGGACATGCCTGGCGGTGTTGGTGAGATGGTCCTCACCCCTGATTACGTGGGTGATGCCCATGGTTGCGTCGTCCACCACCACTGAGAAATTGAAACCGGCGGAACCGTCCGATCTTAAGATGATGAAGTCCCCGATTACCTGGGAAGAAAAGATCACCTTTCCGTGTAAGAGATCGTGAAATTCGATGGCTCCTGGGGGTACGCGGAAACGTAGCGCCGGCTTCTTGCCCGCGTTCTCCAGCTTCTGCCGTTCCTTGCCGGTGAGGTTGCGGCATTTTCCGTCGTAGAGGGGCATTTTTCCCTCAGCCAGAGCCTTTTTCTTCTTCTCCTCCAATTCTTGCGGGTCGCAGTAACAAAAGTAAGCCATGCCCTTTTCAACCAGCTTTCGAGCGTGTTGCAGATAAATATGTCTCCTCTGGCTCTGACGATAAGGGGAATAAGGTCCTTCCTTGTCTGGGCCTTCGTCCCAATCCAAACCCAGCCAGAGCAGGTCTTCCATGATGGCCTTCTCGTACTCGGGGAGGGAGCGCTCCGGATCGGTGTCTTCGATGCGCAGGATCATCTTCCCCCCCACATGGCGAGCGAAGAGCCAGTTGAAAAGGGCGGTGCGCGCGGAACCCAGATGAAGGTTGCCGGTGGGGGAGGGAGCGAATCTTACCCTTACCTCGTTCATATTCTCCGCCTTTATGGATTCGGATTATCCTAAGCGTTTAAATAAATATCTTACAGGATGTCCATGAAGTTTAATATACTACCGGGCAGCCCCATTTTACCATTACCTGAAAGATTAAAATATTGGTGATGGTTACCGGCGATTGTAAACTCAAGAAAGTTCAGTCCGGGCGATTCCTGACGGGTCATTTTGAGACCGCGATGACCATTTTTTGACACTGCTGTGGTATAGAATAGGTTAGGCTAGGAAGGCGGAAGGAATGAGATGTGCCACTGAAGGCACTTGGGATTATGAGGATGCTTTATGGGTTCCTTTGCTTGCATGGGTCGAGTGAAATGATAAAAAGGCGAGCAGGTGCGTAATGATGAAGGAAAAAAGCGTGTTCGTCTGTTCGCGGTGCGGAAGCACTACTATCAAATGGATGGGGCGTTGTCCGGAGTGTGGCGAGTTCGGAACTATGCAAGAGGAGAGGGCGGCTCCCTCTTCCATCTCTTCTCAGCATAGAATCCCCCGTCTTTCCACCCACACTCATCCCGTGCCCCTCATGGGTCAGGAGGCTACTGGGGAAGTTTATTGCCCTACGGGTATCCCTGAATTCGACAGAGTATTAGGCGGTGGATCGGTAAAGGGGTCGGTGGTGCTCATAGGGGGAGAGCCAGGGATTGGGAAATCCACCTTGTTGTTGCAGGCTTGTTATCATATGGCACGCCAGGGACAGAAAGTTCTTTTGGTAAGCGGGGAGGAATCTCCCGCTCAGGTCCAGATGAGGGCGAGGCGTCTCGGCACTCTCACCGAAAACCTCTTGTTGTATTGCGAGACCGATGTGGAAGTGATACTGGAGAGCGTGAGGAAAGTCCTGCCCCATGTATTGGTGGTTGATTCTATCCAGACGCTTTTTGTCCCGGAGATTTCTTCGCCGCCGGGCGGGGTGAGCCAGGTAAGGGAGTGCGCTTTACGCCTCCAGGCCATGGCGAAAGAGATGAACATAACAACTTTTCTGGTTGGGCACGTAACAAAAGATGGGTCCCTGGCGGGACCCCGGGTGCTGGAGCATCTGGTGGATACCGTCCTCTACTTCGAGGGAGAAAGATACGATTCTTTGCGCGTCCTGCGCTCGACGAAAAACCGCTTTGGCTCCGTGAGCGAGGTGGGTATCTTCGAGATGTCCGACTCTGGGTTGCGGGAGGTTTCCGATCCATCCACGCTCTTTTTCCGCAATCGCAGCCAAGGCATATCCGGTGTGTCTCCCGTCCTTACCATGGAAGGAAAAAGGCCACTGCTGGTGGAAGTGCAGGCGCTGGTCACGCCCACCAACCTACCTGTTCCCAAAAGAGTAGCGTCGGGCTTGGACCGCCAGAGGTTCAACCTAGACCTGGCCGTGCTGGAAAAGCGAGCGGGGATAAGTTTCTCAGAAAAGGACGTATTCGTGGGGGTAGCGGGCGGTTTGTATATAAGCGAGCCCGCGCTGGACCTGGGAGTCTGTCTAGCGGTGGCGTCTTCCAAATTGGACCAGGCACTGCCCGCGGGTTGGGCAGTCTTCGGGGAGGTGAGCCTGGCTGGGGAAATCCGCCCTGTTTCACAGATGGAGACCAGGATTCGAGAGATCAAGCGGTTGGGTTTCTCCGCAGCTCTTCTCCCTGAACATGATGACTTTGGGTCCTTGGAGGACGGGTTTCAGCTGATTGGGGTCAGCACCCTTGTAGAGGCGCTGGATAAATGTGGTTTAAGGAGAAGATGATATCGTACGAGTGGGTTTTCTTCGTCGATTTTTAGTCGCGCATCGATTTATCGAAATAGCTGTAAAAGACGAGGCCTTTATAAATGTTATTTTTTGGCTTTGCGCAATGCAGTCATAACCCTTTGCATGCAGCTTGATAAGCATTGTCTTCATAAATGTTATTTTTCGGCCATGCGCGCTATTACTTGTCAAATCAAATTAGTTGTAGTATTAATAGCAGGGCATCAGTCTTGCTCTTTGGGGGGAACTTCATGGAGAGCGGGTTTTCCCTCTGGCCGCTCTATTCCACCTTCCAGCGCACTCCTTCTCGCCGATCCTCTATCTTTACCCCCATTTCTTCAAGTCTGGCTCTAATATAATCCGCCATCTCCCAGTCTTTGCGGTTTCTGAACTTGGTCCTAATGTCCAGTAAGAGATCGATAAGTTCTTCAGGGGAAGGGAGCTTTCTGGAGTGCCCGTGGGCGATAGCCTGGAGAATTTTTCCGCTCTCGCTGGGTTCCTGTTCTTCCTCGAGCTCAGAGGCTTCCTCTTCCTGAAGGAAAGTGAACAGTCCCAAAACTTGGCATAGTTTTACCAGGGTATCTTGTCCCAATTTAGCGATGGCGGGACCCGCAGGAGTGGGGAAGGCGCTCTGCTCGCTCACATAGGTGTTCAGCTCTTTCACCAGTTCGAAGATGATCCCCAGGGCCCTGGGAGTGTTGAAGTCATCGTCCATGGCTTCCTCAAAACGGGTTTCCGTTTCCATATAATATTCTGCAAGTTCCATTTCTCTCTGGGTCCCTGCGGGCGCTACTTTTAGAGTGGATTTTTCTAATAACTCAGACACTCCGAATATGCAATTCTCCAGACGCTCATACGCTTTCTTCGCTTCTTCCAAAGCCTCCACCCCGAAGTCTATTAGATTGCGGTAATGGGTTTGTAGCACCAACATACGCAGCACGTCGGGGTGATATTTTTCCAGTATATCCCGCACCAGGATGATATTGCCGATGGATTTGGACATCTTTTCCTCATTTATATTGACAA
The DNA here is from genome assembly GCA_015711725.1 of Candidatus Geothermincola primus. GTDB lineage: Bacteria > Actinomycetota > Geothermincolia > Geothermincolales > Geothermincolaceae > Geothermincola > Geothermincola primus. Next base: position 35,972 of record JACVIX010000009.1, on the reverse strand, counting down.
AGCCGTTATGAATCCAATAGCGAACGAAGGGAGATTCTCCCGAATACCCCTCGCTTTGGGCAATCTCATTCTCGTGGTGAGGGAAGATAAGGTCCTGCCCTCCCCCGTGGATGTCGAAACCCATTCCCAGATATTCCAGGGACATCGCCGAGCATTCGATATGCCATCCCGGCCTGCCCTTGCCCCAGGGAGAATCCCAGGCGGGTTCCCCCGGCTTTGCGGATTTCCAGAGGGCGAAGTCCATGGGGTCGCGCTTTCTCTCGTCCACCTCCACTCGCTCTCCCGCGCGCATATCTTCAAGGTTTCGTTTGGAAAGTTTGCCATATTCGGGGAAGCTCCTCACGGAGTAAAATACGTTGCCATCCACCTGGTAAGCGTGCCCCTTCTCTATCAGTTTCTCTATCATCCTAATCATCTGGGGTATATGTTCAGTGGCTCTAGGGGTAATATCCGGCGGCAAAACGTTGAGGGCGAACATATCGTCCAGAAACGCTTGCTCGTATTTCCTGGTAATCTCCGCCACCGTTTTGTTTTCCTCTTGCGCGCGGTTAATAATTTTGTCGTCTACATCGGTGAAGTTTTGCACGTGGGTTACCTTGAATCCCTTGTAACGCAGATAGCGTTTGATGATATCGAAAACCAGGTATGCCCTTCCGTTTCCCACGTGAATGTAATTGTAGACTGTAGGCCCGCACACGTACATGCCAACTTTGCCTTCCTCCCTAGGCGTGAAGTTCTCTTTTGTTCCGGTGAGGGTGTTATGTACCTTGATCATTGTCAGCGGGGTAAACCTCCTCTATCGCCGTGTCAAATTTCAGGTCGCATCCTGAAGCGATAATGGGTTTCTGCTTTTTTATCTCCGCCTCGGCATGAGCCAGCTCTTCCTCCGCCAGTTTCAGTTCCCGTTCAGCCTTTTCCAACTCCAAGCGGGTTCTTTCCAATTCCTCCTGGGTCTCGGTGAGGTATTTTTCTAGCCTGTCGATGCGGCGGTTGAAACACTCGAACATCTCGGAGACAGGGTCAGGAATATTTTCATGATGTAAATCAATTACCCTTTCTCCCGCACAGGCAACGATTCTTCCCGGAACTCCCACCACCGTGCAGTCAGGAGGAACCGATTTAACCACCACTGCTCCTGCTCCTACCCTGGCGTTGTCCCCTATCTCGATGGGGCCCAGCACCTTAGCTCCCGCCGCGATAACCACCCTGTTTCCCACGGTGGGATGCCTTTTCCCCTTTTCCTTGCCTGTACCCCCTAGAGTGACTCCCTGATATAGAGTCACGTCATCCCCTATCTCCGTGGTTTCCCCTATTACCACTCCCATACCGTGGTCGATGAAAACCCTCCGACCGATCTTTGCTCCCGGGTGAATCTCTATGCCGGTGAGCTGTCGGTTTATGTGAGAAATCAAACGCGGGATTATAGGTATGCCCATCTCCCACAAGCGATGGGCTAGTCTGTGTAACCAGATGGCGTGCAGGCCAGGATAGGCGAGAAGCATCTCTAAAAGACTTTTCGCCGCGGGATCGCGGTCCCTCGCGGTCTCCAGATCCTCCTTTATCCTCTCGAACAAGATATCACCTTCTCACACCAGTATTTATAGTAAGAATTATAAGGGTAAAACGCTTATAATTGAAATTCAATCTCGCTCGAGTCTCATTGTGCGCAAGCGAAAGCGCGACAATCAACAAAAAAGGGCACGGGTTGAAGTGCCCTTTTTTGAAATGGCTAAGAATACTTAGGTTACCGGCAGCATTTCCACTCCGCTCTCCGGCACCTCCACCTTTTCGAAGATAATCTTTCCCTCATCATCGGCGTTTATGCGGATGATCATGCCCGGTTGAATCTCTTTGGTAAGAACTTTCTCGGAGAGTGGATCCTCGATCAAGCGTTGGATGGCGCGGCGGAGCGGCCTCGCTCCGAATATGGGGTCATATCCCTCTTTGGCCAGGACTTCCTTGGCTCTGTCGGAGAGGATCAACTCTATATCCTGGGATTGCATCTGTTCTTTTACTCTCTTCATGAGCAAATCAACGATCTGAAGGATCTCACTGTGTTTCAGCTCATGAAATACAATGATCTCGTCTATACGGTTGAGTAGCTCTGGCCGGAAGGTGCGCTTCAACTCGGAGAGCACCCGCTCCTTCATCTTGTCGTAGTCGATAGCCGTATCGGTTTGAGCAGTGAAGCCCAAGGCGGTGGCTTTAGTGATATCTCTCGCTCCCATATTAGAGGTCATGATGATAATGGTATTTCGGAAATCCACGGTGTGACCCTGGGAGTCGGTGAGCCTTCCGTCCTCAAGGATTTGCAAGAGCATATTGAAGGCGTCAGGGTGGGCCTTTTCGATTTCGTCCAAGAGAACCACCGAGAATGGCTTTCTCCTCACCGCCTCGGTCAATTGTCCACCTTCCTCATACCCCACATATCCAGGTGGAGAACCCACCAATCTGGAGACGGCGTGCTTTTCCATGTATTCGGACATATCTATTTGGATGAGGGCGGATTCGTCACCGAAGAGGAACTCGGCAAGGGTGCGAGCCAGCTCGGTCTTGCCCACTCCGGATGGCCCCAAGAAGATAAATGAACCACTGGGGCGTTTAGGATCTTTAAGACCCGCACGAGTTCTACGAATGGCTCTGGAGACCGCCGATACCGCTTCATCCTGGCCCACCACCCGCTCATGCAGCGCCTCCTCCATGCGCATGAGCTTGGTGCTCTCTTCCTCGGTTAGCTGGTAGACTGGGATTCCCGTCCAGGAAGAAAGGATCTCGGCGATATCTTCCTCCGTCACCTGAATCTGGTGGGAGCCATCGGGCATTTTCCAGTCCTTCTCGCGGGCGGTTATCTCGTCGATAATTGCCCTCTCCTTATCTCTGAGTGCCGCAGCTTTTTCAAATTCCTGAGCCGCAATGGATGCCTGCTTTTCTTGCCTTACTTGCTGTAATTTTTCTTCCAGTTCTCTGAAGTCGGGAGGAGCGGTCATGGCGTGGATGCGCAATCTGGACGCCGCCTCGTCTACCAGATCGATAGCCTTGTCGGGAAGATACCGGTCGGTGATGTATCTACTTGCTAGGTTAGCGGCTGCCACTAGCGCGCCATCAGTGATGGTTACCCGATGATGGGCCTCATAGCGGTCCCGAAGTCCTTTCAGTATATCGATGGTGTGAGCAACGGTAGGCTCCTGAACCAGGATAGGCTGGAACCTTCTCTCCAGCGCCGCGTCCTTCTCCAAGTACTTACGGTATTCGTCCAGGGTAGTGGCACCAACCGTCTGTAGCTCTCCTCGGGCCAATGCGGGCTTTAGGATAGACGCCGCGTCGATGGCTCCTTCCGCCGCTCCCGCTCCTACCAGATTGTGCAGCTCGTCGATGAAGAGGATGATATCACCGCGACTGCGAATCTCCTTCACCACTTTTTTCAAACGTTCCTCGAAGTCGCCGCGGTAACGTGATCCAGCCACCAATGCTCCTAGGTCCAGGGTGTAGACCTGTTTGCCCTTGAGCAGCTCCGGCACTTGGTTGGCCACGATAGCTTGGGCCAGCCCCTCCACCACTGCGGTCTTTCCCACACCCGGTTCCCCTATAAGTACTGGGTTGTTTTTAGTGCGTCGAGAAAGCACCTGCATTACCCGTTCTATCTCTTTTTCCCTCCCGATCACGGGATCCAGTTTATTCTGAGCGGCGAGCAGGGTGAGGTTACGACCGAACTGATCCAACACCAAGTTCCCCGTTGGGGTAGCCTCCCCCACTTGGGCGCCCTCTTTGGAGGATGAGGAAATGCCCGTGAGCAGCTGAACCACCTGATTGCGCACACGGTCCAGGTCGGCCCCTAGCTTCATGAGCACCTGGGCGGCGACCCCTTCTCCTTCGCGGATAAGGCCAAGTAGAATATGCTCGGTTCCTATATAGTTATGCCCCAGTTGTAGGGCCTCGCGCAGTGAAAGCTCCAGAACCTTCTTCGCTCGGGGGGTGAAGGGGATATGACCCGTGGGGGGAGAGCTTCCTCTCCCTATGATATCCACTACCTGTTCCCTTACCGCTTCCAGGCTAATGCCCATCGATTCTAAAGCTTTGGCGGCGACTCCTTCGCCCTCTTGGATCAAACCCAGTAGCAGGTGCTCGGTACCTATATAATTATGATTGAGCATGCGCGCTTCTTCCTGTGCGAGCACAACCACTCTTCTTGCTCTGTCCGAGAATCTTTGGAACACTGTTCTATCCCTCCATGCTGTCATTAGTTTCAATTAAATTATATATCATTATCACAACACTCTGAAATCAATACCATGTCTTTCGTCATCCTGTCGATTTTTATGTTCTCTCCTTTCCCCATTATACCTTTAAATTTCGTCTTTCTACGGACCCCTTTTTCTAAGTCCCTTTCTTTATCTATTCAAAACTTTTACTTTGTCGAACTGGTCTTTATGCTGCGTCAGTTTTCTATTTCTTATTTCGACCCTTTCATTGACTCTCTTGAATTTCAATTCGCCAGTTGCTGTTAAAAGATGTTTACGACCAGGAGATGTCATGAAAAAGCTCGTCTCCATCCGTAAATCTTATAATGGAAATATAATAGAAAAGTTTTGTAAAGAAAGTTAGCGCTCGCTTCTCCCCTCCCGGTTTGCCGGGAAGTGGGCACTAGAAAGCCTCGGGCCTTAAATGGGGAAAGAGGATAACTTCGCGGATAGAGTGGGAATCGGTGAGCAGCATCACCAATCGGTCCACACCGAGGCCTAGTCCCCCCGTGGGGGGCATGCCGTATTCCAGTGCTCTGAGAAAGTCGGTATCTATCCTATGCGCTTCTTCGTCTCCGGCTTCCCATTGGGCTGCCTGTTGCTCGAAGCGGGACTTCTGCTCCAATGGGTCGATCAGTTCGGAAAAGGCGTTGGCAATCTCTCGGTTGGCCACAATTAGCTCAAATCGTTCGGTGAGGTTGGGGTCATTGCGATGGGTGCGCGCCAATGGCGACACCTCTTTAGGATAGTCCATCACCAAGGTGGGTTGCCAGAGATTCATCTCCACCAGTCTCTCGAAGAGTTCGGTGATGATCTTGCCTTTTCCCCAATTCTTTTCCAGTTGAATATCGTTTTCCTCAGCGATGCGCCGCAGTTCGTCCAGTTCCATATAAAAGCCGATTTCCCTTCCCAGCGCCTGACTCACCGCGTTCAGGAGGGTAATTCTTTTCCATGGGGGAGTGAAGTCCAACTTTTGCCCTTGGTATTCTATGACCGTGGAGCCTCGCAGGTCGGCTATTATGGAGGAGAGCATTTCTTCTAGGAAATCCATGAGGTCGAGGTAGTCAACGTAAGCCCAGTAGAACTCCAGCATGGTAAATTCAGGGTTGTGCTTATAGGAGACGCCCTCATTTCGAAAGTTGCGATTGATCTCGTACACCTTCTCCAAGCCCCCGATGATGCATCTCTTCAAGAAGAGCTCCGGCGCTATACGCAGGTAGAGATTGGTGTCCAGGGCGTTATGATAGGTGACGAAGGGCCGCGCTGTCGCTCCTCCAGGGATTAGCTGGAGCATGGGAGTTTCCACCTCAACGAAGCCCTGGCGGTCTAGATAATCGCGGAGGGCATGGATAGTATCCACCCTTATCATCAATTTTTCCCTTACTTCCGGATTAACGATCAGGTCGACGTAACGCTGTCGATAGCGCGTCTCCACGTCCCGCAAGCCGTGCCATTTTTCCGGGAGAGGGCGGAGCGCCTTGCTTAAAAGCTGAAAACTCTCCACCTTGACGGTAAGCTCGCCGCGCCTGGTTTTAAAAATTTTACCCGACGCTCCTATCCAGTCTCCGATGTCCAGCGTAGTGAAAAACTCGTAATCTTCTAACCCCAGCTGATCTGCAGATGCGAAGAGTTGGATTTTCCCGCTGGAATCGAGAATGTCGGCGAAGGAGGCTTTTCCGTGCAACCTTAGAGCGAGTAGACGACCAGCCACGCTTGTTGAATAGTCGCTTTCTTCTCCCTGTTGCAGATTCTGAAATCTCTGTCTCAGGTTGACGATCAGATCGGTGCGGTTGAATTTCAGGGCATAGGGTTGGATATTTCTTTCTTTCAGCTTTTCAAGCTTGACCCTCCTTTGGCGCATCAGTTCATTGAGATCTTCCTCGCCGCAGGGGTCCAGCCTCTCCTCCCCCTTCAACTGTCACCTACTTCTCTATATTTAATATCTCGTACTTGATGTTTCCAGCCGGGGTTGGAACGTCCACCACTTCCCCCCGAGAATGTCCCTGTATCGCTTTGCCTACCGGAGACTGGTCGGAAATGCAGCTGCGGTCTCCTCGGGCTTCAGCGGAACTGACCAGGCGGAGCTTCTTTATCTCATTGGTCTCCAGGTCTTTAAGCTCCACAGTCGCTCCAAGAGTTACCACTTCCGAATCGATCTCGCTCTCTTTTATGATGCGGGAATTCTCCAGGATATTCTCGATTTCCACTATGCGCCCCTGCAAGAAAGCCTGCTCATGTTTGGCGTCTTCAAACTCGGAGTTCTCCATGATGTCTCCGAAAGAGCGCGCTTGCTCCAAGCGCTTGGCTACCTCCCAACGCTTGACATTCTTAAGATAATCCAGTTCCTCCACTAGTTTATTATAGCCTTCCCTGGTGAGTACTATGTCGTCTGCCTTTTCCTCACGATAACCCTGATCTTCGTTGAGCATCGCCATCACTTACCTCTCGATATTATTGTTTAGCTTTTTCGCGCGAGAATAACTTTTAAAAAAATGCGAGATCGCGCGGATCGGCCTGCCGTTCTCGCCAACAAGGATGTATTATATGATAATTCCTCTGCAAGGTCAAAAACCAGGGGAGGCATCTCAATTCTGCATCCGATTGCAGTCCTACGCTCACTCCTCAATCCCTGTTCCGCTTGCGTTAAATCCAGAAGCAACCAATTATTGGACGTTTGGGCACCCACTTTTTTACCAGTTTGTCAGCATTTTCCATACTATGTTGTTGGTGGCATGGTGCCAGAGAGTTTTTCCATGCCAGGGGATAAACAGTGAGATGATGCTAGCGGCAATCAACAGTCCGGCACCGGCCATGACCATGATGCTATGAGTTTTCTGGCGACGCAGCGGTTTTTCCAGTTCGCTCCATTGTCCCATCTCGATAGCCTTGAGATTATGGATGCGGCTTTGAACCGTTTCGTATGCGATCCAGGTTTCACTCTTCTCCTTTCCGGGAATCCAATAGATTTTCGTGACCTTGCTCATTCCCTTTTTGAAATTGTTTCCCTCTTTTCCGGAAGACGAGTCTTTATAGGTGACCATCTTTATCGGCCCGGATGCAAGGGGCCTGCGTAAAAAAAGATACTCTTGGAAGTGCGCGGTTTTGGGGATAACGGCGCTAGTGGTTTCGGAAAAAGTCCATAACTTTTCAATGATATTTTTCAGGCATCCGGGATCTGAGACTAGTTTAGCCGCTATGGTGTCAGTTAAAAGATCGTTACAACGATAGAGGTCTCTTTTTTTTCCAATCAATTTCTTATCAGCAAGCACCACCATGAGCGGCAAGAAAAGGGGTAACAGGAACAAGGGCAAGTAGACATTCACGGCGATAAGCAGTAAGACCGCCTGGAGCAGCAGAAGCAGTCCACACCCGTAGCCCGCATACTCAAATGCGGCGCTCCTTGAGGCTAAAAAATAATCCCCTAGGGCTATATGCGCGACCTCATGGGCCATCAACGCTTCCTTCTCGAATCGGGAGAACCCGGCACGTAGCGCCTCTGCGGTTATTCCAACATGAGGCCTCTTCGATTCGCGGAAAGTTATGCTGTTGACGGTGGGGATGCCCAAAACGTCGAGCGGTGGCTTGCTAATCCCTAAGCCTATGCTGACAGTCATAAGGGCATTATCGAATGATTCATATGCGGCTTGATCGTAGCTTTTTTCGCGATAAAGGTCCTTCAAGTTGCGACGAATTTTTGACCGTACTTTGTTGGCGGAGAGCCAAAACAAAAACAAAAGCATTACTACTGCTGAGAGTATAGCTAAAGGGCGGTTGAGATCGTCAATTGCGGTGAATAACCACGATCTGCCCTGCGAGATGGCCACCAGTAGCATGATCAAAGCCATAAGGTTTCCGCAGATAAGAGGTGCGAGGATAGTCATAATCAGCGACATTGAGCGAAACTTGTAAAACCGTATCCGTTCAGTTGTTGCCACGCTTGTAACAATCATTATCAAGCCACTCCTCTTGCGAATTTAGAGTATGTCGGGCAGTGTTGAGGTTCTCTTATGTAAATAAAAATACGCCTCATTCTCAGGGTGTGAAAACCCATATAGATATAGAAAATAGTTGTGTATTCCAGTACTTTAATCTTAAAAAGTTAAATCTATTTGACGGCATAGTGTGAACCAAACCAGGAAAAACAATCATGACAGTGGTCAGGAAGCGAAATCAAGCACTAAAATAAATCATTAATGATTGCGAAGACAGTTTCTACCACTGCGAAAACGCTTAGACGTCAATCTCCATATGACTATCGATTATTCTAGTAGCATTCTATGCCCAGTTATAGTGAATCCTGAGGCCTCTTTTACATCTGAGGCGGCTGAAATGGCGGAGAAAGCGCTTGAATTTGCTGCTCCACTCCGAGTGTATGGAGGAGTTGATTGAATATTACCCCTGGTGTGTTGCCCAATACCATTCCTCCGGGAACTGCGGCTGCAGCATCCAACCTCATCTCTTTGGGGATTAAACCACCTGGCAACCCCGCCATCTTCATAAATCCCGTCGATACATTGCCAACCTGTGGTGGCTCCATCCACCCCTGCATCCTGTAGCCAGACTCGGTGCGGTCGATTTCAACCCCGAGGTAAAGTTCCATCCCGGTGTCGATCTTGTATAAGCGGTGGGTATCGCTTTGCTCCTTTGGTTGGCAACCGTACTGTGCCGCCCAAGCGTCGGTGATCTCCCATACATTCTTATCCGTCTCGAAATCTACCACGGTTCTCCCACTCAGGTCTTTTGTGACGCTCGCGGCTTCTTCCATTGACCTTTTAAACTTTTTAAACATGCCCATAAGATTTCCTCCTTGGTCCTTTCGGGGGTGATTTGTTAGAAGGTGTTAGCAATATCCCATAATATTACTAAGTATATAACCCTATTTTGATGCGTATAAACATTATTTTTACTGTTATTAAAGATTTATGGCACTAGAATGGATTACCGTTGACTATTACCAAATTACGCTTCTGAGTAAAAAGGCAAAGTCGACGCACAAAAGCAGATGCTTATGTTTTTACTAAAAGACGATGGCCCATGATTTATCCCAAGCCCAAGATAAACGAAGAGTCAGATTGATAGAATGGATCGCCCCTCATTTATTTCCAACTTATCTTTTCTGCATGCCCTTTTGTTTGTAATCATATGATTTTATGGAGAAGTGAAGAGAAGCTTATACGCGCGCCTTATCTTATAATAATGGATAAAGTGATTGTAATTGGTTAGACATCTCTATGTTGAAGATGGGTTTAATGGCCATGATACAATTTTACCATTCCATAAGCCTGGATAGAGCGAGGAGCCAAAGGTGAAAAATTTTTTCCGACCACAGTCGGTGGCGGTAATAGGCGCTACCCAAAAATCGGGAAAGGTGGGCAGGGTCGTTCTGGAAAATCTTATCAAATCTGGATATACAGGAAAAATATATCCAGTCAACCCAAGACATAAGAAGATATTTAGCATCCATACCTTCGCTTCGGTTCTAGATATCCCCGATACCCCCGATTTGGCAGTGATAATAATTCCTGCCCCTTGCGTTCCCCAAGTATTGGAAGAATGCGGGAAAAAGAGGGTGAAAGCGGCTATAATTATATCCGCTGGCTTCAAGGAATCGGGCAAGGAGGGCTATCGTCTTGAGAAAGAAATAGCCAGTATAGCTGAGAGATACCGCATAAGGGTGCTTGGTCCCAACTGCCTGGGATTGATAGATACCGCCACGCCTCTCAATGCCAGCTTCGCCTCAGTCTCTCCTAGCACAGGTCACATCGCCTTTCTTTCCCAGTCGGGTGCGCTGTGCACCGCAACTCTAGGCTGGTCCAGAGAGAACAAAGTAGGGTTTTCCAAATTCGTAAGCATGGGCAACAAGATGGACGTCGATGAGGCGGACCTCTTTCAGGCTTTGAAAAATGACAGGAACACCAAAGTAATCTCGGTCTATCTGGAAGGGATAAATAGAGGTGACCAATTCCTGAAGAAGGCTCATGAAGTGGCGAAAAAAAAGCCCATCGTGGTTTTTAAAGCAGGCACCACCCAGGCGGGGGCGAAGGCGGTCTCTTCCCATACAGGAACCCTAGCGGGATCGGAAAACGCTTACAAGGCTTCTTTTCGAAAAACCGGGATAATCAGGGCGGAAACAGTTGAGGAACTGCTGCAGATATCCAAAGGATTTGCTCGTCAACCGGTCCCCAAGGGACCCCGCACGGCGATCTTAACCAATGCTGGGGGACCAGGAATCATCACTGCGGACGCTTTAGAGCGAAGCGGCTTGTCCTTGGCTACCTTGGAGGAGAAAACTGTCGGGAAATTGAAGAAAAGCCTTCCACCGGCCTCCAATGTCTATAACCCGGTGGACGTTCTCGGCGACGCCAAGGCGGATCGTTACCGAATAGCTATGGATGCCCTGTTGGAAGACAGGAAAGTGGATGCCATCATATGTATACTTACTCCTCAGGCGGTGACCCAGATAGATGAGACCGCCCGGGTGATAGGGGAGGCAGTAGCGAAAAGTAAGAAGACCGTTCTCGGAGTCTTCATGGGAGGGAAGGAGGCAGAAAAAGCCGAGGATATTCTGCGCCTAGCCAATATTCCAAATTATCGCTTCCCAGAAGAGGCGGTGCGCACCTTGAGAGCCATGGTGGATTACGGAGAATTCATCCGACGAGAGGAGGATACCATAACCCTTTTCGATGTAAAAAGGGAGGAAGTGGAAAAGATTTTCAGCCGAGTGATGGATGAGAGGAGATTTCAACTAGGGGATTTGGAGGCCAGGGAGGTTCTCAGAGAATATGGCATCCGAGTGGCAAGAACCAAATTGGCAACCAACCTGGAAGAGTGCGTGAGGGCTGGAAGGGAGATAGGGTACCCGTTGGTGGCTAAAATCGCCTCACCCCAGATACTTCATAAAACCGATGTCGGAGGAGTCATGATTAATCTCAGGAACACCGACGAGTTGATCTCCGCTTATGAGCAGATTACCGCTAACGCGAGAAGGTATATGCCTGGCGCGCAAATCTGGGGAGTCGCGGTGCAGGAGATGCTTCCTGATTCCAAGGAATTGATCGTGGGAATGAACAGGGATCCTCAGTTCGGACCTCTTATTATGACTGGATTAGGTGGAATATACGTGGAGGCTCTGAAGGATATAAGCTTTCGGCTAGCTCCAGTTGGGAATAGGGAGGCTGACTTAATGCTTAGAGAACTTAAGTCCTATTGGTTGTTGAGAGGGGTGCGGGGCGAGAGACCCTCGGATATCGGCGCGGTGGTCGAGGTGATCATGAGGGTATCCCAGATGGTGATGGATTTTCCCTACATTCAAGAGTTGGATATCAACCCATTGAGGGTTTATGGGTTGGGGGAGGGCTGTATTGCTGCTGACGCGAGAATAGTGTTAGGAGAGTGAGCGGGATGAAGATTCTATATTTCGCATCGGAGGTCGGATTTTCGGGAATACATACTCTTTGTATTGGCTTCTCTCTCCGTTTAAAAAATGAAGGTCGCAAGTTGGGATACATGAAACCCTTGGGAAACAATTATTTCAGAGAGGGCGATAAAGTAACCGACGGTGACGCCTTTTTCATTTGGAAGCATTTAGAGTTGGAAGATGCCCTCGAGGATGTATGTCCCATAGTGCTCACGCCTCATTTGGTGCGCGAAGTCTTATCTGGCAAAGGGAGGGACTATCTGTCCAGAATAAAGAGTTCGTTTAAACGCATAGCCGAAGGAAAGGATGTAGTTATATTACAGGCGCCCATGAATTCTCGTCAAGGGGAGTCCCTAGGCATATCCGTTTATAGAATCGCTCAGGAGCTGGATGCCCAGGTGGTCCTGGTGGAGCGGTATGACGACGCTTTACTGGCGGATAACATCCTTTTAGCCAAGCACATCTTTGGGGAGAGAATGATTGGGGCGATGTACAACATCGTTCCTCCGCTGCGGCATAGCTTCCTCGAGGAGTCAATGAAACCCTATCTGGAGAACAGAGATATTCCTTTGTTGGGAATTATCCCGGAAGACCAGCTGCTCAAATCAGTGAGCATAGAGGAGCTGGTTAATGGGATGAAGGGGGAGCTTTTATGCGGTGAGGCCCATCTGGGTAGGTTGGTGGAGGGGGTAATGGTGGGTGCCATGAGCCAGGAGCACGCCCTCTCCTTCTTCCGCAAGAGAAAAAATCAGTGCGTGGTGACGGGCGGAGATCGGTCTGACATACAACTAGCAGCCCTGGAGGCGAATGCTTCCTGCTTGGTGCTGTCGGGGAGTCTCTATCCCTCTCCAATCATCTTGGGGAAGGCGGAGGAGATGGGTGTTCCGGTAATTCTGGTGCCGGACGATACCCTGACTGCGGCGGAGAAGGCGGAGATCATAATCAGAACTGCCCGTTCCCACGAGCCTAAAAAGATCGAGAGGATTAGCGAACTTATCGATGTCTACGTCGATAACGAAAGGCTATACCGTCTTGCAGGACTTAAGCAGTAAAAAGCTAAATTAAGATTTACATGGCGAAAATAATTAATTTTACCCAAGACCTTTTGGATGAGGTAGCGGATGAGGTTGCCAACACGCTGGAGCGGGGAGGGTTAGTCATCCTGCCTACGGACACGGTTTATGGTCTTGCCGCTTCCGTATATCATAGCTCTTCTGTTGAGAGAATATTCCAGGTCAAAGGAAGGGATGCCACCAAGGCCATAGTGGTGATGGTGGGAACTTTAGAGGAAGCTAGGGCTTTAGTGGATGAGGAAAACAGATGGATGCTAGAGAGGCTATCCGCCTTCTGGCCAGGCCCTTTAACTGTGGTGGCGCGAAAAAGTGAGGTCGAATGGGCGCACGTTTTGGCGCCCAACCGGGATTCCCTGGGGATAAGGGTGCCTGGCCATTCGTTAATTTTGGCCGTGTTAAAAAGAGTAGGCCCACTCGCGGTGACCAGCGCCAATTTGAGCGGGGGGAAAAGCCCTGGCTCTTTTAAGGAAATTCCAGAGGTGATTCTGCGTAATGTGGATATTGCGGTCAAAGGAGATGTTGGCTTGACAGGAATTCCCTCATCCATTATCAGGATTGAAAGGGAGGGATTGGGATTATTGCGAGAAGGGAGCATCAGCGGAAAGGATTTAGAGGAAGCGCTGGGGATAGCTTTGTCCACCCGAGAGGAGGGCTATCCATAACTTGACTGACCATTTCAGTAAGTGTTCAGGCAGGTAAAGGTTTAGACAACCTGCACCCAAGTTTCCACCGTGAGATCGAGGATAAAACCGAGAATTGAAGGAAGCTTTTATGGCTTATGATAATCATTGCTTGATCGGTGTCCTGAGGATAATGAATGGGATGATTTTCACAATATCGTTAGTCACTTGAAAAGGCAAGTGAGATGAAGGGACATAATATCAAAGGAGAGGGAACTGGATATTCTGTTCGTTTGCACGGGTAATATCTGTAGAAGCCCCATGGCGGAGGCGATATTCGAGGAGAGGCTGATAAAGGGGTATCCCCATCTCTTTCCTCTGGTAAAAGTGCATTCCGCTGGAACTGCGGCCATCGAGGGCAACCGGGTCACGGAGAGCGCCGTTCAGACCATGGATCTATGGGGTATTGACATAAGCAATCATCGTGCTCACGCGCTCACCAGCAACATGCTTGAGAAGGCGGATCTGGTGCTGGCGATGGCGCGGGAGCACGTTCTTTCTATCGAAAGAATTGCCGCCGGAAATATGAGTAAGGTTTTTCCTCTAAAGTACGTTGCCTCAATGAAGAAGGAAATAATGGGTAATCTGGGGTTGGAGTCTCCGAAAGAAGAGGAAGAATTGTTTTCGCGGTTAAGCAGTGTCAAAGAGTTCCTTTTAAAAGACCTAGGTGTCGAGGGCGATTTTAGAGTTATGGGTAACGCCTCCTCTGATATAATTGACCCTATCGGAGGAACTCTAGAGACCTACCTTACCGTGGCTGAGGAGATCAACTCAGCGGTGATAGATTTGATGTATATATTGTTCGGCGAAGCGGAGGAACAGCGATGAAGATTGCGATCGGTTCCGATCATGCTGGTTTCCATTTGAAAAAAACCATCTCTCAATACCTTGCGGATCAAGGACATGAGCTAAAAGATATGGGCACTTTCACCGATGGTTCCTGCGATTACCCTATTTTCGCAAGCCAGGTGTGCCGGGAACTGGTGGAGGGGAGGGTCGAGCGGGGTATACTGATTTGCGCCACTGGTAACGGTATGGCTATCGCCGCGAATAAAGTGAAGGGAATTAGGGCGGCGGTGTGCAACGATATCTATACCGCGCGTTATAGCAGGCTACATAACGACGCAAACATCCTCTGTATAGGAGCGAGGGTAATTGGCGAGGGGTTGGCGCTTGAAATCGTGAATGTGTGGCTGGAAACCGATTTCGAAGAGGGCAGACACGTGAGGAGGATAGAGCTTATCACCTCTATGGAGCGAGAACAATAACGGATTTGGAATTAGTCCTTTAAGGGAGCTCGAAATGGGTTACTATGACGCGGTTGAAAGAGTGGATCCAGAGATAGCTCAAGTTATCCGCAAGGAACTTGAGAGAGAGAGGAAGAAGATAGAGCTTATCGCCTCGGAAAATTTCCCCTCACTGGCGGTTCTGCAGGTCGCAGCATCCGTATTAACTAACAAGTACGCTGAAGGCTATCCGGGTCGAAGGTATTATGGAGGATGCGAATGGGTAGATGTGGCGGAGGAGCTGGCCATAGAGAGAGCAAAGGCTCTTTTTGGGGCGGAACACGCAAACGTGCAGCCTCATGCTGGAGCCCAGGCCAATATGGCGGTATATTATGCCACTCTGGAGCCGGGTGATGTCATCCTGGGTATGGATATGGCTCACGGAGGCCATCTCACCCATGGGGCGAAAGTGAGCTTTTCCGGCACAATATACAAAGCTTTTTATTATGGGGTAAACCGAGAGACAGAGCGTATTGACTACGAGGAGATGGCAAGGATTGCCCATGCTCACAAGCCCAAACTGATTATAGCCGGAGCCAGCGCATACCCTCGCGATATAGACTTTCTCTTTTTCAAAAGAGTGGCGGATGAGGTTGGGGCCTATCTTGTGGTAGATATGGCTCACTTCGCTGG
Organism: Candidatus Geothermincola primus; assembly: GCA_015711725.1. GTDB lineage: Bacteria > Actinomycetota > Geothermincolia > Geothermincolales > Geothermincolaceae > Geothermincola > Geothermincola primus. Next base: position 20,645 of record JACVIX010000009.1, on the reverse strand, counting down.
ATTAGTCGCGGCGGGGGTGCACAGCGATCCAGTGCCCCATGCGGATTTTGTAACAACCACCACCCATAAAACCCTGCGAGGTCCCCGAGGAGGCATGATTCTTTGCCGGAAACAATATGCCCATGAAGTCGACCATGCCGTCTTCCCAGGAATCCAGGGAGGACCGCTTATGCATATCATTGCAGCCAAAGCGGTGGCTTTGAAGGAGGCAATGAGCGATGAGTTCAAGGCTTATCAGAGACAGGTATTAAGCAACGCCCAGGCGCTCGCTTCCGCTCTGGAAGAACGGGGCTTCAAGTTATTCTCCGGAGGTACCGAGACCCATCTGATACTTCTGGATCTTCGCCCACGAGGACTTACTGGTTTAGAGGTGCAGAATACTTTGGATAAGGTGGGCATCACCACCAATAAAAATGAGATACCCTTCGATGATAAGCCACCTGCTGTGACCAGCGGGTTGAGGCTGGGAACGCCGGCTGTAACCACTAGGGGCATGAAGGAAGCAGATATGATAACTATAGCCGACTTTATTAGCGAAGCTATAGATAACCTCGGCGAACAGAGGGTACTGGACAGTTTAAGGCGGAAGGTGGAAGACTTTTTAGAAGGATTCCCGCTCTATCCGGATTTATAAGATGCTCTTTCTTCTTTTACTTATGAAATACTTACGAAATAAGCGGGAATCGAAGAAGCGGAGATGGGGGTAAAGAAATTACCGCTTCTCTACGGGTTACTTATCATTGTGATTGGGGGGCGGGGGAATGAGCAAAAGGCCAGATTGGGATAGCTATTTTATGTCCATCGCCCGCCAGGTGGCTTCCCGTTCCACTTGCATGAGGAGAAATGTGGGATGTGTTGTGGTATTGGGCAAAAGGATAGTTTCCACTGGTTATAATGGTGCTCCCAGCGGAATTCGCCACTGTGAAGAAGTTGGATGTCTTCGCCAGTCTGAAGGTATTCCCTCGGGTGAGAGACACGAGCTGTGCAGAGGTTTGCATGCGGAGCAGAACGCCATTATTCAGGCGGCGCTCTACGGGGTGGCCTTGGAGGGCGGCACTCTTTACTGCACTCATAGGCCGTGCGCTTTATGTACAAAGATGATCATCAATGCCGGTATTAAGAGGGTTGTTTTTATAGAAGGTTATCCCGATGAACTGGCGGAAGATTTGGTTAAAGAATCCGGCTTAATCATGGAGCGGGTGAAAAACGAAATTGCCGGATAGGAGGGGGGCGGAGATATTTCCACGTTTTTTATAATAAGAAAATATAACTTTACCGAATATAGAGGGTTAATGGGGAAGCTCGAATCGGGAAGGAGTTGCAATTGCTGCCGTATATCTTGGTGTTTGGCAGTGCTTTAATTTTCACTCTGATTTTCACCCCCCTGGTTAGGTATTTGGCAAAACGGCTTGGCGTTATCGTCATGCCCCACGATCGAAAGATTCACGAGGAACCCACTCCCTCTTTGGGGGGTGTCGCCATATTCATCGCCATAATCCTCTCTCTCTTCATTTGCAAGGTAGTGATAAGCGTGGTCTCTACCAACCACTTTCCCAGAGGTATGCGGGAGGCTCTCTCCTCTCTGGATTTTTTTGGCATACTTATATCCTCCTTGCTCATCCTGCTGGTAGGAGTAGCCGACGATATCCGTGATCTGTCAGCATTGAGTAAATTGGTGGGTCAGATTATCGCGGTCTTGGTGATGATTTCTTTCGGCGTTCAAATAAATAGCATATCTTTTATCCGAGGAAACGTGATTGACCTAAGCGGAAGCCCCATAGCCTCGATTCTTCTCACGCTAATCTGGATGGTAGCTTTCATTAACTTCATCAATCTTATAGACGGACTGGACGGGCTAGCCGCAGGGGTAACCTTTATCTCGGCTGCCGCTTTTTTTATCTACGGCAAGCAGGTAGGAGGTGACCAGAGTATTCTCCAGGCGATGGTCGTCTCCGCCGCCATTGGCGGCGCCACCTTGGGTTTTCTTTTTTTCAACTTCAACCCCGCGAGCATTTTCATGGGGGATGCGGGATCGATGTTCCTCGGCTTTATCCTTGGAGCCATTTCTATCCAGGGCATCTTAAAGAGGGCGGCAGTGGCGACTCTGTTTCCTCCTCTGATAATATTCGCTATCCCCATAGTCGACACTATACTAGCCATATTTAGACGTGTTAGGCTACACCGGCCTATACACCACGCCGATAAAGAACATATCCATCATCGCCTACTTTTTCTGGGCCACTCCCAGAAACAAGCGGTGCTGCTCATCTATCTATGGACCGCTCTGCTCACAGGCATCGCTTTAACTTTGGAATTCGCCAGTTCTAAGCGACTGTTTTTCATTCTCCTGGTTATCATTTTAGGCAGCTTGGTGGTCACCGTCTTCCCCAGGATCCTCCGAGCCAGGAAAGAAGAAGAATACCGCAGGGACTTAGCGGAGGAGTCGGGAATGATAGATGAAGAGTAACCGTGAAGCTATTATCATTCTTACGCCGCTTATTATAAGCTCATTACCGAGAAAATTCCATTTTGGCACCTAGTGGGTTTCTTCGCCCGCATAGCGATTTAATATTGTCAAAGCATTTGCACATCCTTGTAAATGTCTTGTAGCCATATCAAAAAACCGGAGGACACGCCCTCCTCATGCTACATCACCTTTTTGTCCAAGTGAATCATTTTAATCTGGATGAGGGAGAAAAGAGATTTGAAAACGAAGCCCTCGGCAAGGTTGAGCCTGCTCAAGATGAAAATTATTCCCCATCGAATTGGATATACGTAACAGAAAATAACTTAGATATTCAGAGTGGCGTCCTTGGAAAGTTCTTCCGCCGCCTGCCTTTGTTGCCGATAAATAGATTCGAGGTCGATCGCGCCTTTTTCCACTAAACTTATGAAGACCTCTACGATCTTGGGATCGAACTGGTGGCCTGATTCTCTCTTTAACTCCTCTATGGCTTCCGCGGGATGCAAGGCTTTCCTATAGGGTCGATCTGAGGTCATGGCCTCGAAGGCGTCGCAAACGGCTATGATTCGCGCTCCCAGCGGAATTTCTTCACCCTTCAGGCCCTCAGGGTACCCACTGCCGTCATATCTTTCTTGGTGATAATAGACAAGAGGCAACACTGGTTCCAGGAGTTTTACCGACTGAAGAATCTTGGTGCCGATATAGGGATGATACTGCATCTCCAGTTTTTCGTCTTCCGTAAGTCTCCCTGGTTTTTTCAGAATCTCTTCTCTAATGCCGATCTTTCCCACGTCATGTAGGATGCTGGCATTGCGAATGATGTCTATCTCGCTAGCGGACATACCCATTTCCTCGGCGATCATGATCGCGTACTCGTTTACGCGGTGGGAATGACCATGGGTGTATGGATCTCTGGCGTCGATGGCGGACGCAAGTGCGGTGATGACATCTAGGTAGATTTCCTCCAGGCTTTCGAAGAGTCGGGCGTTCTCGATGGCTATGGCTGCCTGGCTGGCCAAACTGGTGAAAAGGTTTATCTCATGTGTTGTGAACATATGGGGCTCGTCAGTGTAGATATTAAGCACTCCGATAATTCTGTCTTTCAGGCTCAGGGGCACGGATAGCAATGAGCAGAGCCCTTCCTTCTTCACGTAATCTGCGTATATATGACGGGGGTCACTGGCAAGGTCGTATACCGCTATAGGCCTCCCTTCCTTTATTACCCTCCCAGCGATGCTTTCCCCATATTTGATATTGCCCTTCTTAATATATTCCTCGGAGAGACCATGTGCCGCCGCGATAACTAGTTCCTGGCTTTCCTCATCGTAGAGCATCAGCGAGGAAATCTTGGCGTCGAAAAGCCCGATGCTCATCTGAACGATCTGTTGTAACACCGTCTCCAACTCGATGGCTGAAGTGATAGCCTTATCTATCTCGAAGATGGCGTGGAGCTCTCCAATACGATCTTCCAGGTCTGCGTAAAGGCGCGCGTTGTGGATAGCCACGGCGGCTTGCACAGCGAGGGAGTTTAGAAGGTTAAGATCGAAGTGGTTGAAGTTGTTTCTTATCACGCTGCCCACGGTTATCACCCCGTAGGCTTCGTCCCTCCATTTAATAGGAGCGTATATGGCGGATCTGATGCGACGGGTCTCCAACATTTGGCGGAACCTCGGCTCCAGATCGGTGTCTTCGATCATCTTTGCTTCTCCACTTTCAAGAACCAGGCCTACCAGTCCGTAATCGCGGGGGATGCGAATCGAAGCCTCCAGTTCGTTCATATTGTAGGAAGAGGCGACGCTCAGGTATTCGCCCCCTGGCTCAAAGGCGAAAACTGTCACCACGTCGCAGGTGATGGTGCGGGATACCGCGTCCACCAGGCTTTTATATACGTGCTTTTCCTTCAGGGTGGAGTCGAATAGGGTGGCGAAGCCGGAAAGGGTGGTAAGCTCCACAGTTCTCCTTCTTCTCTCCCTGCGTTCATATTCGCGAGTCTCCGCCATAAAACCCGAAATCCAGGTGATCAGGAAGGTTATGGACATGGGGGCTATCAGCTGCTCTCCTGGATTCTGAGTGCCTATTCTGTTAGAAGCGAACATAATGGTAGCGTAGGAGACGATGGAGATTAGTGTGTAGACCATTCCTTCTTTTACCCCGTACCATAGCGCCATGGTAAAACAGGGAAGGAAGAAGAGATAGGGGAGCCCGGGGATCGTGCTCGATTCCGTTTTCAGAGGGGTAAAGTAGATAAACGCGCAGATAAGTGCGATCTCCCCTAGCGTGATGATCCGCAGAGGTTTGTGGAATCGTTCCTCCGGGATGCGGTTCAGGTAAATTTGTGTCGAGATAAAAAATAGCGTCCCTATTAATACCAGGGGCGCCAAGGCCTTGTTGTTGAGGTTTTGGCGAACGAACCAATATTCAATGAATATATAAAACCAAGCCAAAGCCCGTGTCGTTCTGCTGATGAACAGCATGCGCTGCCTGAATTCCAATGCTCCTCCTCAGAAGGTCATAATTTTGCCACTTATAAAAATGACAAGGGGCCGTTATTCCCTCCAGCAAGCCATAGCGGGACCACTATTCGAGCGCGCTCCCCTTCACTCGCCTTTACTATTATTCTACTAAAATCGGTCATCTACTTCCTAATGCCGCGCACTTCCCCAGCTTGGCGCCGCTTAAATAACAGTTCTTTTTTAATTCCTAACAGATTAGAAATATTTTATCCTATGTATTTCTTTGGATTATCTACTCAGATTGGACCTAGATAATAAGGTACGATATCACTCCCATCCATCTCTTGTTTACGTTGCATAGGTGTTTATATATTTTTCGAAAAAAAGGTTATAATACTTAAGAAATTAGGGGGTATTCGCGACGATGGCACACAGGGTAATTTAAGTAGAAAGCGACAAACTACCAACCGGATAAACAAGGGAAGGAGGATGAGATGTTAGGCGGCTATATGGGAAGAGTATTAGAGGTTAATCTCAGCAACGGTGAGAGAAGGCTGTATCCGGTTTCCAGAAGGATCAGGGAGCTTTATGTGGGCAACAAAGGGTTGGGAACTCGCCTTTTATACGACCTGCTCCCTCCGGGGGTGGATCCGTTGAGCCCGGATAACATCATGATCGTTACCACCGCTCCCATGACGGGAACGGGAGCCCCCAGCACTAATAGGGTTAATATCACCACTAAATCTCCTTTAACGGGGGCCATAGTTAACTCCAACAGCGGGGGCAACTTTGGCGTACATCTGAAGAGAGCGGGATACGACGCTTTGATTGTCAGGGGAAAGGCTCCCAAGCCGGTTTATTTAAAAATTACCGAGGATGAGGTGTCAATCGAGGATGCCAAGGAGCTGTGGGGTTTGGATACCCATGAGACCCAGGAGAAGCTACCTAAAGAAATGGGCAAATTGGTGATTGGACCGGCTGGCGAAAATTTAGTCAAGTTCGCTTGCATAGTCTCGCAGGAGCGGGTAAACGGAAGAGCAGGTGTAGGAGCGGTAATGGGGAGTAAAAACCTTAAAGCGGTGATCGCTGGAGGGAAGATGAAGCCCTATATCCCCGATGAAGAAGCCTATCGCGAGACCTGCAAGGCATGGCGGGAGGTGCTCAAGGCTCATCCTGCCACCAGTCAGCAGTTACCTAGTTACGGTACCGCGTCCTTTATTAATATATGCAATGCTACCTTCACCATGCCCACCAGAAATTTTAAATATGGCACTTGGGAAGAGACCGAAAAGGTCAGCGGGGAGTCTCTGGCGGAAAAATATCTGGTCAAGAACACCGCATGCTACGGTTGTGTGATCGCTTGTGGCCGGCAGGTGGAGGTTCAAGGGAAGAAAGTAAAGGGCCCGGAATATGAGACGTTGGGCATGCTGGGCCCCAACATTTTGAACTCAGACCTCAAGGCAATTTGCGAGTTCAACTATCAGGCCGATCTGCTGGGCTTGGACACTATCAGCTTGGGAAACGTTCTTGGTTTTGTTATGGAAGCCGGAGAGAAGGGGCTCCTCAAGACTGAACTCGCCTTCGGGAAGATAGATAACATCCCCCAAGCTATCGAAGACATTGCGTATCGCAGAGGTCTGGGCGAGGATATGGCTGAAGGGGTAAGGTTCCTTTCCCAGAAGTACGGGGGGAAAGAATTCGCCATTCACTCCAAAGGTTTGGAGATACCTTCTTATGAGCCCCGGGGAGCAGTGGGACATGGCCTGGGCTATGCAGTATCTTGTCGCGGCGGATGTCACCTCCAAGGAGGTTATGTGGTGTATTTAGAGGCGAACGGCCCCATTACTGTTGACCCTTTGACCACCAGGGGAAAGCCAGGCTTAGTGGTGATGAATCAGACCATGCTGGAAGCCGTAAGCACTCTGGGATGTTGTAACTTCACCATTTTCACCATGCTTATGCCTAAACTGCTGGAGCTCAATGCTCGTTCGGCTTTGGTGGCTAAGATGTTGAGCCTAGGGTTTTTGTATAGCGGGAATTTATTGGGTAAATCCCTTTCCATGCCCTCCTGGACTATTCCCGTAAAACCTCCTTTTATGATGTTTCCCCAGGTAAAAGCCCATGCGCAGTGCACCGGAACCAATTTCACCATGGGCAAGTTCATTGAGTTAGGTCAGAGATCTTACAACATAGACAAGCTCTTCAATGTCAGGGAGGGATTTGCCGCTAAGGACGACTCGCTTCCCGAGAGATTGACGGAGGAGCTTCAGAGATCGGAGGAGCCAAATTCACGGGTTCGTCTCGCGGAGATGCTCCCCACTTATTACAAGATAAGAGGGTGGGACCAGGAAGGTCGCCCTACCGATAAGACCCTTAAAAGATTGAAGATAGAAAGATAGATTCAGTGAGTTAACCAAGTACCTCTTGCCGTCGTTTGAGGTCGCCAGAGGAGGATACGAATGATACATTTGAGGCCATGGTCGAGGTAAAACTATTTGCGACCATTAGGAAGGTTGCTGGCGAAAAGGGATTTAAAACGGAAGCCTCCAACGTCCAGGAAGTGCTTGAGGAGATCTACAGGAAGTATGGCCCCGAGATAAGAAGTGAGATGGCTTACTGCACTATCCTGGTAAATGGAAGAAACATCGCCCATTTGAGGGGCAAAAGGACGAGGCTAAAGGAAGGAGATGTTATCTCCTTTTTTCCACCTTTGGCGGGGGGATAATTGGAACTACGCAATGGTATAGCGAGGAAGATAAATCGCCTCGTGTCCGCTTGAAGCGTTTCCCTTCAAGCGCATCTCTAAATTTCAGATGATGCCTACTCTATCGGCTAGAATAAGGGCTTTCGTTTAATTCCTTGAGGCTGATGTAAGCGTTGAACTGTTAGGATAAAATTTTTCTTATGAGCTCGACGAGAGCTTGGTTCTCGAAAGGCTTAGGGACAAAATAGACCTCTTGGAAATATTCTTCTCCTAATTCTAGTTCATCTTTATCCAATCCCGTTAGAAGTATTATAGGGATGGTTGGAAGATTTCGTCTTTTATAAAAGTGCCTTATCTCGGAGAGAAGTTCGCTTCCCTCATAATCGGGGAGTTTATAATCCAGAACCAGAATCTGGGGGGCGAAGGAGCCCATCTTTCTTAGCCCTTCCTCCCCGTTTGGCGAGGTTTCCACATCATGACCCTCAAGGCCCAAAGAAATGGCAAGGATGTTTCTAATCTTCTCCTCATCTTCTATTATGAGAATCCTTGCCATGGATATTTCACTCAGAAAATAAAAAAGTTAGACCGGGGTAATGGTTACACCACCACCCTCGCTGTGGTGGTGAAGGTGACCGTGAGTTTGCAACTCAACCAGTTCATCGATGGCGGATTGGATCTTTCCTACAATTCCCTCGATTCCGTGGTGGCTTTGACGTAACTTTTCCGCTACGCTTTCCAGGTTGATATTGGCGGTTAGAGCAGCCCAATGTCGGAGATGTTCCTCTTCTTTTATGAGCCTGTCCGCCGTATGCTTAAGAGATATCTTGATTGTCATAAGGTCCACGCCTTCCCTGCACATTGTCTTTCTCACCTCATTTTATTCGGTTTGTAACGCTACGACATGGTCAAACGGTCTTCTACATCCATTTTAAGGCTTGATGGGCAATTTTCATATGTTTGATATGATCTGCCCTTCGGCCTTTGGCGTTGTATGAGGGGAGCCTTTTCCTAACCCGGTGGGGTTCATACGCAGTCCGCCTCAGCGGCTTTGCCCAATCTGACCATGGCGGTGCGTAATATTTGCATACCATTAGGGGAGAGTTGGGTTAAGGGAAGACGCAGAGTACCAGCAGGTTGACCCATCCACTTCAACGCTTGCTTTATGGCGGTCGGGTTGGGTTCGCAGAAGAGCGCCTCTACCAACGGCAGTACCCGGTAATGAATCTCCCTTGCCTCTTCCACCTTTCCCTCCCATACCAGCCGGCACATCTGGGAAAACTCCTTGCCCAGAACATGTCCGACCGCCGCGATGCAGCCACTACCCCCCAGACATAGAATCATGAAGGTAACTGCGTCCTCTCCAGAGTAGACATGAAAGTCAAGTCCTTTCTCCCGGGTCCCTTTGATAATGGTGCCGGCCGAAAGAATATTTCCAGAGGCTTCCTTGATGCCTACTATATTGTCGATTTCAGCTAGTCTGATCACCGTCTCCGGCTCGATATTCCTCCCAGTTCTTGCCGGAATGTTGTAAAGAATTAAAGGCAGGGAGGTGGACTCCGCTATGGCTTTGAAATGCTGATAGAGCCCCTCCTGGCTGGGTCGATTGTAGTAAGGTCCAACCTGTAAGCTCGCCGCTACTCCCACCTTTTCCGCGGCTTGGGTCATCTCAATGGCTTCCCTGGTGCAGTTGGAGCCTGTCCCCGCGATGACCGGGACCCTCCCCGCGACTTCATCATGGACAATTTCGATAACTCTATGGTGTTCTTCATGGCTTAAGGTGGGGGATTCCCCAGTAGTTCCACAGGGAATGATACCATCGGCGGCTTGTTCCTCGATCAGATAGTTGACCAGTTTCCTTAACGCTGGTTCGTCTATCTCTCCCCTGTCATCGAAAGGAGTGATTATGGGAATTATACAGCCCTTCACATTCCATGCGACCATGTAAACCAGCTCCTTTATAACAATCCTTATTTATCCATAAATAATCTTATATATTCGGAGACATTGCAATATTTGCTTCCGCAATTAATACCATCCACTAATTCCGCTTATCGCAAGGTCGATCTCCACTTCGACCCGTAGCGTATAGCGTTTTTCATATATTTCAGCGAGGAATTTCTTTTCTTAGATTGACATAATTGGCATAACTTGCTTTGGGCGGCAGTTGGAATTTCCTTTGCGTTCGGTAATGAAAGTGCATGATGGGTTTTCCAAATGTTTTCAACATGGGAATTATAGGATGCCTAAAGTTAACCACCGTAATCAATCGTATTTCGAATAGCGATTCTTCTTAAGAACGTGGTAGAGCACTGTTTAATTCAAATATGTCATAAAAATCACAAACGCCTTAGAGAGGCAGGACGGGATGAAAAAATTTGGCGAGTCCAATTTCGAATATTTCATTTCGACCGGGGTTAGAACGGCGAAAATAAATATATTTTTTACGTAATGTAATTATTAATATTGTCAACCGCTTTACCAGGAGTTTTTCATTGCCAATTTTTGGTAATCAGAAGCCAATTTTGTTAAATTTCCGCCCAATCCTATTGACAGCCAATGAGGGGGTGATAACATTAAAATGTCTCGGAGTTTGAACATATACAAGAGTGCAGATTTCCTTTATTTTCCCAGAAGGCCCAAGGTGCTGAGTAGAAAACGTTGCATAGGATTATGCAACGGTCCCAAAGGTATCTTGGGCTTCTATTATCCATCAAAAAATCTTATAATGCAGAAAGCTTGTAAGAATGTGAGGTTTTGACCGGCGCTAAAATATGGGAGGTGCAACCTAGGAATGGGAATCTCTGGGAAGAGGGTAGTAGTGATAGGCACTGGGGTGGGAGGTTCTGGGATTGCCGCATTGCTAGCTAGGGATGGAGCGAAAGTAATCGTCTTGGAACGTAACCCTTTCCCTGGCGGAAAGACAGCCAGCTTCGAGAGAGAGGGATATATCTACGACACTGGAGTTCATTGGATATCCAGGGGAGATAAGGGCCCACTGGGCGAGATAAGCAGGAGAGTGGGTGGCGATCTCAAGTTCGTTTCCCTCGAACCGGGAATGAAGTTTACCGTAGGGGATAAGTCCACCATTCTAAGTCAGGATATGGGTGATGAAAAAGAGCTGAATAGAACATTTGAGGAACTGGGCGTGCTCCCGGAGAATTGGGAAGGCGCCAAGGCTTTCTTCGAAGACGTGACGAGGCCTCGCAGTTTAGAGGAGCTCAAAGAACTAGATTCTGTGTCGCTTGAGGACTACGTTGGCCGTTTCGTTCAAGATGAACAGTTTTTCAAATTGATCATGGGCTTCACCGGCATGTGCTTGGTAATAGCGACCAGGCAGGCCTCCGCCGGCGAGTTCGTTCTCTGCCTCTCAGCGCAGATTCGAGACCACAACCTCTCTTACCCCATAGGAGCGATGCGAGCAATACCCATCGACTACCTTAAATGTCTGGAGAGAATGGGAGGAGAGATATATTATGACAGGCCGGTGGAGAGGATTGTGGTGGATAGAGGGAAAGCTGTGGGGGTGGAGGCTGATGGATTCATCCCTGCGGATTTGGTGATAAGTAATACGGGGGTAAAGGAGACCGTTGAGCTCGCGGGGCGGGAGAACTTTCCTCAGGATTATTTGGAGATGGTGGACAGTCTCCGCCTTTCCTTTGGGGCGGTTAGCGTGAAATACGCTCTTGATGCAGAGGTAGTGAAACCCCATCTGATTTATTACTTCCCCAACATGGAAGACCCTGATATCGCGAAGAGGCAAACTGGTATTTTTGTCCCGGTGCCTTCAGCGGCGGATCCTGGTTTAGCTCCCCCAGGTCATCAGATTGTTCTTGCCGGATCACTGGTTCCGCCTTCCTTGGATAACCTGGATCAAGCCAACGCTATCTGCGAGGATGTGCTCGATCGCATCGAATACACTATGAAGTGTCTCTTCCCGGATATTGAGAACCATATAGTTTGGAAAATTCGCACCAATTCGAAGTATATCGCCGATATATCGGGTCGCATGACCGGGGAAGTCATAGGGGTTGCCCAGAACCGCTTCCAGGTTGGAGAGAAAAGGCCGCAGAACACAACCCCAGTCGAAGGGCTTTATCTTGTAGGAGCGGATGCTGGGGGAAGAGGCGTGGGAACGGAGATGGCCGCCGACAGCGCATTAAACCTATGGAGACTCCTTTCCTATAAATAAATAAAAGCGATCCAACCAGCTGACCTTATCTGGAATAGGCCAAATTGAGAGAGATGGGAAATTGTGAAAATCTAACCTTTCTGGTTACGCACGGGTGAATACGTGGAGATACATTCACCGGCAAGGATTTGAATCCGGAGTGACGTATATCGTTTTGGTTCAAAGGAATGCATTAGGGATGAGGCAAATATAGGCGAAAACGGTATGAAATTACTTGTCGGATAATTCATGTCTGCAAAGACCCGGTTTTACGGAGGCCGCTTCACAGCTTCGGTTATTTGACCTGTGGAAGATATTTATGTAAAATTTATGACGTTGTCGTTTGAAGGAGACCGTGATAATAAGGTGGAATAAATATTCAGGATACGCGTGGATGCTCTAAGAATCTGGAGGTGGAGGCTATGGTTAAATGGAAACGAAGACCTGAAGCCCCCTTCGTTATCGTAGTTTTTTCCGTGTTGCTAATCTCCCTCTTTCTAATTCCTTCTTCAGGAAGTACTCTCGGAGACACCCTCAGCGAAAAACAGGAACAGGCTAAACGAATCAAGGAACAACTTCAGGCGAACCAGAATGAGTTGAACCGTCTCACCGTCGCCCTTAACCAGACCCAAGCGCAGATTGCCTCTCTACAGGCTTCTATCGAGAAGAATCAAAGAGAGCTGCAGGTGGCGGAGGCCGAGCTCAAGCGCCTACAGCAGATTTTGAGCAACCGTATCGTGGCTATGTATAAGGAAGGTAATTCCACTTCCCTGGAAGTCATTCTGGAGTGCAGCTCATTCGATGAATTTCTCAATTCATACGACTATATGCGGTTGATCGGCGAGTACGACGCCAATATGGTATCCAATGCCCGAGGGCTTGTATCCAACATTAAGGCAAAAAGGAATAGCTTAGAGGAGGCAAAGGCGAATTACAAAGCTCAGCTGAGCAGCCTGGCTTCTCAAAGAAGCGCAGTTCAGGCCAAACTTGCGGAACAACAGAGGATCATAAACAGCCTCAACTCTGAGATCGCCTCCATGGTACAGCAGCAGCTTAGGGCTAGCGGGGGAGGAGGTGGAGGCGGCTACTGGAATGTGGGACCGGTAGATGGACTATATTTCCCAGTGGCGGGACCCCACAGTTTCTGTAACGACTGGGGAGCTCCCCGCTCTGGAGGAAGGACCCATAAAGGCTGTGACATCATGGCCAATTACGGCACTCCCTGTGTGGCGATAACCAGCGGGACGGTGGAGCGAAGAGCGGGAGGTAATGCTGGCCTGTATATATTCCTTCATGGGGATAACGGGCACCTCTATTATTATATGCATCTGCAGGGCTACGCCGCTGGTGGACATGTGGCCGGCGGGACAGTTATAGGATACGTAGGAGACACTGGCAACGCGCGCGGTTGCCCCCATCTGCATTTTGAGTTCCATCCCAATCACGGTCCGGCGGTGAATCCATATCCCTTATTGAAGGCGATAGATCGATAATAATTTGTCGAACTTTTTTCATAAGGATTTTGATCTGGCCTTTTTCTTCTCTAAATACCGCCGGCGTCTTGTCATACATCTGATGTATCATATAACTGTAATATGGATGTTCAAAAGTTCTTGTCCGATCTAAAGAGTTCTAGGTTCTACCAGGGACAGATCTCCCATATAGAGGTGATTGATTCGCGCCTCCCTGAACTGGTCGATCTACCTAAAGATCTACATCCCGAGCTGGTGAAAGCGCTTGAAAAGAAGGGTATTTCTTCCCTCTATCCCCATCAGGCCGAAGCGATTGCCCGGATTTTAGAGGGAAAACATGTCATCATTGCTTCTGGAACCGCCAGCGGAAAAAGTATGTGCTATCATATCCCGGCAATCGATGCGGTCTTGCAGGACCCTTCTTCCCGGGCTTTGTATCTGTTTCCCACCAAAGCGTTGGCTCAAGACCAGTTGCGTTCCCTTCACGAGCTGGGAATAAAGGACTTAGTGGCTCAAACCTATGATGGCGATACCCCCGGCGATATCCGGGGATGGATACGCAGAAATGCCCACGTGGTGCTCTCCAACCCGGACATGCTGCATCTAGGGATACTTCCCAACCACCAGCTTTGGTCTAACTATTTAAGCAGACTGCGCTATGTAGTAATCGACGAAGCCCATATAACTAGAGGCGTTTTCGGATCCCATACGGCTATGGTTATACGCAGGTTGAGACGCCTCTGTTCCTATTATGGGTCTAATCCCATCTTCGTGCTTACCACCGCCACCATAGGTAACCCGGGGGTCCACGCCGCGGCTCTCACTGGGCTCCAGGTGGAGGAGATTATTGAGGACAGTTCTCCCCGGGGCGAAAAGATCTTTGTGCTGTGGAACCCGATTCTTAAAAGAGACGCTGATGGGGCCGAACGGAGGAACGCCAATGTTGAAACGGTGCAACTTCTATTAAGATTGGTGCGCAACGGTATTCGCACCATCGCTTTCGCCCGCTCGCGTAAAAACTCCGAGCTGATTTACCATCAGGCCAGACGGATTCTCATGGACTCGGGAGAGGAAAACCTCGCTCTCAAGATAGCCTCTTACCGAGGAGGATATCTACCCGAGGAACGCAGGAGGATCGAACGGGATCTCTTTTCTGGCAAGCTACTGGCGGTGAGCTCCACCAATGCGCTGGAATTAGGGATAGACATTGGGGAGCTGGAAGCATGCATCCTTAATGGTTATCCTGGAACCCTTTCCAGCACTTGGCAGCAGGTGGGAAGGGCGGGTCGCAGAAAGGGACAGTCTCTCGCTGTAATGGTGGCCAAGGATGATCCTCTGGACCAGTATCTTGCGCGCAACCCGGGAGCGATTTTTTCCAAGCCTTGCGAGGAGGCCATTATCGACTTAGACAATCCTTCTATACTGGCTTCACATCTACTTTGTGCGGCGTATGAATTGCCTTTGACCGAGAAAGATACCGCTTTCTTCGGTCCTAACATCTTCCAAATCTTGAGGGAATTACATGAAGCAGGACAGGTTAGAAGCGTGAAGGGAAGATATATCCCTGTGGGTCAGAACCCAGCCGCAAGCCTTAACCTTCGTTCCGCATCGAATAGGGTCTATCGGATTGTCGAAAAAAACACGGGCAGTTTGTTGGGCACGGTTGATGAGGGCAATGCCTTCTTCCATGTGCATCCAGGAGCCATTTATATACACCAAGGAGACCCTTACGAAGTTAAGGAATTGGACCTTGAAAAGAGAGTCGCTTTAGTGGAGGAGATAGATGAGGATTATTACACCCAGCCCCGAGACATAACGGATATTAAAATTCTGAGGGAGTTTTTATCATCACGTCCCTATGGGCTTGGGAGATGCAGCATTCATTATGGGGAGGTGGAGGTGTCCACTCAAGTCTATTCTTATCAGCTGCGCCACCTGCCCACCCACCAAGTAATAGCCCATGTGGATTTAGACCTTCCACCGATGACTCTGTTAACGCGCGCATTCTGGTACGTGATCCCCAGGAAAAAAATAGAATCGTTGGAGCTTGATGCCCAGCGGTTGGCGGGTGGGCTGCACGCATTGGAGCATTCAGCCATCGCCATGCTTCCGCTTTATGCCATGTGTGATCGTTGGGACATCGGAGGTGTATCCACCCCCTTTCACCAGGACACGGGCGAACCCAGCGTCTTCATTTATGATGCTTATGCAGGCGGTACGGGAATAGCTTTAAAGGGGTATGATCTGCGCCTCGAGCATTTAACCGCCACTTTAAAGTTGCTTGAGGATTGCCCCTGCAGCGAAGGATGTCCCTCCTGCATCCAGTCCCCAAAATGCGGCAGTGGCAACGAACCACTGGATAAAGAGGCAGCCATAAAAATCCTGAAAATGTTGCATAGGGATATGGGACAACCGTAATGAATTATCCCAAAAAGATTAACCCTCAGGCGATAAATCGTTGCTGGTTAGGATTTTGCAATAACTGATGCAAGGAGAAAAGGTGGGAAAAACATGGCAATCCCGTTTTTTGCCCATTATCTCTCAGTCCCCTTTCGACTTTGGACATTAACAATGACCAAAGTAAATGATACTCTGAAGTTATGAAATTCAAGTGGGGATTTGGACGCGAAGAACAGGAGTTTGAGGTGCCCGATCACCTCTGGTTGGGTACATTGGAAGTTTCACCACCACCGCCTTTGGAAAATCTGGAGTTGGAGATAGGAGAAGCTTTGAGCAACCCCCTCGCCTCCCCCCCGCTTAGTGAGCTGCTTGTCCCAGGGGACCGGGTCCTGGTTATCGCTCCCGATCATCACCGGCTTTGGCTGCAAGTCCATAAATGGATGCCCAAGATAATCTCTGAGCTTAACCGGGGAGGGATAGCCGATAAAGATATCACCATTTTGATAGCCACTGGTACCCATCATAAACCCGATTACTCGCAGTTGCGTAAATTATTAGGAGAAGTGGTGTTGAAGAGAGTAAAAGTTGTCGTGCACGACCCCCACGATCGGGCGCAGCTTATGTATCTGGGTAAGAGTCAAGCAGGGACGCCAATCTGGCTCAACCGACAGGTTTTTATCGCGGACAAAATTATCTTGACTGGCGGGATCGTTTCCCATGCTTTTGCCGGTTATGGAGGAGGGAGAAAATCGATAGTCCCAGGGATAGCAGGGATGAAAACAATTCTGGCAAATCATAGGTTAGCATTAAGTAAAGTTCCTGGTGGTGGGATTGATGAGAGAGCCCAACCTGGGGTGATTTCAGGTAACCCGGTAAGCGAGGACATGTTGGATATCGCTTCCAGGGTAAATCCCACTTTCCTGGTGAATTTCGTGGTGAGTGAGTCAGGAGAATTCCTCAAAGTTTTTGCTGGTCACTGGATAAGCGCTCACCTGGAAGGTTGCGATTATGTATCGCGAACTTTCAAAGTCCCCCTGGAGGAGAAGGCGGATATAGTCTTGGCCTCAAGGGGTGGCTATCCTATGGATCTAACTTTTTACCAGGCTTTTCAGTCCAACGCTAATGCTCAAGCGGCTTTGAGGGAAAACGGGATTCTTATTATGGTGGGCAAATGTTCCGAGGGACTAGGCCCTTATGAATTCCACCGCTGGTTCGATCTTGGTTCTCCGGAGACGATTGAGAAAAAGCTGAGGGAAAATTTCACCGTCCCGGGATTTGTGGTATATCGGGCTGCGCTATTGGCGGAGAAAGTACGACGCCTCATGCTCGTGTCGGGCTTGGAAGGGGATGTAGTTAAGCGCATAGGCATAGTTCCCCACTCTACGATAGGGAGCGCTCTTAAGGAGGCTAGGTCTATCCTTCCACAAGGAAGGATTCTTCTCATGCCACACGCCTCTCAAACCATACCATATTTGGAGAACCCTAAACCGCCTCGCGCTTCTCCACAACGCAAGACCACTCACCTTTAAGGAGGCCTCGTTCCTCCCATAAAATCAGTATTTTTTGTAGGAATTCCTCAGCCGTGGAGGATGAATGATATAGTTTATCCATCTCCAAAAGTATTTCATCGATTCCATGCATCCATATCACCAATTGTATTGTAGCTCTGGCAAGTGACAGAATTCGTATGCGCCGAGAAATAGAGCGATGGCAAGTAGGTTTATTGGCGTGAATATCTCTGGGGGATTTTATTCTTGTGTGTGAAAAATGAGCTTGACAGAAAAAGAATTTGAAATATATACTATTTCTATCGGATAAGTCCAATATGAGATGAAAGGCATGGATCATGATCTATGATGATGTAACCGAGCTCATAGGAAATACTCCCCTGCTTCGCTTGAAAAAGATCGTCAAAGATTTAGAAATCCAGCTGATAGCCAAGTTAGAGTATTACAACCCGGGGGGATCGGTCAAAGATAGGATAGCTCTAAGCATGATAATGTCCGCGGAAAAAGAAGGGCTTATAGAACCTGGCAAGAGCACCATCGTGGAACCCACAAGCGGTAATACCGGAATAGGCTTGGCAATGATATGCGCCTCCCGAGGTTACCGATTGGTGGTGACCATGCCAGATACCGTCAGTGTGGAAAGGCGGAACATTTTGAAAGCTTACGGCGCTGAGGTCTTGCTTACACCGGGAGAGAAAGGAATGAAAGGAGCGGTGGAGAAAGCGAGGGAGCTGCTTGAATCCCATCCCCATTACTTTCAACCGCAACAGTTTGAGAACCCAGCAAACCCTCAGGCCCATCGACTCTATACGGCTGAAGAGATCTGGGAAGGTACCAGGGGTGAGGTAGATATATTAGTTGCTGGTGTGGGTACGGGGGGAACCATCACGGGGGTGGCGGAGCGTTTAAAGGAGAGGAAGCCCGGGTTCTTGGCGATTGCTGTAGAGCCGGCAGAATCCCCGGTGTTGTCGGGGGGCGAGGCGCATCCCCATGGAATTCAAGGTATAGGCGCGGGGTTTATTCCTGCAGTGCTCAACCTCAATATTATCGATGAGATAATTAAGGTTAGCACGGCGGAGGCCTACGCCATGGCGCGAAAGTTAGCAAGGGAAGAGGGTGTTTTGGCAGGCATATCGTCGGGAGCTGCGGTACATGCAGCCGTGGAGGTAGCGGGTAGAACGGATAATAGAGGAAAGACTATCGTGGTGGTTCTCCCTGATACAGGCGAGCGCTATCTTTCCACCCCTTTATTTTCGGGAGAATAATAATTTTATTCCCCCATACATAAAGGGAGATGGGACGAGAAAATGATAATGGAGGCGAAACTAATTTAGAAAGGAGGTGTAAAGATTTGCGCGTCCCCACCAAGCCCAGATATGGTTTGCGTTCCATCCTGGATATTGCCGTCCATCAGAGGGAGGGAGAGCCGGTTTTGCTGAAGGATATCGCGCAAAGACAGGGGTTAAGCGAGCGTTACCTGGAGCATGTGGTGGCCAGTCTGCGTAACGCGGGTCTAGTGAAAAGCGTAAGGGGCGCAAAGGGAGGGTACTATCTCGCTTTGCCTCCTGAGCAAATAAAAATATTAGATGTCTTCAATGCCACTAGCGGGCCTTTGGAGCTGGTTATCTGCGTGAATCAGTCGGAATCATGCGTAAGGGCTGAGCAATGCGCGTCGCGCATATTTTGGGACCGACTTTACCAGGTCATGCGCAAGGTTATGGAGGAGACAACTTTGCGAGATCTTATGGAGATACAGACGGAACTGGATAAAGCGCAACCGTCTATGTATTATATCTGAACGGAAATCCATGGAATTTCTAGGATGTTTAACTGCTTAACCGAAGTTTGCGAAAGGTGGGAAATTGATTTTGATGGATAGATATCGCTGGAGAGTGTTATGAATAATAGAAGGGGACACCATCAAGTTGGCTCTTGGGCGAGCTGACTCCTGAATGGCTTGTAAGGATCTTATATCTTGAATGTTTGTAAACTTATGAATCATAAGTAAATGTGGATTTGGAGGATGAGGAAGGATGAGATTCATCTATCTTGATCATGCCGCGACTACGCCAACCCACCCAGAGGTAGTGGAGGCGATGATTCCTTATATAAGGGAGAAGTTTGGAAACCCCTCATCAATCTATTCCATTGCCAAGGAAATTAGAGAGGCCGTTGAGACGTCGAGGAAGCAAGTCGCCGACGCTCTCGGCGCCAATCCGGAAGAGATTATCTTCACCAGCGGGGGGACAGAGGCAGACAATCATGCCATCGAGGGAGTCCTATATGGCAGCCCACAAGGGAAAGACCATATCATAACCACCTCCATAGAGCATCACGCTGTCCTGGAAGTATGTCATTATATGGAAAAGCGAGGCTTCAAGGTAACTTATCTTCGTGTTGATGGGGAAGGTTTAGTGGATCCTGAAGAAGTGCGAAAGAGCATAACTCCCCGTACCGCGCTGGTGTCGGTTATGCACGCCAACAACGAGATCGGGACCATCCAACCCATTGAAGAAATATCTAAAATAACTCGCGAGGCGGGAGTCTATCTGCATGTGGACGCGGTTCAAACCGTGGGTGCGCTGGACGTGGATGTGAACAATCTAGGCGTGGATCTGTTATCTGTGTCCGCTCACAAACTTTATGGTCCTAAGGGGATAGGCTGTCTTTACGTGAGAAAAGGCACCAAGCTGGACAGCTTCATTCATGGCGGGGCGCAGGAGAGAAAGAGAAGGGCGGGAACGGAAAATGTCCCTGGAATCATAGGGTTTGGCAAAGCTATGGAGCTTGCCAGGCTGGAAAGGAAAGAGCGTGCGGAACACCTGCTTCCTTTAAGGGATAAATTGATCACGGGAATTCTTGAACGCGTCCCGGACAGTTTTCTCAATGGCCATCCTACCTTAAGATTACCCAATAACGTGAACGTGAGGTTCAAGTACATCGAAGGCGAGTCCATCTGTCTGAACCTGGACTTCTTAGGAATTGCCGCCTCTACTGGTTCCGCTTGCAGTTCCGAATCCCTGGAGCCATCCCACGTGTTGTTGTCTATTGGAGTTTCACCCGAGGAAGCCCATGGTTCTGTCCGCTTTACCTTGGGTCGGGACAATTCGGAAGAGGATATCGACTACGTATTGGAAAACTTGCCCGTTGTCGTGGAAAAGCTCAGGGCAATGTCCCCTCTTTACCCCGGAAGGTAGGATTGGAACGCTTAATCATTAAATTTATTTTGGAATGACGAGTTTAGAATGAACGTAGAGATTGCCTAGGTTCAGAAAAATAGTGGACACCCCCTATACTTGCTTTATAGTAAAAGAAGCGAAGCAGAAAGGTGTCCAAATGAAGGGTTCAGTTGGAACCACTACCAGTATATACCATATTTTCGAGTGAGGGCATTTGAAATCCATTGGCCGGCAACGGCTCGCGGGTTCGAATCCCGCCCCCTTAGCCATCCAAAGGTCCCCTGATTTGCTGTCCGG
>JACVIX010000008.1 GCA_015711725.1 Candidatus Geothermincola primus | reverse complement strand
TTACGTAATAAGGTTACCGTAAACCTTCCTGGCTCTCCCTCCACGTTGAGGACTTCCGTATTGGTTATCAGCTCTATGCTCTTGTGCTTAGCTGTTTCCACCAGCTTTGGCCCGAGTATTCATATGGAACAGTCCATGGTGGGGAAGGTCTTGTCTAAAGCGGCCATGATCCCTCCGATGGAAGGATCCTTTTCCACCATGAACACGGGATATCCTTGATCGGCTATGTCCAGCGCGGCGAATACTCCGCCCACGCCCCCTCCTATAACCAGTACTTTTTCAAGGGGCTTGAGGTCAATCACCTTTTCGTGTGATACCAGGGTGACTTCAGTATGAATAGTGTTGGCAAGCTCTTTGGGGTCTTCCTCCAGGCTGTAAGAGAAAAATTCATTCTCCGGATGGATTATGCCTTCAAAGGCATCTCGACCCAATCCCCTAGCGCAGACAAGAACCATCCCTTCTTCTCCGTCGAGCTTCTGCTTTATAGCCAACTGTCCAAGGGGGGAGCAGCAATCCCGCTCCATTAGTACCTCGTAACCCATCTCCTCCAGATAATTCTTGAGATTTTTCAATTCATCTAGCTTTTCCTCATTGGTGGTGCAGATGAAAATTAAGGGGCTCATTTTCCTACCACCTTTTTCATCTTATCCAATTGCTCAGACATCTCCTTCATTACCTTCTGGAAGACCGCTCCTTCAGCTGAAGAAATCCATTCCAGCCTCAACCTCTCCGGGTCGATCCCCTTCTCAGGAAGCACTTTTTCCTTCAACTTATTTATCATCTCTTCGCATTGAATATTTCCGTTGATATAATGGCAATCTCCCGGTGGGTGACATCCTCCCACCATTACCAGCGGAGCGCCTTTTTCGAAGGCACGGAGAATCATCTCCTGGCTGATCCTTCCCGTGCACATCACCCTGATCATTCTTACATTTGCCGGATACTGTAACCTCGACACACCTGCCAGGTCTGCACCTCCGTAAGTTCACCAGTGACAGACAAGGGCAAGGATCTTATCCTCAGGGTTCTCCTCCAAAGCCGCGTCTATCTGAGCGAAGATCTGATCATCGGTGAAACCCTGGGCTTCCACTGCCTTCTGTTTACATCGCGCCGCGCAGACTCCGCACCCTTTACAGGATGCCTCGATTACCCGCGCCCGCTTTCTCTTCT
Source organism: Candidatus Geothermincola primus (assembly GCA_015711725.1). Taxonomy (GTDB): domain Bacteria; phylum Actinomycetota; class Geothermincolia; order Geothermincolales; family Geothermincolaceae; genus Geothermincola; species Geothermincola primus. Next base: position 44,309 of record JACVIX010000008.1, on the reverse strand, counting down.
TCCCCTCTATCTCCACTTCGTCGGTGACTATAGCTGAGAAAGGGCATCTTTTGACGCATACTAAACAGCCGGTGCACTTCTCCTGATCGATGGTGGAGATGATGGCGTCCAATTTTATCTGGTCTTTAGAGAGCAAACCTAGGCACTTTGCGGCAGAACCGCTTGCTTGCAGAATGGCGTCCCCCACATCTTTTGGAAATTGGCATAAACCCGCCAGCATAACGCCATCTATAGCTGTTTCCAGCGGTTTTAATTTAGGGTGAGCCTCCAACATAAATCCGTCCGCGCTGGAAGGGATTTTCAGCATATCCTGGTATCTTTGAGCGTCGTCCGAGCGCACTAAGCCAGTGGCCAGGACCACCATATCTACTTCCTGGGAAGTCGTCTCGCCGATTATTGCGTCGTGGGCCCGCACTTCCAGCGTGCCATCTTTCTCAACTACTTTCTCAACTTGGGAGCGCATGAAGATGACTCCCCAGTCCCGGGCTAAGCGATAGGCGTCCTCGTGGTTTTTCTTATACAACCTTATATCATTGTGATACACGGATATTTTTATGGATGGAAATCTGTACTTGATAATAAGAGCCTCTTTAATGGTATTCATGCAGCATATTCGTGAACACCAGGGGTTTTCTTGTGGGTCCCGAGAACCTACGCATTGGATAAATGCGATACTTGAGGGCATTTGGCCATCGGTTCTTCTCAAAGGGCGTCCCTTGGTGGGGCCCATAGGATGGAGCATGCGTTCCAGCTCTGGAGCGGTGAATATGTCTCCTGCGCCGTCGTATCCCCAGCGATTACCTTCCGGTGGACAATAAGGCTGGGCGCCTATGGCCACCACAATGGTTCCAACATCGATAGATTCTTCAATTTCCTCCATGTCCAGTTCGATGGCTTTTTGTGGGCAGATCTCCACGCAGGCGCCACAACCATCGCATAATTCTTTATCAATATAATAGAGGTAGGGAATCGCTTGGGGATGGGGAAGATAGATGGCTCTTCTCTCGCTCAAACCTCGGTCGAATTCATTCTTTGCCTGTATCGGACATGCTTCCGTGCATAGACCGCAGGCATTGCAATTCTCATTTACCTTACGGGGTGTAACTTTAAGGCTAACGTGAAAATTACCAACATAGCCAGTTATATTTTCAACCTCGCAGCTGGTGTAAACATGGATAAGTGGATGGTTGATGACTTTCATTATCAATGGGTTGACCACGCAGGAGACCCTTTCCATGTTGTCGAACAAACGATCCATTCCCACAGCCATGCCGCCGAGGTAGGGCTGCTTATCCACCAAATAGACGGGGTAGCCACCCTCCGCGATATCCAGAGCGCATTGCAGCCCAGCGACCCCTCCTCCTATAACTAGAGCTTTTCTGTTCACGGGGACCAGCCTATCTTGCAAGGGGCGGTTATATTGGATTCTTTCAACTGCCATTCGAATTTGATCTTTGGCTTTACGAGTGGCTCCATCTTTGTCTTGCATGTGTACCCAAGAGCAGTGCTCCCGTATATTCACCATTTCGAAGAGGTAAGGGTTCAACCCCGCTTCCTCGCAAACATTCATAAAAGTGGGGCCATGCATCTTAACCGAGCATGCGGCTACAACAACTCGATTGAGATTATATTCCTTGATGTCTTCCTTGATCTGTATCTGACCAGGGTCGGCGCAGCTATACATATTCTCTTTGGCCACCACCACGTTAGGAAGGGTGGAGGCATACTCTGCCACCTCGGCGCAGTCTACGGTCTGGGCGATATTTAGACCGCAATGACAGACATAAACTCCTATACGCACCTCTTCTTCCATAGTAGGTCCTTTCATATATAAATATTTATTATATTAATTATAATTTAGATTTATGTAAAAGGTCCATCAATTTTATTATATTAGTTTCATTATGATTTATGAATCTGGCGTGTTCCTCAAGTAATCTATCTATAGCTCGGCTCCACACCGCCGAATAACCATCCTCGGCCGATCTCAATCTTAGCCTTGTTAGATCTATAGCTTGATGGGGACAAGCCACGTAACAGGCGCCGCAACAGATACAGTGCCTGGGGTCCACCTTCACGCCTTTCCCGGGGAGGGCAGTGTAACAATGGGTTGGGCAGGCTTTCACGCAGAGATCACAACCTGGAGGGCACTTATCCAAGTCAACCTGGATATTCCCCTCAAAGAGGCGAGTTACTTTTATGGCGCCCTTCACCGGGCAAGCCTCCTCGCAATGGGCGCAGGAAAGACACTTCAATCTATCCAGTTTCAGTCCTGATTTATCCAAAGAAAGAGCTTCTCTTGGGCAGGCTTTCACGCAGAGATCACAACCTGGAGGGCAGAGTTCTGTATTAAGTTGCATTCCTTTGGAGAAATGTGGTATACCGCCCACATCCAGAATTGGCCTGATCTCCTCCTCCGTCCCTTTCCAGGTGTTACGGGATCTCATCACAATGGCATTAACCGGGCAAAAGGCTACACAAAGGCTGCATAGGGAACATTTTTCCTCATCGACATCGGGAACTATTCTTTCCTCCTGGACCTTGAGAGATATAGCCTCTTTGGGGCAGACCTGATGGCAAAGATCACAACTGATGCATACAACCTTGTCGAAGGTGAGCGTGATAGTATCCACCCAGAGGGATTGGGTTATGATGATCTTATCGGTATCCTCTTTCTTTAATTTCTGCCTTTTAGGCATATGGAGCTACCTCCTAGTTGTTACTTTCTCTAAATTTACTGCACAGACCTTGAACTCAGGTATTTTAGAAACCGGGTCGCGGGCGGAATTGGTCAGGGCGTTAGCTGCGCTTTCCCTGAAATTAAAGGGTATGAAGACCACTCCAGGCGGAACCATCTCGGTTATCTTAGCCCTTATCTTGACCTCTCCCCGGCGCGACCTTACTTTTACCAGATCCTTCTCTTTGATGCCGAGTTTCTCCGCGTCCTGTGGATTGACGTCCACCGATCCCGAGGACATCTCACGATTGAGGGTGGGACTACGCCGGGTCATGGTGCCGGTATGATAGTGAAAATGAACTCTGCCGGTGGTGAGGTAGAAGGGATAGTCTTCGTCGATAACTTCTGCTGGAGGTTTCCAGTCAATAGGGGTAAAGGTACCTAATCCCTTAGAGAAGACGTCTTTATGTAGATATTCGGTTCCAGGGTCATCGAGGGAACGGCAAGGCCATTGCAATGAGCCCTTGTCGAGGCGTTCATAGGTTATTCCCGAGTAGGATGGGGTGAGCGAGCTTATTTCCTTAAAAATCTCCTCGGGGTTCTTATAGTCAAATCCCTTTGCGCCCATCAACCTGGCCAACTCTGACATTATCTGCCAATCCGCCTTTGACTCACCGATGGGCTCTATGGCTTTGCGCACCCTCTGAACCCTTCGATCCGTAGAAGTAAAAGTCCCGTCTTTCTCTGCGAAGCTCTGCGCAGGAAAGACCACGGTAGCCAGATCCGCGGTCTCATTGATAAATATATCTTGCACCACTAACAGATCGAGATTGGCCAGCGCCTCCCTTACGTGATTGATGTCAGGATCGGATAGCATGGGATTTTCTCCCATAATATACATGGCTTTTATCTCTCCTTCAGCGGCGGCGTCGATCATCTCCACCACGGTGAGGCCAGTTTCTTCCGGGAGAGTTACACCCCAGGCTTTCTCAAACTTTTCTCTTGAGGCAGAGTCGCTTACCTTCTGGTACCCGGTATATACATCGGGAAGGGCACCCATATCGCAGGCACCCTGCACGTTGTTCTGCCCACGTAGGGGGTTTATCCCGCTTCCTCTCTTGCCCACATGGCCGGTGAGCATGGCTAGATTGGCCAGAGAGAGCACGTTGTCGACGCCCGTTGTATGTTCGGTAATACCCATGGTGTATACAATGGAAGAATTAGGTGATAGGGCATAGGCGCGCGCGGCGATTTTTAACAACTCAGGGTCCACGCCGGTGATAGACCTCACTCTATCCGGGGTATATTCAGAAATCTTCGCTTTTAATGCTTCGAAATTCTCAGTTCTCGTACGTATGAATTCCCGATTATGCCAACCCTCGTTGATGATGATATTCATCATGCCGTTGATCCAAGCCACATCAGTTCCCAGAGTTGGTTGTATAAAGAGGTCGGCGTAATTTGCCAGGTGAATACGTCGAGGATCAATGACGATAAGGTAGGCCCCCTTTTCTTTGGCGGCGATGATACGAGAAGCTATCAAGGGATGGTTTTCGGTGGTGTTGGAGCCAGTCACTAAGATGCAAGATGCTTCCTCCAATTCAGGTATGGAGTTGGTCATAGCCCCGCTGCCGAAGGCGTAAGCGAGACCCGCCACAGTGGGCGCGTGACATAAACGCGCGCAATGGTCGATATTGTTGGTTCCTATCACAGCCCGGGCAAACTTCATAAACAGGTAGTTCTCCTCGTTAGTGCATTTTGCCGAGGAGAGAAAAGCTATGGCATGGGGTCCATAAGTTTCCTTGATATTTCTTAATCGTTCCGCCACGAAGTACATGGCTGTATCCCAATCGGTGGTCTCAAGATTAGCCCCTCTCTTCCAAAGAGGCCGTGTTAGCCGTCCGTCGCTCTCAACGAATTCGTGAGCGGACCACCCTTTTATACACAAGGAACCTTGGCTTATGGGATGGGTGCAGGAAGGCATGGTGCCAACTAGATGGCCATCTATTACTTCTAGATAAATGCCGCACCCGCATCCACAATAAGGACAGGTGGACATCACCGTTTTATAATTCATCCAGCTGAACCTCCAAAGGGTTTTTCTCTAAATCGTTCTGAAGGGGGGATTCATCTTCGGGATTGAGTCCCGTTTCATACTTAAACAATCTCTTCATATCTTCTCTGATCAATTGGTGGAGCTTACCCAGGGGAATACCCATGGGGCAGGCCCTCTCGCAGGCTCCGCAGCCCACACACTTATCCGCCATATGAAATGCTCTAATCAGGTGAAAAGAAGGGAATTCCGGTGGTATTTCTCCTACCCTTACCCAGCGGGATTCCTCCAGCCTGCAGTCTTCACAATTGCATAAGGGGCAACTGTTACGGCAGCCATAACATTTGATACAACGGTTGAAAATATCGGACCAGAAGCGGCGTCTCTCCGAGATATCCATCTCCATAAGCCTAGCAAGGGTTTCATGATCCTGGTAGTCTACGTCTCCGATACTCTTGCCCACATCGATTTTCTGTGGATAGGGACGCAGGCAGTGACATTCTTTTGCTTCGTGGTCGGTACAGGCAAGACCAATAGTAATAATTCTTTTTAAATCCACACTTTTCTTTTTGGAAAGTTCGATTAGGTGACGTTCGTCGCAGCCTCGGATGATTATCCCAAGTGCACCCTCGTCCCATCTGCGCAGAAGATTCTCGGCTACCCTAGCTATTGCGTATCTCCCCGATATGTTTAAATCACGCAGCTCATCCTTTGTTGTGAAAAGATAGGGCTCTACATGGCTTTCAACCCTTCTTAGGCCTAATACCCCCATTACCACGCCATTTTCCAGTAGGTCGCTTGCAATCCTTCTCGCTTCCTCTATACGCGCTCTCTCATCGTTCTCAGCCATAGCCGAACCTCACACGCTCACTTAAAAGACCCCAGTTCTTGTAGCTTATCGAGATATTCATTGATTGTTAACCTGATATTTTCTTGGTCGAAGGGGGAGACCCAGAAAAAACCCAGCCTTTCCGGGTAGATACCCACCAAAGCCAGTATGTCCCGAAGCAGGAGCAGCCGTTTCAGGGCACGATGATTTCCAGTGCGATAATGGCATTCACCTATTTCGCACCCTAGGATGAGAATTCCGTCAAAACCCTCCGACAGGGCTTTGATAGCGAATTCCGCCTCCATCCTGGCGGTGCAGTTTAGCGGGATCACCACGGACTTAGCCGCGACTTCTTCATTGAGCAGACTTCTCACCGAGTCCGAATCTGGGAGACACCACCGACAATGAAAGACGGCGATAGCGGGGACGAATTCCAATTCTGTTTTTTTCTCGCCAGCTTCAGCAGTTAATGGCTTATTCATGCTCTTCACTCAACGTCTCTTAAGCTTTTCCAGCGCCTCAACATCATTGAAAATGCTTTGCTGAATTGCCCCATTGGAGCATACCGAAGTGCAACTGCCGCACCCCCGGCATTCTGCTGGATCTACCCAGGCGACTAGACCTCTTGGGCCTCCTTGGACCAAGGTTATCGCGTCATTGGGACATGATTGCACGCAGGCGCCACAATGCATGCACATCCTCTCGTTTACCCTGGCGGAAAGGGGATTTTGTTTCCCTATCTCAATTGCGAGGCGGCGCAGGGCTCTTATAACCTCGGAAATCTTGACCTTCTGGGGACAACTTTCTTCGCAGCGAGCGCAGCCGGAGCATAGCCAGATAAAATCGGAATCCAGAATGTCCTCTTGTTTCCCAATAATGGCTTTATAAAGGAGGGATCGGGGAGTTAATGTATTATCCAAGGGCGAAAATATTGCTACCTTGCAGACAGAACTGCACCTAGCGCATGCGTAACAGTGAGTTAAATCGGGATCGATGTTAGAGGCTGCCGATAGTTCCTTGACGAAATCCTTTAACCGTATTACACTTTGCTGGTTGCTCATAACGGGATACTTTCTTTCGTATCTACATATCTTCAATTTTCCACTCTATAGATAACATATGGAGGATATTTTCTCAATGATTTATCGGGTTGAAGCGGTTATTTAATTTCCCCAATATCTTCTATGCGAAATCTCTTTCTGCATAAAGGTTAAAATAACCGCGAGAAGAGGATATGCATAGGGAACTATATTTAATATTATAATATTAAACTATTAAATATTATATTTTTGAATGAATTTCCCTTTACTTCAGATGCCATCAAGTTGCCATATCCATTAACTCTTTTATCGAAACGTGAAGATACAAAATCTTCTATAGGATTTCATCCGGCAATTTGGAGATAAGGAGATGTAGGGCTTTGGCCATGTTGGTATATGCTAGCTGCATTTGCTGGTAGAATCTCGCAAGCGTGGACAAAATTTTTCCATCCTTTATATAATCCGTTATTTTATCCCCTGGGGGATCGTCTCTGTAGACCATCATTTTATGAAGATTGCAAATTTCAAGGTCCACCTCATCGCTTATCGCTCTTACAACCAAACAGGGTATACCATTGGTTTCCGCAACCTGCGCGACTGCTGAGCTTTCCATATCCACCGCCACCACGCCAAACTGCTGATGCAATTCCCATCTCTTCGTTCGAGAGAGAACTATCTGATCACAGGTTAGCAGGGTTCCAGTGCTATACGACATTCCCCTGCTCTCCAAGGTCTCCATGCTCCAACGCGCCAGTTTTTCGGGAACGTTTAAATACTTGGCTAAAGTAATTTTTCCCTCAAGCTGAAGGGATACGCCTATATGGTGAAAACCCAAAGGGTCATGGACGCCCATATCCCCTTGAATGATTTTAAGAGGGACAATGACAGTTCCCGCTTTCGTCTGCTCCTCTAAGGACCCCGCCGTGCCAAAGGAGATGATAATATCGGGCATGAATCGACAGATCATATTTTGAGTGGCAGCGGCAGCGGCAGCTTTTCCTATGCCGCTAACGGTTAAAAATAAATTCCTGCCATCCAGCACGCTTTTTTTCACTTTAAACCCGACTGGGTCGGATTGCAGGTCTTCCCATGGTATCATCTCCGCAGTTGCTTTGTACTCACTCATAGTTGCGCAAATCAACCCCAAATTCTTAGTTTTTTCGTATCCCATTTCCTTCACTTTCTTGGCCTCTGTCACCCGCCTCTATTAGGCTTATCGAAAAAATCGGGGTTTTCTGAAAGATATTTCAGGGCTCTTCTGCCTTTAATCCTCTCACTCCGCTCCAATAAGCGAAGATAGGAGAGGGCTACGCGATAAACTTTCTTGGCGGTGTAGGGATAGAGGTCGAAGCAGGCCATCTCCAGTGCGTCTAAGGGATCAAAACCTGCTGCCGCTTTCTTCCATGCCGCTTGGAATACTTGATGATAATTGGCTCTCACTTCTGGGAAAGCGCTCTCCTCAATTATATGCTGCTTTTCTCCCAAAAGCTTGCCGCGTTTCTTTACGTAGCGATCAATGAACTCCTCCTCCTCCGCCAAGGCTCTTAACGTCCGGAGTTCTCCCCACTGCTTTTCTTCCATAAGCGAGTAAAAGAGCTGCTTCGTCTTGGGCTCTATGCTTTTGTAGGTATAGGGATAGATTTCTCTACAGGCTTTCTCCAAAGCGTCCGCCACTCTGTTACCATCGTTTACTAAGTCGAGAGCCCTACGCCCGATAGCGCAAAAATCCGCGAACATTTCCGGCTTAATCTCATTCATATGGTTATTAAAACATAAAAACGCGGATTCATGCATATTTCGAAATTTTGATAATATAATTTTATTGCGTCATATCGGGGTTAAGAATGAGGAAATAAGATTTAATTGAAAATATCTTTGTGTGAGGGGGAGAGGAGGAAGAATGCGCAAGGCAGAAGATGCCTTTGACGTTGTGATAATAGGATCGGGTATCGGAGGCCTTACCTCAGCCGCTTTACTTTCTACTGAGGGATTCAAGGTGTTGGTAATTGAAGGGAACGAAAGAATTGGGGGATGTTGCTCCGCATTCCGGAAAAACGGCTTTTCCTTTGATGTTGGAGCCGTTTTTGTTCTTTATAGAGAAATTTATGAACGTCTCTTTGAGTTGTTGGGATTGAGCATGGATCAATATTTGGACATGTGGCTAATTGACCCCGTTTACGATATCTATTTTGACGATGGACAAAGCGTGATGATCCATTATGACGTGGAGAAGACCATCGAGAGCTTAAGAGAGCTGAACCCTAAGGAAGCTGAAAACTACCGATTTTTTTGCAAGGATATGGGCAAGGTGTGGTCAGGAGCCAAGATGGCGGGGGAGCTGCACTTTCCCTCGCTGGAAAAAGCGGCTTCGCTTCGCCATCAGTTCAGGAGAATAATAAATCCCGCGATGTTAGGGAATCTTCCCCTGACGCTTAGGGTTGCTCTGGGAAGCCAGCAGAAGACCATTGACAGGTACTTCGGTGATCAGAGGTTCAAGGCGATAGTGGGATTCGAAAATCTTTATGCGGGTCTTCCGGCTCATCGTATCAATGGCCTCTTCGCGCTGCTGTCATATGTGTGCCATGAAGGTTATTACTATCCCAAGGGAGGAATGGTAGCCATACCTGAAGCTTTGGCGGATATTACCAGAAAAAATGGTGGGGAACTCATAACTAAATCCATGGTGCGCAGAATTGTGGTCAGAAACGGGAAGGCATCAGGAGTTGAGCTTAGTGATGGCGAAGTGATTCCGGCAAGGATGGTTATTTCCAATGCCAGTTGTATCCCAACATATCTAAAGTTAATTGGGGCGGATAAGTTGCCCTGGCTCTTGGTGAAAGCCATCCAAGGCTACAGGCCCTCTATACCTTGTCCCATTGTTTATTTTGGTTTAAAAGAGAAGCCCCCCTTCCGATGTCCATCTGCCGTTCTCATCGGAACCTTGGAAAAGATAAATGCCTACTGGGACGAGATTTATGCCAAAGGGCTGATGGCAAGGATCGATGATATGCCCATGGGCCTGGCGTGCCCCAGTCTCTACGACGACAGCCTAGCCCCAGAGGGAAAGTACGCCGTTTCCGCTATACTTCCCAGTCCCTACAGGATTAAGTACCACTCCTGGGACGAAGTCAAGCCTTATTTTGTCGAGGAAGTGATACAGTCGGTGGAACGAAGGGCTTTCCCTAATTTTGGTAGCATGGTTGAGTTCTGGGATATGACCACCCCTCTGGATTTCGAAAGGGAACTGAATCTGCCCGAAGGAGCCATTTACGGGTTGGAGATGAGCCTGACACAGTTGGGGCCTTTCCGTGCGTCTTGGAAGTCCCCGGTTATAGAGAATCTTTACCTGACTGGAGCCAGCACCAATCCCGGCGGAGGCGTGCCGTTGGTGATGACTTCAGGAATTATAGTAAGCTCTTTGGTAAAGAAGAACTGGGTAGCATAGGAACATATTTCATGGACAAGAAAACTAAGTGCTTAGTTTTATTATCCGGAGGATTAGATTCCTTTCTAGCCGCCAGGCTGATGCAGAGATTGGGACACGATGTCGTGGGGATATGTTTCGTCTCGCCCTTTTTTTCATGCGAGGGCACCTGGAAGGGCGCTGCGGAGATGGGTATCAGATTGGTGGTCGAGGATGTCACAGATGATATGCTGGAAATCCTAAAATCTCCCAAACATGGCTTCGGCAGAAACATGAATCCCTGCATCGATTGTCATACCATGATGGTGAGGAGGGCTATGGAAGCGGGTAGACGCGAAGGGGCTGACTTTATCGCAACCGGGGAGGTACTGGGGGAAAGGCCCATGTCCCAGAATCGCCAAGCGCTAGATATGGTAGCACGGGAATCTGGCGCTGGCGAATATCTTCTACGCCCTCTGTCCGCAAAGTTGCTGCCTCCGACGCTGCCGGAAAAACTTGGATGGGTAAATAGAGAGGAGCTTCTGGGAATAGAAGGGAGATCCAGGAAGATACAGCTGCAGCTGGCGAGAGAGTGGGGGGTGAAGGGCTATAAGAATCCGGCGGGTGGATGTCTTTTAACCGATCCAGAATTCTCCCGTAGGCTAAAGGATCTCATGGCTAGGATACCGGATTTCAATCGCGAAGATGTGGAGCTACTTAAAATAGGAAGGCATTTCTGGGAGGGAAATAACCGTATAGTGATAGGAAGAAACGAAAGAGAAAACGAGATTCTGGCGGAAATATCCTTGCCTACCGATTTTCTCTTCAAGGAAGGGGATATACCAGGGCCCACCGCTCTGATTAGAACCACTCCCCCTGGAGGGACACTGAATCCTGATATAATAAGAACCACGGCAAACCTCCTCGGTAGGTATGGTAAGGGTAAGAAGCCCCTTTCGACCGGGGAGATAATCCAGGTGCAAAGAGATAAGTCGCGTGAGGGCTAGAGAAAAATTAGTCAATAGATTAATTTCTCAACTTGATTTATTATAACATATTGTATAACATAATAAATATTTTAAGTTGAAGAAATAGATAAGGCGGGAGGCGATATAGGGAAAAATTAGGACAAAAACTGGAGAGTCGCCGGTTGGTGAAAGAATAAATATATTGTTTGGTTGAAGGACTAGTCGAGCGGGAACAGCTGATCGAGGTGGTAAGTTGCAAGAAAAATACGATTTTTCAAAGATAGAAGATAAGTGGATGAGCCGATGGGAAGAGGACAATATTTACAAGACCTCGCGAGACCCGGAGCATAAGAAGAAATATATTCTAGTAATGTTTCCATACCCGTCGGGACCAGCCCATATAGGGCATGTGGCCAACTATAACTTGGGAGATGTTTTAGCCCGTTATTATGCCAGGAATGGCTGGAATGTCCTGCATCCCATGGGGTGGGATGGCTTTGGCCTCCCCGCGGAAAACGCCGCCATCCGTTCAGGGGTTCATCCCGCCAGATATACTTGGGACAACATTGCCCTACTGAAACGGGACTTGCGGAGGCTTGGCTACTCTTATGACTGGGACCGCGAGCTGGCCACCTGCTCCCCGGATTACTACAAGTGGACTCAATGGCTATTCCTGAAATTCTACGAGAATGGCTTGGCATATAAGGCTGAGGCAAAAGCAAATTGGTGTCCTTCGTGTAGGACGGTGCTAGCCAATGAGCAGGTGATTAACGGTTACTGCGAGAGATGCGACACCCTAGTGGAGAAGAAACTCCTCGATCAGTGGTTTCTCAAGATTACCGATTACGCGGAGAGATTACTGGAGGATATGGAGAAGCTCAAAGGCTGGCCCGAAAGGGTTCTGGTGATGCAACGCAACTGGATTGGAAAATCCAACGGATGCAAGGTGTTTTTCAAAGTAAAGGAGACCGGCGAAACCATCGGGATCTTTACCACCAGGCCCGATACCCTATGGGGAGTGACTTTCTTTCTGCTGGCGCCGGAGCATCCCTTGGTGGATCGTTTGACCAAGGGAACGAAGCTGGAAAAGGAGGTCTTCGATTTTAGGGAAAGGTTGAAGGGTAAGACCGAGATCGAGTTGACCGCGCTAGACGTGGAAAAGGAGGGCGTTTTCTTGAACGCTTATGCGATAAATCCGGTCAACGGGGAAGAGGTGCCCATATGGACCGCCAATTTCGTTTTGATGGAATATGGCACCGGGGCGGTTATGGCCGTTCCTGCTCATGACCAGAGGGACTTTGAGTTTGCCAAAAAATATTCCCTCCCATTGCGGGTGGTAATCAAACCGTATGAGGGAGAACTGGATCCGGAGACCATGGATGCTGCCTACGAGGGCGAGGGCATCATGATTAATTCTGGGCTCTTTGATGGGCTAGATAGCTTGGAAGGAAAGGAATCGAGGGTACCTCAATATCTTGAGGAAAATGGATGGGGGCATCGTGAGGTAAACTACCGTTTAAGGGACTGGTTGATCTCCCGTCAGAGATATTGGGGCGTGCCCATTCCTATCGTCTACTGTGATAAATGCGGGATAGTAACTGTGCCAGAGAAAGACCTCCCTGTATTGCTCCCCGAGGACGTGGACTTTTTCCCTGAGGGACCTTCACCCCTGGAGCGTTCCGAACAGTTTCGCTTGACCGCATGTCCCTCATGCGGAGGCAGGGCGGAACGCGAAACCGATACCATGGATACTTTCGTCGACTCTTCATGGTACTTCATCCGCTTCGCTGATCCCCGTAACGAAAAGGAGGCTTTTAATAAAGGGGAGATAGATTATTGGCTACCGGTAGACCAGTATATTGGAGGCATAGAACACGCCATACTTCATCTGCTATATTCGCGTTTCTTCACCAAAGTGCTTTACGATCTCAAGCTGGTGGACTTCGATGAACCATTTACCAATCTTTTATGCCAAGGCATGGTGGTTATGGGCGGGGCCAAAATGAGCAAATCCAAGGGCAACATTATCACGCCTGGGGAATTCCTGGACAGTTACGGAGCGGATACATTGAGGCTATTCATTCTCTTCTTGGGCCCCCCCGAGGCGGACAAGGAGTGGAGCGAATCGGGGATCGAAGGATGCTACCGCTTTCTGCACAGAGTCTGGAGGCTGGTATATCGATATCTGAATATCCTGACTTTGAAGGCCAATCCAGTAACGGAAGAGGATGTCCTTCTCAAGGAGATGGTTCACTGGACCCATCGTACCGTCAAGCAAGTTACCCTGGACATCGAGAGATTTTCCTTCAACACCGCAATTGCGCGAATTATGGAATTCGTAAATGTTTTAGGCAAATTTATGGAGGAAGCTCCAAGCTTATTCAACACCTACGAGGGCCGTAAGGCTGTGGAAAGCATGATCTTAATTCTTGCCCCCTTCGCCCCCTTTATCTGCGAGGAGTTGTGGAGCGAAATAGGAGGAGATTACAGCGTACACCAACAGCCTTGGCCAACTTGGGACGAGAACATGGCCAAGGCGGAAACCATCACCATGGTGATACAGGTGAACGGCAAGGTGCGGGATCGGGTGGAAGTGGAAGCGGATATAAAGCCCCAGGAGATGGAAGAACTCGCTTTAGGGTCTTCCCGGATCAAACAGATCATACAGGATCGCCAGATCAAAAAGGTCATTGTTGTGCCGGGCAAATTAGTGAACATCGTGATATAGCGGATAGCTATAGATACTTCATTATTATATTTCCTGAGTGATATTTTTCAATCTGTAAATAATACATCTCTGTGTTTCTCCGAGAAATATTAGCTTACAGCATCTTCATGAATAAGGAGGAAATCGATGCATAAGAAGCTATCTCCATTCGTAGAGAAAATTTTATATCTCCCTTACTGGAAACTGGCGCTTGCTGGTCTAGTGGTGGTGAGCTCGCTATGTTGCTTCGTTTATCTCTACGCAATCTCCCACTCTCAGAAAAAGGTATTCATCGCCAAGGAAGAGAAGCCAGGGGAGACGGAAAAGGTTCCCACCCAGATAGTAGTGCATGTTGCCGGGGCGGTTGCACGGCCTGGTCTGTATCAGCTTGATGAGGGATGCAGAGTTGGCGAGGCTTTGGAAAAGGCGGGAGGAACACTTCCCCAAGCGGATCTCAAGCCTGTTAATCTGGCGGAGAAACTAAGGGATGGCCAGAAAATCTATGTGCCAGTGGTAGGGGAAAGGGTGAATTCCGATATGGGGACCGACGCCTCCGGAAAGATAAACGTAAATGAGGCAACAGCGAAGGAGTTAGAAGCTTTGCCGGGCATTGGTCCCACCTTGGCTAAGAATATTGTGGAGTACCGGGAAAAAAATGGAGGTTTTAAATCCGTCGAAGAACTGAAAAAAGTAAAAGGGATCGGTGATAAGAAATTCAATGATATAAAAGATCTGATCACCATCTAATAATGATATAAGAGGAATAGGTCCCCCGAAGCCGACTTATGATAAACACAGCATTTAAGAAACTAGACGACCTGACCCTCCGCGTCTATTCCTATCGCCTTGCGTTCATCTTCGCGGCTCTTGCCTTGAGCATTTTCATCTATGACCGGTGCCGCCCGCCTATTGGAGTATACTGGGCTATTCTTACATGCGGGCTTTGTTTTGCGTTTCTTTTCTTCAGGAGATCGCCACGTCTCTTATGGCTGGGGCTGTTAATCATCATTGTAGCAACTGGAGGACTGATTTGCGCGAAGGGGCAAGAAGGTAAGGGAAATCAAGAATATAAAATATTACATAATGTAAAGATAGAGGGCGAGCTAACCTTAGATTCGCCTTTTCTTCCGGAAACAGGCGGCTTGATTATAGAGACGGATGGAAATCCAGCGTTGGGAGTAAGTGAGGGCGAGAGGCTCAAGATAAGCGTCACGGATCACAGACGAAAAGAAAAGGACATAATTGAATGGGGAGAGAGAGTCCGAGTCATAGGGGATTTAATTCGTCTCAGGGATAGGACCTCGGGAATCGATGGAATAGTTCGCTGTTCCGACATGTTTAAGATTAGCGGGCCATCAAGCGCGATTAAATCATTAATTAACAAATTTAGGAAAACTATATACAGGTTTTGCATGGAGGAGATGGGCGGTGGGAAGGAAGGGAAACTCATCTCGGGGATTATGTTGGGAGATTATCGCCAACTGAACATAGACGAAAACAACGCCCTCAAGAGAACCGGATTAATCCATATCTGCTCAGCCTCCGGCTTGCATCTGACCATATTGGCGGGCCTGATCATCTATTTGGGCAAAAGGCTGCGCATGAGCTCGCTTGTACTCTTTCTCTCCCAGCTAATCTCGATATCTTTCTATGTGTTGATAACGGGAGGAAGGCCGGCGATAATACGTTCCGCTTTGGTAGTTTTTATAATCTCCTCCTCCGCCATCCTCTTCGCCGATTTCCATGGTCTATCCGCGTTGAGCCTAGCGGGTACGCTGATGCTATTATGGAAACCCCACTGGATTTATAACATCAGTTTTCTGCTTTCTTTTCTATCCATCTTGAGCTTGATTTTGTTGCACCGACCGCTTATGGAAACTTTTGCGCTGAAAGATAATAAGATCAACAGGCTTATATCCGCTACCATGGCAGTTCAGATGGCTACCGCCCCGCTTTTAATCTCGACCTTTGGAGAGATTTCGTTGATCGCCCCATTGGCTAATCTCATGGTTCTGCCATTGATGCCGGTGGTTATGGCATGCGGATTTATCGGAGCTATATTTAAATATTTTCAGCTTCCATTAGCGGTGTTGCCGGCATTACTCGGCAGGTTTTGCCTTAAATACGTGTTGATAGTTGCCCATACCGTCGCTTATCCAAACTGGGCTGTGCTTAACTTTAAATCCACCATCCTTAATACATTTACTGTGATAGCTTATTATCTATCTCTCTGGGCAGCCTTTATTTGGGGGAGGGGTAGAAAGCTTAAACTGAATAAATTGTTCCTCGCGGCTTTAATTACGATAATTATTTTTTCTAGCATGCCTTTGAGGTTAAGTTCCGGGATAGGCGATCTTAAGGCGAGGATCATATTTTTTGACGTGGGCCAAGGGGATTCTATCCTTTTACAGAATTCCTGCGGTGAGAATATATTAATCGATGGGGGAGAGGACTCTCAGCTATTGCGGCGAAAGCTCAAAGATTATTCCATCCGCGATATAGACCTAATGATACTCAGCCATCCGGACAAGGACCACGTTGCTGGACTATCAGGGTGTTTGGACGAGTGCTCAGTGGGTGCAGTTATGGAAGTTGGTCTTGAGGGAGGCTCTTTCTATCGAGAATGGTCGGAGAAGGTGGATCTTGAGGGGGCGCAAAGGATTACAGGAAGAGCTGGGGAGATATATACCTTTCAGGAATTGCGAATAGAAGTTCTTTCCCCCAAAGAGTCAGAGATAACTCTGGCGACGGAAAACGATCAGTCGCTAGTTTTAAGGATAAGCACTCCCTCTTTCAGTATTTTGCTCACTGGCGACATCGAAAGCGAGCAAGAAGGCAAACTTTTGGATATGCAGATGGATCTGAAGGCGGACATCTTGAAAGTTCCCCATCATGGTGGGTTCTCCCAAAGAAGCTTAGACTTTTTCTCCAAAGTAAACCCCTTGATATCAGTGATATCGGTAGGTCGAGATAATGACTATGGGCATCCCAACGCCGAGACCCTGGAGTCTCTCCGATATATAGGGTCGCAAATCTACCGAACGGACCAATGCGGTGATATTATAATCGAAGTGGACGGTGAAGGATATTCAGTTGGGATAAAAGGGGCGAGACGGTGAGCGATGGCCGCAGAGAGAGCCTGAGCCTTAAAAGGGATATTCTCCAGAAAGTTGTCCTCCTAACCTCTAAAGACCCTTACAGAGTGAAAAGAACGACTGCCCTGATTGCGCAAAAGATCTCGGCCTCCCCTGATCTGGATTTGAATTTCGAAGATATAGACGCCGGAACCGATGACCTGGAAGCCGCCCTTCTGAGGGCGCAAACCACACCTTTTGGCGCGGAGAAAAGGGTCCTTTTGGTGAGAGAGGCGCAGCATATCTCCCCCCGGGATTTAAAGAAAATGGAGAGTTATCTTCAGAATCCAGTGGAAACATCATGCATAATATTCTCGGGCGTGGGCATCGATAGAAAAAATAAATTGTACAAGCTGGTGGAGAACTATGGGAAGGTAATAGAACAACCTAAGTATGCAAGAAGGGAATATCCTTCCTTGATCAAGAGTCTCTTTCGGGATAAGGGAAAGACTATCTCCAACCGAGCATTAGCTTTTCTACTTGAAAGTATAGGTTATGATTTACAAGGCCTATATTCCGCAGCGGAAAAGATCGATGTCTTTTATGACCATAAAGCCCATATCGACCTCGAAGATGTGGTTCCTTTGATATCTTTAACCGCGGAGCATACCGTTTATGAGCTGGTTGATCAGATCGCTTTAAGAAACATAGACACGTCGTTGAAACTACTCCACAGTCTTTTGAGGCAAGGGGAGAGGGAACTGGAGATCTTTAATCGTCTGGTTCGGCAATATCGACTGTTGATTCGATACAAAGCACTCTCTTTCAAAAGAAAAAAAACGGATTTGGGGGAGGAGCATCTGAAAGTTGCGCCTTTCATAATGGAAAAACTTAAGGAACAATCCAGTAAATATGATATAGACGATCTGAAGAAAATTTACAGAAGATTACTGGAATTTGACATAGCTTCCAAAAACTCCGAGAGGTCTGCGGAATGCTCCCTAGAGATTTTAATATATGATATTTGCGGGATTCGCCAGGACTAATCAGCAGAGAAACCAGACGTGTGGTCATAAATCACCAAGCCGGAGGGTATCTTGGGGTAAAAATAAGTGCTTTTATGGGGGAGCTTTTCTCCACGGGCAGAGATAGACCATGCGTCCTCCAGGCTGGGTGGCTTTACCAAGAACCCCATCTGATAGTTTCCCGAGAGGATTTCCTTCACCATCTCCTGCGTATCAATCGTGTATTTTAAAAAATACCCCTTATCAGCGCTGTCCACATCACCCAGGCCAAGAAAATTTTTCATCACCACCTCGTGGAGAATGGCGATATCCAGGCGCCTCCATTTTTCAGAATGATTCCGCCCGGCGATGTCTTCAACCATTATCTTTCTTTTTGGCCTTATCAAGAAGATTCCCCCAGGAATTATCAATCCGAATATGGAAGTTTTGCCAGCTCGCCGGACAACTTGGGAAGTTACGCTATCAAGCGCCTTTTTGTTATGGGTGTCGCCTACCCGCTCAACTGAGCAGCTTCGCTCTAGTTTGCGCAAGGCTTCTTCTGGGGGGAGGTTAAAGCTCTTTATCAAGCGATGTACCGGGAGCATCACTAGACCCGGGTCGTTGATGCCCACAAAAGCCATAAGGGCGAAATCATAAGGCCTTTCCTCTTGCGTTTTCTCTTTTTCCCTTCGCTCATCACGGTAGAGAAGAGCCGTCTCATATCGATGATGACCATCCGCGATGAAGATCTTCTTGTCTGACATATAACTTCTGAGCTCGTTTATCACTGATGCATCGCTTAGCTCCATAAGCTCATGCAGAATGCCGTCATCCGTGGTAAACCGGTATAGGAGTCTACTCGAGGGAAGGATTTTATCCTCCAGACAGAGCCAGAAAGCCTTGTCGTCCTTAAAAAGGGAAAAAATCTGGCTGAAACTAGCCCGACAATGTCGCAAGAGATTTAATTGCTCCTCCGTAACTTCCGAGAAAGTCTGCTCATGAGGATAGATACCGTTTGTGCCGAAATTCTCGATTTTATACAGATTGATTAAAGCTATCCGGTTTCTCCTGCCACCTTCCGGCAGGGGAAAATCCTGGCGGTAGACATAAATAGAGGGTTTGAGGCTGGATTTAAAAACCCCTCGAGATTTCCATTCCTCGTAAAATGACCGAGCCTTGGCTTGCCAAGGATAGTCATTGGTCTTAAGTTTATCTTCGGGGAGGATCAGTCTCACAACGTTATGGGGGTGTAGGCGAAGGAGCCTCTTTTGTTCTTCCTCATCGATCACGTCGTAAGGAGGAGCGACTAGCTTGTTCATGCCTCCTTTGACGCTGGAATTGTATATCATTCCGCGAAAAGCTCTTATGTCCGCCACTTCTATACTACCTCTTGTTCTTTCTAACGCAAGATAACGCAGGATTGATGTATCTCCGGCTTAATCCATTATATTTGAGTAATAGATACTTGAATATATTTTAAACAATTTTGGAACTGGCAGTCTTACGATTTTTCCGAAACCTTTGGAAAACTGATGATTTTGAATATTCCCATGGGAGATGACATTGCGCCTGGATTAATATTAAAATATAAACAAGCGATGGCCAATCCCATGATGTGGTTAGATTCCGCAGGGAGGCTACGTTTTTTAAAAGTATTTTCCAGGGCAGTCAGAGGAGTGAGGGACATGTGGAAAAACAAAGATAAGAGAAGGTCGTTATGTTTCCGCGCTATCTACCTATTGGCGGTTTTTCTTATCACTTCATTGATGATAATGCCAGTAGCAGAAGAAGAAAGAGCGGAGGCGGCGGTGGTGCCGCGCATTACCAAATTAATCTACCCCACATTCGGGTTCCCCCAATTATCGAAAACCGGCTCCAATTTTACCCTTGAGTTCGATTTCCGTCAGGATAATCCTTCAATCCCGCTGCCTTCTGACGTTGATAACTGGGAAGTGAGCATCTCGGGCTCAAACGATTACACGCCTTTTACCGCGGATCTTCCAATCCTGAGCGTGGATTTCGGAATGAGCCAACGCTGGCCTCAAGGATCCGGGCGGTCGGTTTACGAGGTGTATAAAGTTACGGTGGAGATACCTTCGGAAATCCCTCCCGATCTTTATGACCTAGAGGTAAAGGTGGAGGCGGATGACCTGGAGGTAGTGGACAGACAGCCACATTGCCTCTCGGTGGTCAACGACTGGAACCCCAACTACCGTATAGTTCAGATGACCGACATTCATGTCTACGATATAACTTATGGAAATCCACTGGTGGAGTATAGCAGCCTGCATGACAGGGCATTGCACGACGCTAAGTATTTAAAGAAGGCAATAAGTGTAGTAAACTTTCTCAACCCCGATATCCTAGTTATTACCGGCGATTCTATCTTCGGCCAACGTTATCTGCCTAGCCAGTGGCCTCCCAACGATGGGCAACCTCGAGGGGGATCTAGTGAGTACGAATATGAGTATTCGTTCTTGTACGAGGAACTTCAAGCTCTGAAGGTACCGGTTTTTATGGTCATGGGAAATCACGATGGCTATTACGACACCGTGGACGACGGATATGACTGGTGGACTAAGACCTTCGGCCCTCTATTCTATTCATTCGACTATGGCAATCACCACTATACGGCGATAAACACCATGGACTGGCCTCAGGAGATGAGGAAGCTGGAACAGCCCTGGTATAGCAACTTGGCTGGGGTTCTGGCTCCTGGAGCCTGGCAGGGGCAGGTTCGCTCCGGGGGCGATACAAATGACTTTTTCGAGGAATATATCACCATTCAGAACCCCAATGACGCGGCGGTAACCATATACGTAACATACATGATGTATAATGGCCATCTTTACCTCAAGGAACACTTGGCCCAACCAAAAAGCAGGTATACCATAAATGTAAATAGGGATTGCCCGGAGAAAGGGGAATTTTCTGTCCGGGTGGATTCCAGCATGCCGGTTATCTGCGAACGACCTATGTATTTCGATTACGATATGTCCTGGAATGGGGGCCATTGCGTGCTGGGCTCGGTTAATCCTTCCACCACCTGGTATTTCGCTGAGGGAAGAACCGATTCTAACTTTCATGAGTACCTATCCCTAGAGAATCCCCAGACGGGGTCGGCCGAGGTAAACGTTACTTACATGATGAGCAATGGCCATGTATATACCAGGTCTCACATCGTGCCTGGGAAAAGCAGATATAGCATTATGGTAAACCAGGATTGCCCAGAAGGCGGGGACGTGTCCATCAAGCTTGACTCCACACTGCCGGTTATCGCCGAGCGACCCATGTACTTCAGGTATGGTGGGGCATGGAGTGGGGGGCACTGCGTGGCCGGCGCCACCCACTCCGCCACCAATTGGTATTTCGCGGAAGGATATACCGCGAAAGATTTCGTGGAGTACTTAACAATACAGAATCCCAATGACAGCGATACCCCCTTGACGGTTAATTACATGATGGCTAACGGTCATAATTATAGTAAGTCTCACCTAGTGCCGGCAAAAAGCCGTTACAGTATCTCGGTAAACACCGATTGCCCGGAGAAGGGGGAGCTTTCCATCAAGCTTGACTCCACACTGCCGGTTATCGCCGAGCGACCCATGTACTTCAACTACCGGGGAAGCTGGAATGGGGGACATTGCGTGATGGGCGTGAACGGGGCAGCCACCAATTGGTATTTCGCTGAAGGATATACCGGATATGGTTTTGAGGAGTATTTAACCATACAGAATCCCAACGACGGAGCGGCGACGTTAAATGTAAATTATATGATGAGCAATGGCAATAATTACTTGAAGACACACGTGGTTCAACCCAGAAGTAGATATACTATCCATGTTCACAGGGACTGCCCAGAGCGGGGGGACATCTCCATCAAGCTTGAATCCACCCTTCCGGTTATCGCCGAGCGCCCCATGTACTTCAACTACCGGGGGAAATGGACGGATGGCCATTGCGTGTTCGGCGCGCTGAGCAACGCCACTACATGGTTCCTGGCGGAGAGCTGCAATGATTGTTATCGCATCGCCCCAGATCCCAGCACATATACCGATCAATTAGGTTGGCTGCGTGATGACCTGGCGGCGCATCAAGACAGCTCTTTCAAAGGATTGTTCATGCATCATGATCCCACAGTTGATGGCATGTGGAAGCCCTCCGATTACTTCGGAATAATTGTGTTGGGACAGTACGGTAAAGGCAGAATGGCCGTGCAGCGACTCTGCTCTGAATATAAAGTGAACATGGTAATGAGCGGACACGACCATGTGGACCAATACCATGAGCTGGCCTGGGCTATGGGTGGAGGAAAGACCATCTTCCCCAACGCTACCAGTGTGGCCATTCAAAAGGATGGTGTTAGCAATCGTTATCCTGGGTTTAAGATAGCCGAATTCTCAGGCTGGAATCTAGTTTCCCATAGCTATAAGTACTTGAACGGGGTATATTACTCTTATCCCTATTATGAGGGAGTGAACATAGGAGGCAATACCGACCTCTCCAAACTCAACAAGACATCCGTACAGTATATCTTCTCCAACAATGGTGATTGGAGTGGTGGAGATACCGATGTTTGGTGCGATATAACCAATAAATTGGAAAAGGCTTTTAGCCAGTGCGAGTTGGAGTTCTTCATGCCTCGGCCTGGCCTGGGCTATCATTACGAGGTCTACGGAGCGGACTCCTACTTGGTAAGCGAAGTCCCTGAACATCCAGATAGACTTAATTTCCAATTGAGGGTCACCATTGGCTCTCTTGCCAGCAAAACGGTGAGAATCACCCAGGTGGAAGATTGAGATGGAGCCAGTGAAGGACAAAACTAGGCGCAATCATGTATATATATGAGCACCCTATTTTAGGAAAAATAAATAAAAGCCCTAAGGTAACAATTTATATCAATGGGCGTCCACACGAGGGATATCTCGGAGAGCCAGTGGCATCCGCATTATGGGCAGCGGGAGTGCGAGCTTATAAGTTGACGAAGAGATTCCATGAGCCCCGAGGTCCCTTCTGCTTTATCGGTCGCTGTACCGACTGTGAGGTGGAGATCGACGGAATCCCACGGGTCAAGGCTTGTGTCACTCCTGTAAAGGAAGGCATGAGCATCCGCGTGCCCGATTTATAGAAATGAGTTATACCTGCGAAGAGAGAGACCTGGTGGTCATAGGAGCGGGTCCCGCCGGACTTTGTGCTGCTCTTGAAGCCGTTTCCCATAAATGCGATCCTCTGGTTCTGGATGAAAACCATCGTGGTGGTGGACAGCTATTAAAGCAGGTGCATAAATTTTTTGGATCCCATCATCATGGCGCTGGGAAGAGGGGCTTTCAGATAGGCGAGGAGCTAGTGGAAAAGTGCGAGGAAAAACAGGTGGAGATCCGCCTTAACTCACTAGCAGCGGCTTTCTTTCAAGATGGCTCCATTCTGGTAAGAGATCCAAAAAAGATATACCTGCTGAAAAGCAAGGCCACCATCATAGCCACGGGAGCGGTGGAGAAACCACTGGCCTTTCCCGGCTGGACCCTTCCAGGGGTGATGGGAGCGGGAGGAGCTCAAACCCTGATGAATGTGCATCGGGTTCTACCCGGAAGAAGGATAGCTATGGTGGGCTCGGGCAATGTGGGACTCATCGTCGCCTATCAACTTGTGCAGGCGGGCGCCTCCATAGCCTGTATTATAGAAGTTGACGACAAGGTAAAGGGATACCAGGTGCACCGAGATAAATTACGTAAACTAGGTATAAAAATTTTATTGAGGCACAGGGTTGTACGAGCTGAAGGCGATGATTGCGTCCGCGCTGTTTTAGTGGAAGACATGCAGACTGGTCGCGTCTTTAGATATAAGGTGGACGGAATCTGCCTGGCGGTGGGAATGTCACCATTGGTGGAACTGCCTCTCATGAGAGGATGCGAACTGGAATATAATCTTCGCTTAGGTGGGTGGGTCGTTCGTCACGACGAAAACATGCGAACTAGCTGTCCGAATGTATATGTTGCCGGGGACGTAAGCGGGGTAGAAGAAGCCAGTATCGCCATGGAAGAGGGAAGGTTGGCGGGAATCTCCGCATGCGTTGATCTAGGATTGATCGCCAAAGGGAAAGCTCAAAACAAAAGGAAGGAGATCCTAGAGAGGCTAAGGGAGTTGCGGGCTATTTCTGGTAAAGAGGTGGGAGAAGACCAAAGATCATCTGAGGAAAGAAATTTGACAGTATGAAAAAATAAAGATAGAGGCCGAGGGACGAGTGAAAAGAAAATACATATTGATAGATTGTTTCCAGGATATACCCTGCAATCCCTGTGAAGAGATATGCCCGCATAAAGCCATTGAAGTGGGCTCCCCCATAACACGTACGCCCCGCTATTATGAAGAGAGGTGCGACGGTTGCGCCAAATGCGTCGCGGTATGTCCCGGTTTATGTATTTACCTGGTGGAAGAGGAAGAGGGTAGCGACAAGATGACCATAACCCTACCCTATGAGTTCCTTCCTCTGCCCAGGAAGGGAGAGCTGGCAAGCGTTCTAGATTACAATGGAAGAGAAGTGGGGCAGGGAATAGTCAAAAGGGTAAAGAATACTAAATCAGAAAACGGAACCGCGCTGATATCTGTGGAGGTAAGTAGGGCAATTGGCCTTGCGGCAAGAAACATCTTGATTCGGAAAACGGATGATTCTGAACCGGAATTAGTTGAGGGAGAAAGGGAGAGCTTTACCGACTTTCAGATATGTCGGTGCGAGGAGGTACTCTTGTCCGAGCTCCGAACCCTAGCGAAGATGGGAATTGTCTTTGCCCCAAATTTAAGGAGGTTTTCCCGTGTAGGATTGGGCCTTTGCCAAGGTAAGGCATGCAGTGAACTTATGTTTTCAGAGCTATCAAACATTACGGGAATGACGGTGGGTGAGTTGGGGCATCCTAAAGCGAGACCCCCTGTACGACCGATAAAATTGAGAGAACTTTTTGGTTAGAGGAGGAGATATGGAGGTACTTAGTGCTGAAGTCGCGGTTATCGGTGGAGGCGTGATAGGCGCTGCGACAGCATATTATCTTTCCAAAGAGGGAGCCGAGGTATTGCTAATCGAGGCGGAGGATTTGGCCAGTGGAGCGTCGGGAGCATGTGATGGGTTCCTTTTTTTGCAGTCTAAAAAGCCGGGTCCCCAATTAGATCTCGCAAGAGAGAGCATAAATCTATTTGCTGAGCTAGAGAAGGATCTGGATATTGACATAGAGTTCAATCGTTGTGGGGGGCTGGTTCTAGCTAAATCAACAGAAGAATTGAAGGCGCTTAAATCATATGCAAAGAAGATGAAATCCGCTGGATTGGATGTGGAAATACTCAATGCCACTGAAGTTAAAAATACCCTTGTCGGTTGTTCCGACCAGATAGTAGGGGCTTCCCACTGTAAAGATGATGCCCAGGTAAACCCCATAGCTTTGACTCTGGGCTTGGCGAAGAAAGCGCAAGATATGGGCACTACTATTTTAAAGAAATGCAGGGTAGAGAATATAGTTATCGCCAACGACCGGGTTAGAGAGCTGAAAACCAGTTTGGGATCGGTACATACCAGGAGGGTGGTCTGCGCAGCGGGCATCGGTTCGAATCAGATAGGTAAGATGGCTATTATAGATGTTCCAGTGATGCCTCGGAAAGGGCAGATAATCGTCACGGAACCCGTTGCGCCTATGCTTGGTAAAGTAATCTCCGATATGGAATATTTGGGGATGAAGCAAAATCTTGAGGAAATCATGCCCAAATCGGAGGAGGGGAGAAGGTTAGGCTTGGGATTCACCGCGGAGCAGACCAAGAGCGGAAACATTCTATTGGGGAGCACCAGGGAGTTCGTAGGAATGGATACCTCCACCACCCCGGAAGCTATCAATGCCATAGCCAAAAATGCCATAACCTATCTTCCTAAAATAGAGGATCTCGATGTAATCAGGAGCTTTGCGGGCTTGAGGCCTTACTCCCCGGACGGCTTGCCTATCCTTGGAGGAGTCAAGGGGATTAAAGGATTTTACCTAGCAACCGGACATTCTGGCGACGGGATATGCCTAGCGCCAATAACCGGGAAATTAATAGCGGAGCTGGTATTAGATGGAGAGACGAGCATTGACATCTCCCCCTTCTCCCTCTCCAGATTCAAGTAACCATTTTTTATCTTCCTCGACACAAGACACGTCGGATTGTTTATTCTTTATCTTAATTACCGGTATTATGGTAGGGAAAGAAATTATTTTCCATTTAGGGATGGTGTATGATAAAGTACACAGATTTACATTAAGAAGAAGGTAGCGCCATTGAAGATTCTGTTTATATACCCGGATTTTAAGATCAACGTTGATGCTGATACCCATCGGATAATTGGAGTGGAAAAGGGAGGTTGGTATATGGAGGGCGTCGCCTCTCTTTCCGCGGTGTTGAAGGATAATGGGCACGAAGTCTCTCTTTATCATTTAACTGAACCAGTTGAGAGGAAAGAATTTCAGAGACAACTGGCCAGCCAAAGTCCAGATCTAGTGGGGTTTGTAACCATGACCAGGGAATATCCTCAGGTAAAGGAATACGCCCTTTGGTGCAAGGAAGTTCTTGATGTTCCGGTGATATCGGGCAGCTATCATCCCACCACTATGCCAGAAGAGGTTATTAAAACTCAGGGAATCGATATAATTTGCAGGGGCGAGGGGGAAGAGGCGTTGATGGAATTAGTGAGGAAAATGGACGCCGGGGAGGATTATCATCAAGTGGAGAGCCTTTGGTTGAAAAGGGGAGAAGAGATTATCAGAAACCCCGTGCGCCCGCTTCTGGAGAACATCGATGTTCTCCCCTTGCCTGATTTCGCCATTTTCGACTTCTCCAAACTTATATCCACCAAGATAAAGACGGCGGTGGTGATTCTTTCTAGGGGTTGCCCTTATAGTTGCACTTACTGCTCAAACAAGAAGATGAGGGATATCTATCCTAATAAGAAAAAATATTCTAGATTTCACAGCCCCGCCTACTCCATCGAATATCTTAAAAAGTTAATATCGGTTTGCCCTCAGATTGAATACCTGAATTTCCGGGATGATATATTGCCCTGGAAAGGGGGATGGCTTGAGGAGTTTACCAAGCTTTATAAGCGTCACATAAATTTGCCCTTTATCTGTAACTACCGCGCCAATCTGGTAACCCCTGAGATCGTGCGCATGTTGAGAGACGCCGGCTGCTACCAGATGTTTTTCGGGGTGGAGAGCGGCAATGATTATATCAGGAATGAAGTTTTGAACCGCCACATGAGGAGGGAAGAGATAGAGAAAGCGTTCGAGGCCTGCCGTGAGGTTGGCATCAAAACGGTGGCTTACAATATGGTGGGATTGCCCTATGAAGATAAAGGGAAAGTTTTAGATACGATCAAGTTAAACGTGAAGATAAAAGCGGATATATCTCTAAACCCTATCTACTACCCGTATCCCGATACCGCCCTTTTTGAGCTCGCGGTGAGGGAGGGTTTCGTCTCGCCGGTTTACGATTACCGCGAGGACAAATACATAGACCAGCCCACCCTCCCTAGGGAGCAACTTTTCTTCGTGAGAAGATATTTTAAGACTTTTATACGCATTTATAAATTATTGGAGAAGTTGCCCGGTTTCATGGGAGCACCTCTGGAGCGTTTTTTCGATAGTATCTTCAAAAGCAAGCATCTTCCCCATGATCTACTAGTGAAATTGGGCGAGAAGAGGGATGAGATTGTGGAAAAATTCAAGGATCTGTTTCGCGAAAGATATCCGGACTTATATCTGAGGGTAAGAGATTACCTGAGGGGAGTTAGGGAATAGACATCTTCTTTAGTTATAAAGGAGCTGTTCGCGGATGGCTAGATGCGTAAGTTGTGGCGAAGAGACCAGGGTGGGTGAGATCTTCTGCGAACGATGCCTCAAGCAAATCTCCGCCAAGGCGGAGAGTGCCCCTCCCAGCGTGGGTGCTGCAGCGGAAAAAACAGCGGATGACGAGGCGGAGCGTACGGCTCAATGGGCTGAGCCGACCTCAGTCATAGATGCCGGGATGCCTTCGATGAAAGGCTTGACCCCACCCTCGCAAAAAAGGGTGATCTCTAAGGGCCCGGCTTCATTCCCCAAAAAACCCGAAGGAAGATCGGCAAAGCGGGTTTCTGCACCAAAAAGTGGCGAGAGAAAAGTTAAAGTCGCTAAGGCGAGCGACATGGCAAGGAAGAGAAAAGCATACGCCGTTCCTGATAAGAAAGAGCGGGTAAAGATGAAAATCCGAGTGGGCAGTAAGACCATAACTCCCGCGGAATTAATACCCACCGCATTAGCGTGGTTGAAAAAGATGGCATTGCCCAAGGAAAGAAACCTGGATCGCTTAGACCGAATTTCCTTTATAGGGGGCATACTAGCGGCCATTCTGGCGTTAACAATACTAATATTCATGAATTACTATCATTTCGAGTGGGGCACCGCCGGTGCCTGGGATAAAGAGATGGCGGATTTAAACGGGATAGATTTCGGGGCCAGTGGTTATCTGCTTATAACTTTTACCGTGCTGATGCTAATCGCCTTCGTTCTGGAGCTGACTCCTTTCAGAGAAAGGCTGAGAGTAGACTTAAGCTTCTTGGCTATCTGTCTGTGCATCGTGGCGATTCTCACGTTCTTTATATCTATAAACACGGCAAGCGCGGTGACGGGGGCGGCAGCCAAGGCCAAAGGTTACCCAACTGATTTTTTTAAAAATGTTGTGATAACCTACTCTCACAAAAAGGCGCTTGTAGGTGGGTATCTTTTGGTGGTTCTCTATATAATATTGTTCTCTGCGGGAGCCATCCGCTTGGCTGAAAGGGAGAGGGGGTTCAAGTGGCAGAGAAAGCGGGGGAAGACTATGGTTTTACCTGGAGAGACGGAGGGTTAAATGCAGGCAGCATACGATCTGTTTTGCATGGGTAAAAAATTACTCAATGAAAAAAAGCCCACGCAAGCGGCACGTTTATTGGAAAGGGCAAAGGAGTTAGAACCCGGCAAGGGATCGATACTCGAGGCTTTGGGCAGAGCATATTTCAGCTACGGGGAGACCAAACTGGCGAAAAAGCAGTTCGAGGAAGCCCTGGTTATTGATCCTACTAACGCTTATGCTCAATATTGCCTGGGAATTTGTCTGGAGAAGATGGGGGAATTGAACTTGGCGAGAGGGCATCTTAGGCTAGCCGCGGCCATGGAACCCGATAATAAACTTTATCTTGATAAGTTGATGAGGTTTGAGGAGCAGAGGGAAGACGAGCGTTGAATGAATGCGATAGGGTTCCAACTTGACGCCTTCGATAGCTTCATCTTCGATATGGATGGCGTTATCTACTTGAGAGACCGCCCCATAGACACCGCAATAGAATTTATCAATCTGATATCTAGAAAAGGGAAAAAGATATTATTCTTGACCAACAACTCCAATTTCACCGTGGAATATTACCGCCGTAAATTTGCAATTATGGGAATAGACATATCCCGGCCTTTGGTCTTGACCTCTTCAGCCGCAACGGCTAAATTTCTGGAAAACAACTTCCAACTCAAAGGAAGGATCGCTTACCTTATAGGCGGAGAGGGACTAGAGGAGGAGATAGGAAAGACCAGATTGAGAATAATTGAAGGGGAAAAGGGCAAAGACGCCGATTTTATCATTGTGGGTTGGGATACCCATCTTACATATGAGAAGTTGAAGATAGCATGTCTGGCGATACAAAAGGGAGCCCACTTCATCGCCACCAATGACGACGCCACCTATCCTTCACCAGAAGGGTTATGGCCAGGAGCGGGATCCATAGTGGCCGCGCTGGAGAGAGCCTCTGGCAGAATCGCAACAGTCGTGGGGAAACCAAACCGCTATATGATGGAGATAGCATTCTCGCTCTTGGGAGGGAAAAGATCTCGAACCCTTATGATTGGGGATCGCCTGGAGACCGATATATTGGGGGCCAAGAGGATTCGCATAAAGACCTGTCTGGTTTTAACCGGCGTGGCTACCAAGGAAGAACTTGGCAGGTACAGAATAAAACCCGACTATGTGGTGGAAAATCTCCTAGAGTTGGTCTGACGGTTATGGATGCGAGATCATGGACGGATAATTATATATCAAGGAAAATTCCGGAAGAGCCGGATATGTATGGCTTGCTTTTTCGGCTTTTAAGCGAAGAGACGGATGAGAACTCCATTTTGGTGGATTTGGGATGCGGGGGAGAAGGGATATGCCTTTTCTTGGAGCCCAAAGTTAAATCGATTATTGGCGTGGACATAGAATTGGATTGTATCCCTTATTCCATGAAGCTACAGGCCGATTTGGACAAGGGCATACCCTTGGAAGATAACAGTGCCGATTTGGTTCTATGCAAGTTCGTGATAGAGCACCTTAAATATCCCATGATTACACTCTCGGAGGTAGCAAGGATATTAAAACCGGGACGCCCTTTACTGCTCTGCACCAGCAATATTCGCTATTATCCATATTTCCTCAACTACCTGCTATCCAAGGTTTTGCCCGATAGCTTGAGGAGAAGGCTGGTTTCCGTCGTTTCCGGTAGAGAAGGGGAGGATATCTATACCACTTATTATAAATGTAACACGCCAAAAAAGTTGGAGAGAATGGTAAAGGAGGCAGGTCTAGAAATAGAATTGTTACAGACCTTCACCGATTACCGTTGCGTCTCCTTTTCCAGGATAATGGGCTTTCTGGCGGTCCAATACGAAATCCTGATTAACCGCCTTGGGCTCCAAGGCATGAAGGGATTTATCTTCCTTAAAGCGAAAAAACCGGGGGGAAGAGATGATCCCAATATATGACGAAAATCCCACCAGACGTTTCCCTAAAACCACTGTGTTGCTTATTGTGGCAAACCTATTGGTATTTATCTATATGCTTTTTCTAAAAGGACCCCCGCTTTTAAAATTCATATATAGGTTCTCAGCGGTTCCCTGGGAGATCATTAACCGACAACAACTCCCTCCTGATGGGCTTTATCAATTGTTCGGGAGTTTATATCTGGGCATGAATGTAAGTAAGAATGTCTATCTTTCCCTGTTCACCTCCATGTTCCTGCATGATGGCTGGTTGCATATTATTTTCAATATGTTATTTTTGTGGGTTTTTGGCAACAACGTCGAGGACGTGATGGGCTCCCTGCCTTTTCTGGGGTTCTACCTATTTTGCGGTTTAGCCGGAACCATGGCTGAGGCTCTCTTGCATCCCAATTCCATAAATCCCATGCTGGGAGCGAGTGGCGCCATCGCCGGGGTGCTCGGCGCATATATTCTTCTTTACCCTCGCGCTCGGGTATACACTCTCATTTTCATTATCATTTTGCCGCTTCCAGCATTTGTAGTGATCGGTCTATGGATAGCGACGCAATTCTTCTATGGGGTAATGTCTTTGACAGAGATGACTGGTAATGTAGCCTGGTTCGCTCACCTAGGGGGGGTTGCCTCCGGACTTCTTATTGTGTTGATTTTTTATCCCATATTGCGCAAAAGAAGGGACCGTTTCGTTTACGAAAGATTAAAAAGAGAGATGGAGGACGTCTGGGATTTACAGACATAAGAAGATTAGTAGTCATGAGCTTTTAGGATGGGATAAGGATTGATCGCCTCGCCGCCCCCCGGATGGATTTCGAAGTGTAAATGGGGTGGTCCGCCTTTAGCGTTTCCCGAATCCCCCACGTAACCTATAACGGTACCGGCGGATACCCTGCCGGTCTGGCCATATCTCTGAAGATGCATATAGTAATAGACGTTGCCGTCGTCCCCGACCAGTCTGACATAAAGACCCGCATTTTTCCCCTGGCTCTGATAGACCGTTCCGGTGACGCATGCCACGCAAGGAGTGCCCATGGTGGCAAAGATATCACAGCCCTGATGAAGATGCCCAGCCCGAGGAGCATGCCAGTCGTTAGTATAGGAATGGGGGCCTCTTACCGGGAAGACGAAATCACCGATTCTCACATTACCGCCAGTGCCCGACATCTGGCTGACCATCTGGAGTATTTCGGCGTTGATGCTATTCAGCAGGTTCTGTTGAGCTATTAGGGAAGCCTGAAGCTCCGCTTGTTTCTGTTGGGCAACGGCTAAGCTCTGCCTGCGGCGAGCCTCCTGCTCTTCCAATTCCCGTTGCCTTTTAGCGATCTCAGTACGGAGATCTTTCATCTTTACAAAAATGGCGATATCTTGATTGCTGATGTAACGCAGGAAGTCATAACGATTGAGAAAATCATCCACTGTGGTAGCTTCAAGGAGGACTTCCACCGAGGTAACATCGCCAATTATATAGATATATCTCAACCTATTCTCCAGGATGCTTTTGGAGCGCTGATAATCCTTCTGGGCCTTCTCTAGCTTTTCCTCGTTCTCATTGATAAGCATGCGGATGGATTCCAGCTCGCTCATGGCGGTGTTATACTCCTCCGTAATTTTTTGGCTCTGAGCTTTAAGGGCGTCGATCTGCTGTAATACCCTTCTCGCCTCCGCTTCCTTTTCCTCCACCGTGACTGCGGAGATATAAGGGCTCACACCTACGCAGAAAAGAGCCGTTAAAAGAAAAATAAAACAGAAAAGAACAGTACTAAATCTTCTCATAGAAATCTATCCTCAATTTACTCGTCGGTATAATTTAATTCCATCTTTATATTGCTGGTATATATTTATATTAAAGCACACTACTGTTGAATTTGTCAACGAATGTTAAGAAAACATCCCGCTGCTATAGATTCGGAGCCTTATTTACCGCGCTTTATTATTGTTAAATAGACTCAATGGCGACTATCCATGGTGCCAAAGACCGCCCTTAGGATTATTTCCTGATATTATTCTTATAACTATCACACTTGCACCTTATAGCATTCCAGTAAGGGTAAAATAAAGATATCATAATTTAGGCAGATGTCAATCCAGTGGTGGGTCTGCGAAACTATATTATTTTGGAATTTACACAACTTCATAGTGCAATAAGGGACCCTCTCAATCTTTTCAAATAAAAACGACCAAACGAACTTCATGATACTCATTATATCAATAAAACTAAACGCACTTCGCATTTTGGAGGAGATGTGGCAAGCCTCTATGTTAACGCCCACTGAAATTAGCCTAACGGCGGTTTGTGACCGATTAATTCAGCTCCTTTGATAACCGCTAACAAGAGGTTGAAAGATTCAAGTACAAATGGGCTAAATTATTTTGCTCGATCTCGGGGACCCTTTAGGGAATACAAAGTGAAAATGGATAATTCGAATGCGGTTGGTTTAGAATGAAATGTTGGATATACTGCCGATTGAATTTAAGAAAGAACGGAAGGGGCCCCTTGTGATTAAGGTCGAATCAATAGTAAAGGAGTTCGGTAAATTCAGAGTTCTGGATGGGATAGAACTTCGAGTGGGAAAAGGCGAGATATACGGATTGTTAGGGCCCAACGGAGCAGGAAAAACCACCCTAATCAACATACTTTGCTGCCAGCTTCCACCCACCCGGGGCGAAGCGTCTATTGGGGGATTTTCCATCGTTGATCAAAAGGATAGGGTAAGGAGGATTATAGGTTTGGTTCCTCAAGAAGTATCCCTCTATAAAAAGCTGACGGTAGAGGAGAACTTGAGGATTATGGGCTCATTACAGGGTTTGCGGGGGAAAGAACTACAATCAAAAATCGAAGAGCTATTGGAATGGGCGGGGTTGAGTAAATTCTCCTCACGATTGGCGGGGGACTGCTCTGTGGGGATGAGGCAAGCATTAAATATCGCTATGGGGTTGATCCATTCTCCTCAGGCGCTCTTTCTCGATGAGCCTACCTCCGGCCTTGACCCACTCGCCCGTAAATCCCTGTGGGAGTTGATAAAAGGTCTATCGGGAAGAGGCAGCACCTTGGTCATCGCTACCCATAATCTTTTAGAGGCGGAAAAGCTCTGTGACAGGATAGGCATCTTAAACCATGGCAAAATCGCAATGGAGGATACTCCCCGACAGATTAGAAGCAAGCTGACGGAGGCTCAGGCCACAGTGGAATTGGGAGAGATAACTCTGGGGGAATTGAAAGAGGCAGTGAGGAGGCTAAATCTGGAAATCACTTCGGTACATGGGAAAGCGGTGACTATAGTTGGACCTGAAATTAGGGAAAAGATTGAGATTATCATAGGGCGGATGCCTGAGCTGAAATTGATAAATGTCGAAGACTACAATTTGGAGGACGCTTTTATAAAGTTTATCGAGAGCGAGGCGAAGAGATGAAAGGGTGGAAAGAGATCTTTATTAAAGATCTAAAGATAATAGGCCGCAATCGCCTCCTTTTAACGGTTTTGATTTTGTATCCGTTTGTCTTCATGGCGGTTATTGCCTTGACTTTTTCTCGGACCAATCAACCCATTAGGCTAGGGCTGATAAATTACGATGAGCCTTCGGGAAGCGTTCTATCTGGAGAAGAAGGAACCGGGGATGGAATAGGCGAGTCAGTGTGGATTCAGGGAGAGCCTTATGCCTCTGCAGAACTTATCCAGAGATTTTTTGGGGAGACCATCGAGATAAAAAATTTTGAGGAAGAGGCTGCCGCCACGGAAGCCTTGAGGAAAGGGAGGGTAGACGCCATACTAATAATTCCAGCTGGGTTTGTCCATCAATTGAAGATGTTGAACGAAACCGCCACCGCTCATCTAATATTGGACCAGTCCAACCTGGTAAAAGCGGTGGCCACAGAGACCAATATACGAGGAGCCCTTTCCGTAATTGATAGAGCTATAGCGGAAAACAAAGTGAGGATGGTGGTGGAGGGGTTAAGCGTGCTCATCGATGGCGGGGACTTCTTTGGTCATCAGGTAATAGGATTGAGGGATGTGGTTCAGGATATCGACGCCATCATCGAGGTCCTGCACGACCAGCCTGATTTAACCCAAAAGCTGTTGAGAGCCAGGGAGCTGGCTTCATCGGTGATCCAGGATATTGGGGAGGCAGCCGACTATCTGAAAGCCACTGCCATGCCCCTCGAGGTGGCCGTCAGCGGCTTAGCAGGAAGGGAATTGAGCCTGAAAGAGACCATGGTGCCCACCCTGATAGGACTTTCAACCTTATGGACAGGTATCCTTTGCGCTTCCATCCTTATGGTAATGGAGGAAGAAGAGGGAATGCGCAGGCGCCTTCGCTTAACCAGATTAAGATCGACGGCGTTAGTTGTCTCCAAATCCCTGGTATCACTGACCATCATCTTCCTCCAAGCTATGACGATGTGCGTAATAGTTGGCTTAATTTTCGATATACCCGCATCCGGTATTCTCTTCTCTCTACCGGTGATAGCGGTTATGTCCTTCTCGTCGATAGGCATAGGGATTGTGATAGCTGCTTTTACAAGGGAGGTTACTAGCGCCATCGTTATCTCCGTCCTGATAGCCCTTCCTATCTTTTTTATCTCGGGGGCAGTCTATCCTTTGAGCCAGATGCCAGTCTTTATGCAGATACTTGCCAAGTGTTTCTCCTTCACCTGGGGCATCGAAGCATTAAGTGGGGCGATGCTCAGAGGGGACCCAGCCCTAATAATATTTAAGTATTCAGGAGTTCTTCTTCTCTTCGGGCTCTTCTTCCTCGCCATGGGGACCGTCCTTAACCGCAGATTGGGATAAGGATTATCAATCTAATGAACCCAATGAATTTGAGGGTTTGAGTGAAACCTAATTTTCTATATTGTGAGGGAAAAGATATAATGGTGGCCATTCCCCTTTTAGTTAAATCTGACCGCATTTCTGAGATTGCGAACTGTTACTTTGTGTTAAAATATAGATTATTCTGGATGAAGCTTCACGAGGAGGTGAACTCATGCAATATTTCAATCCCGTGGAAGTCCTGGATAGAGAGGAATTGGAAGCGCTCAAGCTCTCAAGGTTGAAAACCACGGTGGCCAATCTTTATGATAACGTTCCCTTTTACCGGAAGAAGCTGAAGGAAGCAGGTTGCGAGCCTGGAGATATTAAGGAACTAAGCGACTTGGAAAAGCTCCCTTTCACCACCAAGGACGATCTAAGAGACAATTATCCCTTCGGGCTCTTCGCAGTGCCCATGCGAGAAATAATAAGAATACATGCCTCATCGGGCACCACCGGAAAACCCACGGTGGTGGGATATACCGCTAAGGATATCCAGGTATGGGCTGACCTGGTGGCGAGAACAATCGTGGCGGCCATGGGCACCCCGGATGACGTCGTTCAGGTTGCATATGGATATGGGCTTTTCACCGGCGGCTTAGGCCTACACTATGGGGCGGAATTGCTGGGCGCCACGGTGGTACCCATGTCGGGGGGGAACACCAAGAGGCAGGTAAGGTTGATGGTGGATTTTGGCACCACCATTCTGTGCTGCACCCCCTCTTACGCCCTCAATATCGCCGAGGTTATGGAGGAGATGCAGATATCCCCAAAAGATACCAGGTTGAAATCTGGTATTTTCGGGGCGGAACCCTGGTCGGAGGAGATGAGAAAGGAGATAGAAGAGAGACTGAACCTTTCCGCAATAGATATCTATGGGTTATCCGAGATAATCGGACCTGGGGTTTCCATCGAATGCCAAGAAAAAGCGGGCGCCCATATCTTCGAAGATTCGTTTATTCCCGAGATAATCGACCCCACGACCGGAAGGACGTTGCCTCCCGGACAAGAGGGAGAATTGGTATTGACCAATATAAATAAAGAGGCCCTCTCTCTTTTAAGATACAGAACTCGCGATATCACTCACCTGGACATTTCCCCATGTCCATGTGGTAGGACACATGTGCGCATGGGCAGGGTTACCGGAAGGACGGACGACATGCTAATAATCAGAGGGGTCAACGTTTTCCCATCCCAGATAGAGATGGTAATCATGCAGATACCCGGGTTGACGCCACATTATCAGATAGTGGTGGATAGGGTGGGAAGCCTGGATATACTGGAAGTCCAGGTGGAGGTAACCCCGGATGTCTTTTCGGACGAAATTAAAAAGTTGGAGGAGTTGGAACGTCGCATACAGGATGAGGTACAGAGCTACTTAGGCGTATCCGTGAAGGTCAGGCTGATGGAACCCAAATCCATCCAGAGGAGTGAGGGGAAGGCCTTAAGGGTTATAGACAAAAGGAAAATATAGATGGGGTGAGAAGGCGATGAAGGTTAAACAGATATCGGTATTCTTAGAAAACAAGTCGGGCCGTTTGTACGAAGTATGCGATTGCCTAGCCAGACACAATGTAAATATAAGGGCTCTTTCTATCGCCGAGACGGCTGACTATGGGGTTTTACGGCTGATCGTAAACCAGCCAGATGAAGCCACACGGGCCCTTTCCAACGAAGGCTTTACGGTAAGCGAAACGGAGGTTATAGCCGTGGAAGTGCCCGATAAGCCAGGAGGCCTAGCCCAGGTTCTCCAATCGCTATATCAAGAACGCATGAACATAGAGTATCTCTATTGCTTTGTGGAAAAAAGTGGCGAAAGCGCTATCGTGGTCTTCCGGATAGAAGATCTGGAAAAAGGGATAGAAGCGATTCAGCGAGCCGGATTCGTCGTGATGCAGGGAGAGGATGTTTATAAATTGTAAAATTTTGGGGGAGAGATGGCAGTAGAGACCACAAACATTCGTTTCAGCACTAGAGGGGATTGTGACATTATAGAAATCACCGATTGGGTTCAAAAGAAGATTAAAGAAACAAAGATATCCGATGGGGCAGTGGTCATTTTCGTTCCTGGAGCAACGGGGGGGCTTACCACCATAGAATATGAGCCAGGATTGGTGAAAGACTTTCAGGAGGCCTGGGAGCGTTGGGCTCCCAGGAGACTTAATTATCAGCATGATCGCAGATGGCACGATGGCAATGGTCACGCCCACATAAGGGCCTCATTGTTGGGAGCATCCCTTACAGTGCCCTTCAGGGGAAAAGAACTCCTGCTGGGAACATGGCAACAGATCGTTTTCGTCGATTTCGACAATCGCCCCAGACAGAGAGAAGTTATCCTCCAGATTATTGGTGAATGAACAAAAGTATAGCGAAACACAAGAGATCGGGAATTAAGGGCGAGGGGGGGAGGAAGCACGCTACCACGAAAAATTATTTGAGAGGTTGCGCTTCTATTAGCTTCTATTACTTTCTCCTTTTTTTTCTCGATCGATATCTCTTCACACCATTTTTAAGTAACCACTTCGAAAAACAGGTATATGGTGCTTCTTCTATGGCGTTTCTAGTGGCCTTAACCGCCACAGGGATATTCCTGGTGCTCCTCCCCCCCTTGCTTTTTGGGAGGTTCAGTCCCGAGCGAGCCATCCTTTGGGGGTCTTTGTCTTTCCTTTGTTATGCATTATCCAATCTTGCGACCCAAAATATTGTCAATGCCATTATCGGTAAGCCATTGACTATCTACATCGGCTTTGCCTACCAACCCGTTAACTTACGGAATTCCCTCGCTATTCTTTATGTATTAGCGTTATTTTGCTGTATAGGTTTGCTGGGAAAGCGTTGCGGAATAAGGGTTAGGGGAAAATTAATAAGACTGAAGACCCGCTCCTATGCCGTTGGCTGACGCTTAGGCGAGTGAGAAAATATATAGAATTGACAATGGGTTAAATGTCCATGCGATCTATATTTTCCACCAGGTATCGGGTAAATTCATAGGCCTTCCGTAAGCCTTTGGGGTCCAAGCTTTGATAATCATCAGTCCCTATGATGTGTGTTCCAGAGCTCTTCCCTTTTGAGCTGATGGTTATAGCCCGCTTTCCTCTGGAAACTAACCAGTAAGATGAGGTAAGTGAATATCTTCTACGAACCGCTGATGCTTGCAACTGGGCATGTAATGTTTTAACCTTTTCCGCTAACTTGGTCAGTTTTTTGTTCGCTCGGAAGGGTAGGATCATTCCCTCATAACGGTAATAGATCGGAGAACCCATCCCCACGGCATCGATGTAGATGAAGAATGCCCCCTTCAAGTCATCGCCGTATTTTCTCAGGAATCTTTTCAGCCCAATAGAGCCAGCTTCCTCGCTCCCCAGAGCTACAAGCCAAAGTTCGGTGTTGATCAAGGACCTCTTGGAATAGTGTGCGGCGAGATTCAATAGTATCGCCAATCCCGAGGTGTCGTCATTGGCCCCAATTGAGTATTTACGCATTATAAATTTTATTAAAATAAACAAAAAGGGGAAGAAAGATGGGACAGTTAAAAGAATAGCAATATACCATAGGGCGTCAATGATAGATTTTTCAACTCTCAAGATGATGGCAGCAATAAGGGTGATCATCTCCATAAAGAGCAAGCAAAGAGATATAAAGTTGGCCAGAACGAATACGCCGAATATCCGCTCCGGAATACCCCTGTGATAAAACGCCACTTTAGGAGTGTCTAAATGACTCAGTAAGACGACCTTCTTATCAACCGATTTAAAGGGTGATATCTTGAGCACTATATTTTTCGACTTATATCTCCACTGGAAGAATCCCAATGGCCTTCTACCCATATATTCAAGAAGGCATAGAAGGAAGCCCATCAAGAAAACCACAAAGAAAATCAAGGGATGTCTAGGCAGAAGAACCACAGCTATTATTACAAGAAGATACGAGAAGAGTAGCGAGGGTTCAGCATGTCTGCGGGATATGAAATTCTGTTCCTGGGGATCCAAGCCCAGTCGTTGAAATTCCCTCTTGACGTATCTCGCCGCCGCGATTTCCGAAGAGCTAGCGGAGGGCCTACTTCCAATGACCTCGGAAATCCTCCGTACATGAGCCATCATATTCATCTCTTTCCTACGATGGCTTGAAGATACGGCATGATCCTTGCCGTCCTCAAAGATCAATATCTCCTCTGAGACGGAAAGCGGCTGGGCATCCATCCTTTCTTCCATAGGCAGCGATCTAACCCTTCTGTCACATTTTGCGGAAACCGGCTCCGATCTTCGACGGGCAGAGAAATTATTTTCAACAATTGATTAAACAAAAGTTTGTCAAATACCTTCTCACAGCCATATATCCGCGGCAAGCGCAAACCCGATAACAGTGAGGCCAAATAAAAGCCAGTTATAGCGATCCCATTTCCTAAAGGGAATTAAAGCAATTATCCAAATAAAATACCAGGGTAGCAAATAACTCAAGGTGAAGAGCAAAGAGGTAAGGGAGAGCAGCCATATCTTGCCCATCTCCTCGTCCTTATCGTTATCCTTCAAAATGTAATATATGAGAAGAATAAAGGCGGAGATGAGCACAACGGCAGTCGCTATATTTGAAATGTCGGAAGCAATACCAGAGTGAACTAACAGCAGCATGAGGAGATATTGCAACGTTTTTCTTATTACAAAACCCACGCTTACCACGTTTACCAATTTCATATTGGCGAAAAGAGGCTTGAATATTGTGGTACTGCTGAAGTACGGATAATAAAGAGCGACGATGACGATAAGAGCTATGACAAAATAAGCGATAATCAAATTAACCTTATCCCTAAGGGCATATCTCTTTCTTAGCTGAAAAATCACTAGCGTGAATGCGGGCAGAATGGTAACGTATTTAAGGGTTGAGGCGAGAATCAGCAATGCAAACGAGTCCCAGTCCCTCTTTTGTTCGTAGCGAAGAAGTGCCAGAAGCACCAAGGTCATCATGAGCACGTCGAAATGGCCTCCTCCGGCAGAATGCAGTATGACCAGGGGGTTGAGGGCATAAATAGCTAATCCTGGATTAGGATTGTTTTCTTCTCCGATATTCTTAATCTTGTAAATAAGGTATATATTGAATAAGTGCGCTATGGTCATCAACGATTTTAAAAAGATGACGTTGGCCACGATATTATGGCCCCAAAGCATAAAAGAGAAACTGCAGATCATTCCCGCGAGGGGGCCATAGACCATTCCGGTGTTTTTCCAGTTTGTGGAGATTAAAGCCAACATGGGATCGCTGATAAAATATTGGGGCTTCACCAAGTAGGGATTGAGGTCATAAAAGCTCCCAATTTTCCCGTAAAAGATCATGGAAAAGATATCCCGAGAAAGAATTGGCGGTGACAGCGTGACGAAAAGGCAACATGCCCCCGCGATAAGAACAAGGCTTCGGAGACGGAGGCGCAGGCCTTTTCTGGTTATCTGATAAATAAGGATAAAATATAGGATCCATATAACCGCCATGGTTGCTATTCCCATGGAGACCAATTTTGCATAATTCCTGGTATTAAGCTGAAAAACGCCTAAAAGACTTCTGGTGAAATCGTTTTTTTGCAACGCTGGCTGCAATGGAGAGATCTTACCGATCACGGGGAAAGGGGAGAGGGCTAAGATAGCCATAAAGAGATAACTAGCTAAACTAAATATTATGAGAAGGCTGGGAACCAAATTCTTACGCCTTGGCACGTTCGGGATTCTCCTAAAAAGTTCGGGATAATCCTAATAGTTCTGGAAACTGCCGAATAGTATTTTCTATATTATTAAAAACTGATGATAAATAAAAGTGCACCCCATTAAGATGGTTTTAGCTCTATGGCAACTTCTTTTATAATTGAATTGTTAATGATCGGAGATTTGCAGTAGGATTATAGAAAGCGAGATTTTGCCGAAATAAGGATGTAACGAAGGAATATTCGTTAGATGTATGAGGAATTTGACGGAAAAAATGATGATTTGACACTCGCATTGAAAAGGCTGAGATGGCTGTTGGATCGGCTTAAGGACGAAAACGTCGATGAAGATGAGAGGATCGAGCTAATCGAGAAAGCCCTATTTCAGGTGGAGCGTTGTCAGGATCTTCTCAGTGAGTAGATAGGAAATTTCCCATGGATAGATCTCGAATTCTAGATAAAATATCCGGCCCGGCTGATTTAAAAAATCTCTCCCGGGAAGAGCTACACCTACTCTCCCAAGAGATCAGGCAACGCATAATTGAGGTCACCGCCAGACGAGGAGGGCATCTCGCCTCTAGCCTAGGCGCAGTAGAATTGGCTATTGCCCTTCATAGGGTTTTTGATAGCCCCCGAGATAAGATAATTTGGGATGTGAGCCATCAGGCTTATGCCCATAAGATCATCACGGGAAGAAACAAGAGCTTCGATAGCCTCCGGACAAGGGATGGTATCTGCGGTTTTACTAGAAGGTCGGAGAGCGAACACGACGTTGTCGATGCAGGGCACGCCAGCACTTCCATAAGTTACGCCTTAGCCTTTGCTCTCGCTAGGGAATATCTCAGCCAAGATTTCCAAGTGGTAGCGGTGGTGGGGGATGGAGCTCTTACCGGGGGATTGGCTTACGAAGCCCTCAATCAAATGGGCCAAATGGGAGCTCATGTTATTCTAGTGCTTAATGACAACGGCATGTCCATCTCTAAGAATGTGGGGGCATTGTCGGTACATCTGAGTCAACTACGCCTGAATCCAGCTTATGTACATCTGAAAAAGGACATAAAGAGCATAATTGAGGGCTTTCCTATGGTGGGAGACAGGACCAGTCAGTTAATCCATAATCTCAAGGAGCGGGTTAAGAATTTCCTCATACCGGAGTTCATCTTCGAGGAATTGGGCATAAAATACGTCGGTCCTATCGATGGGCATAATATCGACGCTCTAGAAAACGACCTACAGCTCGCTAAGGGTTACGATGGGCCGGTTTTACTCCATGTGGTAACCACCAAAGGTAAGGGTTACCAGCATGCCGAGGTACGACCCGAAACTTTTCACGGAACGCCTCCTTTCGCTATCACCACCGGGAAAACGAACCAGAAGAAAACACCCACCTTCACTGAGGTTTTTGGTAGAACTATCAGCAACATTGCGAAGAGGGATCGGAGGGTAGTGGCCATTACCGCGGCTATGTCCCTAGGGACTGGCTTAAATGATTTCTCCAAAGAATTTCCACACCGTTTCTTTGATGTGGGTATAGCGGAGCAACATGCTGTAACCTTGGCCGCGGGATTAGCCTTGAATGGGCTCAGACCCGTGGTATGCATTTATTCGACGTTTTTACAGAGAGCATATGATCAGATCGTCCAGGAAGTGTGTCTGCAGAATTTGCCAATCATCTTCGCTATCGACCGCGCGGGTTTAGTTGGGGAGGATGGGCCCACTCATCATGGCTCTTTTGACCTCTCTTACCTTAGGCCCATACCCAACATGACAATCATGGCTCCTCGAAACCAGGAGGAGTTGAGGGATATGCTCTGGTACGCGCTAGAGTTGAATTCACCCGTGGCTATCAGATATCCTCGAGGAGCAGGAAGTTCACAATGGGTTGATGATCTCCCAAGAAAAATTCCCCCGGGCAAGTCGCAGATAATCGAGGAGGGTTCGAAGTTATGCTTGATAGGAGTAGGTCCCATGGTGGAATACGCGATTCAAGCTGGGAAGATTATCAAAGAGAGGGCGGGGATTGTTCCCACCGTGGTGAAC
This sequence comes from Candidatus Geothermincola primus, assembly GCA_015711725.1. Lineage (GTDB taxonomy): Bacteria > Actinomycetota > Geothermincolia > Geothermincolales > Geothermincolaceae > Geothermincola > Geothermincola primus. Next base: position 1,196 of record JACVIX010000008.1, on the reverse strand, counting down.
GCGCGATTCGTCAAACCTCTGGACCGCGAGACATTAATGATACTTTCCAGGAATCATGACATATGGGTTACTATCGAAGATAACGCATTAATGGGGGGGTTTGGGGAAGAAGTTGGCAACTTCTTGCTAGAGCAAGGGTTGTGCTGCAAACTTATCAAATATGGGCTGCCCGATTCCTTTATCGAACAGGGTAAAATAAAGGAGCTCCATTCTGAACTGGGGATAAACAGCGAAAATATTTCAGCCAGTGTCTTGCGGCTTCTTTCAACATCCCATATCGCGTAATAACCAAGAGGCTTAGAAATACCTAGAAATAAAGTATGAGGTTAGATCAGTTCCTTGTCGAAAAGGGATATTTCTCCACCCGCGAGCAGGCAAAGAGAGCAATTATGGCTGGGGAGGTAGTCGTCCAGGGTAGGGGAGGCAATATTAAACCCAGCCTGCGAGTTAACGAAAGCACTCAGGTAAATATCTCTCATCCTCCCAAGTTCGTTTCCAGGGGAGGCTTGAAACTTGATGGGTTCTTGGAGAGAGCGGATATTTCCGTGAAAGGCTTAAGCGTTCTGGACATCGGTTCTTCCACTGGGGGGTTCACGGACTGCCTCCTGCAGAGAGGGGTGGAACGAGTCGTGGCTCTAGACGTAGGGAAGGGTCTTTTACACTGGAGGTTGAGAAACGATCGTCGGGTCTTCGTACTGGAGGGACTGAACGCCAGGTATCTAAAGAAGGAGATGTTGCCCTTCACTCCAGACCTAGTTACCATCGACGTCTCCTTCATCTCCATAAAACTTATATTGGAACCCTTACGGGATATATTGCCCGAGAATGCCAAGGTAATCGCCTTGATCAAGCCCCAATTCGAGGCAGGAAGAGGAAAGGTGGGCAAGGGTGGGATAGTTAGGGATATTCATGTTCATTTCGAAGTGGTGGGAGAAGTGATGTCGACCTGCGAGAAGTTGGGGTATCGGGTTGCGGAATTCGCGCCAGCGTTTCCTCGGGGTTCGGACGGTAATTTGGAATATTTTCTCCTTCTTTTCAGAGGGAGAGGTGGGGAATATAGAGAGAATTGGAGAAAAATAATAGAGGAGGCTTGGGAATTAGATGCGTAATGTGGGAATTCTCCCCAATATATATAAGAAGGAATCGGTAAATACCGCGCGAACCTTGGCGGGTTGGTTAGAGGATCGAGGGATTCG
>JACVIX010000007.1 GCA_015711725.1 Candidatus Geothermincola primus | reverse complement strand
GTGACGTCGAATTCCACCGGCAGGTCATAGGGTTTGTAGATGTTAGGGTTGGCCGCCTCCTGGCAATATATGGGTCGAGCTCCCATTTTCTTGTATTCTTCCAGGCGAAACTTCTCCGGCACCAGGCACCAGTCGTAGCGGGGCGCTATTTCTTTTACAAGACGTAATAAATTGGCCCCGTTGCAGTACCAGTTCACCGTGGTGATTCCCATGGCTTTGATCTCGTCGATAGCTTCTGGCAGGACACAAGCGTCGTAGAAATAACTAAAGAAGAGATCTATGGGTTTAGAGGCGTGGGCTTTTCTGATTTGTCGTAAAAGCTCGTCCGTCACCCGGGGCCGGTTGTTTTTTATGAATTCCCGGTTTTCGGGTATCTCCGGGTCCAAGCGTTGAAAGGTTTCGCGCAGGTCATACTGGAATTCCATCACCTCGTGGCCCAGGTCCACTAAGGGGAGATAGAGGTTGTTGCGCCACAAGTTGGACTGGAAGAAAGCGTTAGGAGTGGTATCGGAAGCATAGAATATGCGCATCTTCGCCCTGCTTGACCTCCTGTTTTTGACTCATATTATTACACCGTCTCGAGTTTTTTCAATAGGAATGGCTTTTGGTGGTACTTCTATTGGTGAGGGGTTCTTTCCAGTTTGGGAATTTGCTGGTCTAGCAAGAACGCTATATACGCTATATAAAGCAATAAGTTGCCTCAAATTCTTGGGCACTTCTTGTGATCACGGGTAGATGTAAAATATTTTTAATTAGTTAGGTTATATTGTATATTGATGGCAAGCAATCTTTTTCGCTTACTTAAGATCGCAGGGTTCAAAATCGGGCTTTTCATCTTTCGAAGATGATGCCGTTATCGGGAAGAGGGAAGGTAAGAGCGTCTCGCCCAAATGTTCGATCGCTGTTTGTCGCGGATAGGGGAGCGAGATGGAGATGAGAATTAGGCGAAAAAGATGATATACGTGGAGGTAAAATGCGAATTAGGAATGGCGGCCAAGGCTTAAGCTTCGTAATGCCCGCCTATAACGCCCAGGACTTCTTGGAGGAGTCGGTGCTCTCCATCATGGAGGGCAATTTTTATGAAAGGGACGAACTGGTGATAGTGGATGACGGTTCCACCGATTCCACCCTAGAGATAATTCAAAAGTTGGGGGATAGATATCCTGGCATAGTTATCACCTCCCATTCAAGGAACAAGGGGACCTCAGCGGCCAGAAACACAGCTGTGGAAATAGCCAAAAATGACTTGATCTTCTGCCTGGACGCGGACAATATTCTTTATCCAGGGAGCGTTTTCTTGTTGAGGCGCGCTCTAAAAAGATATGGGGTCGACGCCATTTCCTTCCGGGAGCTTCGTTTTTTCCAGGATAGCATCACCTCCATCTCCCACAAGTGGAAATTCAAGGCGGGGCGGATCACCCTGGCCGACTGCCTCGCCGGGAATGTCAACCCCTGCTGCAGCGGTAATTACCTGTACACCAAGGAGAGCTGGGAGAAGGCGGGGGGCTATCCCGAGTTCGCCTTAGGGCTAGATGCTTGGGGATTCGGCATTCGCCAACTGGCCAGCGGATCCCAGATGATGGTTGTGCGCGGAACCTTTTATTATCACCGGGTGGGACATGAGTCGCTATGGGTTAGGGAGTCCAAGAAAGGGATGATCTCCCTTATCGCTCTGCAGGTGCTCATTCCCTTTCTTCACCTTATCGTGGACGAAGACGTGGATTATATCATGGGTCGTGAGGGGAGAAACACTTGGTTCGAGAACCTGGAGAGCAGACCGTTGCACTTGAAATCCGGGGAGATGGGAAGAACTGGAAAAGCCATCACCCCGGAGGAATACGCGAAGATGCTTTTTAAAGGACCCCTTCTGGAAAAACCGCTACTTTGGGCGAGGAGCAGGATATCTTATTATTCAATGGGAAAATCTCGATGAGTTTACCTATGCGCTTACGGGCACACTGACTTTTCCTTGAATGAAGGCGCCGTGGCAAGAGGGCGATTTGAACAGAATTCTCCCACTCGGCTTTTCTTTATAATCCTGTGTGTGAGATACAAATCCTTTTCTTTATTCTATTAATCTCGGTGCGATTTTATCGATCTGAATAGAATTTTGATAGATTTCCGTTCATTCTTGGAGAATTTCGATCCTTCACTCTGGCAACCGAGAGATCTTTATCGTTCAGTTAATGGCTACGTGATGATAAGCGTCTAAGCCTAGCGTATTAAAGAAGAAATGACCTCATGCTTGAGCAAGACTATGTTAAACCCTTTTTGAAAAGTGAAAACATCCACAGCCGTATTCTTGCTCCTGGGCAAGTTCTTCAGGGGCGTCGCGGATAATGCCCCTTCTGCCCCCTTCATCCTGGTCAGGGATGAGGGCGAACTCCTCCAGGGCAAGGTCAGAGAAATAGCTAATAATCTGAGCGCAAGAGTAGATGCGGTGCGCGTTGAACATGATCCTGGGCTTTCCTACCGGCACCACTAGCAACAGGGACCCTCCTGGCGCAAGCACTCGCTTTAGTTCGGACATGGCTTTCAGGTCTCCATCGGGGTCCAAGGCATCCCCGTATCTTCCCAGCCCTACATGTTCTAAAACGTGCATACAAGAGAGAGAGGGAATGGTTTCGTCCTCAAATGGGAGATCAAGCAAATTCGCTTGTCCCGATGAGAAGTTCTCCAGCTGAATCTGCGCTGGCCTCAAGTCATAGAACTGGATGGGGATAAATGCGGAGACCAAAGCGGAGAAATAAAGAAAAGAGGAGATATCCACGTGGAATGCGGGCCTTCGGAGAGCTAGGACTCTCGCCGCCCAAGCGGTGTGATATAGGTAGTGCCGATCAAATGAGGCAGAAGCGGTTTTATCCATTAGGCAGGGGTAACGATCTTTCCACTTTATGGGGAATCGCTCCTCCTTTTGATGGGACATTTTTTTGAAACGGCGAAAGTCGTTGAGGAAGCCCAGATAGGGAAATTTCCTGGTGCCCCAGTCATAAAGACTGCGGAAACCAGGAGTTCGCCATGCTAATCTTTTGATGACATTCATTTTCGATAAAGATATTTACAATATGTAATGAAATCACATTTTAGCTGCTCTTAAGTTGTGGTGTTGCAGATACCAGTCGATGGTTTTTCTTAAGCCTTCCTCGAATCCGGTCCAGGCTCGGAAACCGAATTCCCGTTCTGCTTTAGTGGTGTTGAGCGCTCTTCGGGGTTGCCCATTTGGCTTGGAGGTATCGAATACGATCTCCCCCTCGAAGCCGGTGAGTCTTGCGATGAGGTTCACCAGCTCTCTGATGCTGATCTCAAATCCAGATCCAAGGTTCACCGGGTCGCTGCGGTTGTATTTCTCGGTGGCTAAAAGAATTCCCTCCGCGGCGTCATCGACGAAGAGGAACTCCCGCGTGGGGGTGCCGTCGCCCCAGACCACAATGTTTTTCTCCCCCTTTTCTCGCGCCTCCACGCATTTTCTAATCAATGCCGGAATGACGTGAGAGGTTTCCGGGTCGAAGTTGTCCCCAGGCCCGTAAAGGTTTACCGGCATGAGAAAGATGGAATTGAATCCATATTGGTCCCGATAAGCCTGGGACTGCACTAGAAGCATTTTCTTGGCTAATCCGTAAGGGGCGTTGGTTTCCTCAGGGTAGCCATCCCAGAGGTCCTCCTCCTTGAAAGGCACGGGGGTGAATTTGGGGTAGGAACAGACCGTGCCGATGATCACGAACTTTTCCACGCCATAGGCCCATGCTTCGTGAATTAACTGGACTCCCATGATCAGGTTATCGTAGAAGAATTCCGCTGGCCTTTCCCGGTTGGCGCCGATTCCCCCCACCACGCCCGCCAGATGGATAATTAGGTGGGGTTTTGCTGCCCGAAGCATGTCGAGGATGGCTTCCCTGGACCTCAGGTCATAATCCTTGCTCCGGGGGACGAAGATAGACGCAGGGTCTCTTTCCTTGAGCCGCTCCACCACGTAGGAACCTAGGAAACCCGCTCCCCCGGTCACCACCACGTTCTTTTCCTTCCAGAAATCGCTCATGGATGCCTCCTGATGGATATTCCTCCCGCTTAAGCAGTTTATCATAGAATGATTTTTTTGCGGAGAAAATTCATTCTAAATGTCGCTTTTTAACTTTCCAAAAGCCAGGGTTGGAGGAGAAAAGGCAGGAACGTAAATGATACATGACCGCCAACCATCCCCTCGACCTCTCTAAGGCCTATGGGACGTTGGTTAACTTGAAAAAGCTTTAGAAAATGGCTTCGGCCTCCCCAGATATTAACCGTGTCGGTGATGCAGGGAAATTTCTCCAAAGAATATAAGTAAACATTTTCCTTAAATCTTGACCATGAATGATAAAACGCTGCGAGAGCTAGTCTTAAAGCCTGATAACATCCGCCTACTCTGGGTGAACGGGGCCTAAGCGGGCGTTTCGGTTGAGGCATATTAAGCCCTCTGCGCATAAGGCTACATTCTTCCGCTTGGCTCGTGCCCGAATCAGTTGCGCCACCCAGGGGCTATTTTTGATAAAACTTAAAAGATATATCAGACGAAATGGTAAACCAGAGCCCTTAAAGCCCTTTTTTCTTGAGAAAATCCTCAAGTATCTGGGAAGCCCTGGGACCGATGATCTTGCCATGTCCGGGGTAGAGGAAATCCAAGTCAAGCTGGGCCAGTCTCCTTATGGACTGCTGTATCTGCTGCAAACTTTGGCTGTACATGAGATAGGGATAGCCAGGGCGCCCCAAGTAGTTGGAGACCAAGTCCCCTATGAAGGCGAGGTTCTTATCCCGGTCAACGAAAGCGATACCCCCTGGGGTGTGTCCAGGCAAAGCGATTATCTCCAAACCCAGATCCTCCAAGCTCTCCCCATCTTTTAAGGAAATATCCACCTCGCAGGGGCGGAAACGTTGATATTTAAAGAGAGCCTGAGGCATCTTCCGGGCAATCCTTCCCATGCGGGTGAGGTCGCTGGCCACGGGCATAGGTTCCCGGCCTTCGATAAAAGGGACGTCTTCCGCTCCCGCCGCCACCTTAGCGCCGGTTTCTTTCTTCAGTTCCGCCAGGCTCCCGGTGTGGTCGAAGTGGTAATGGGTGATGAGTATATAGGAAATTTCCGAGGGCTTCAGGCCCGCTTGGCTGATAGCCCGCGAGATCTTGGCTTTACCCCTGGGGGTATTAGTGTCCACTAGGTAAGGCCTTTCCCCCCTTACTAGGTAGCAGTTGGCGATAGCGGTTCTTATCGGTATGATATCTCCCATCTCTCCCCCCTTCTCTCCCAGTCAAATTCTTATTTTAAATTGTAACGATGCCTTCCTTACTCGGATCTGACCTGATAGAGCTCCGCTTTCGTAGTGTTGGCGAAAGATATATCCTTTTTAAGGAAATAAGGGAAAACCGACATCTTCCCACTTTAGCCGGTGTCATTGCTTGGCAATCTTTTATTTAACTCTAAAGGCGACGGTCCGTCAAATCTTTCCCATGGCGTTCTCTAGGATTAAAAAAGTAACGATTTAAAACCCGATTATGGAGCTTGGTTGAATCCAGTCCCGTCATCTTATTCTTTATTTATTCCAGGTTGAAAATCCATGGTTGAAAATGGGATCGGGCGCAAGGCTGAAACTGCCCCCTAAAAATAAATTAGATGTTTTTCAAGATGTTTTTTCAGTACTGGAATCAGAAAGGTTTATCCGGAGCGGCAAGAGCGTCGATGGGCGAGTTGAGCTTGTCATTTTGGGGTGGTTTTCCCTCTCCTATCTTGCCCCTCGCTTATCCCATCATATCCCAGGCTTAAGGAATTGGTGCCTCGCTGGGAAAAGGTATAAACAAGGGAGTGGGAACGGAAAGTTTACAGCAAATTACAATCCGTAACTCCTCATGTTACCCACCTGCCCGAATAAACAAGGGAACGAAACGGAACGTGCCTCGCAACGCCGCCGTGTAGCTCCTTTCTCCATGGGGTAAAATAGGACTATGGAGCTGAGAGAAGAAGAAGATTTCAAAGAACGGTATGGATTCGCCCTCGACCCCTTCCAGGAGAAAGCGATTCAGTATCTGAAGGAAGACCAGTCGGTCCTGGTGGTGGCGCCCACCGGGGCTGGAAAGACCGTGGTTGCCGAGTACGCCATCGCCCGGGCAATGGAGGAGGGGATGAAAGCTTTCTACACCACCCCCATCAAGGCCCTATCCAATCAGAAATTTAGGGACCTCTCGGCATGGTATGGTCTGAGCCGTACCGGTCTCCTCACCGGTGATAACAGCATCAACCCCGAGGCTCCGGTGGTGGTGATGACCACTGAGGTGCTCCGTAACATGCTCTATGAGCGCTCCGATACCCTTCATGATCTGAGATACGTGATCCTGGACGAGTGCCATTACCTCATGGATCCAATGCGAGGGGCGGTATGGGAAGAGATCATCATCCACCTACCGATGACCGTAAAGATCGTGGCCCTCTCCGCCACCGTCTCCAACTTCGAGGATTTCGGGGGATGGCTCAACGCCCTCCGTGGGGATGTAGGAGTGGTGAGCACCCAAGAGAGACCAGTGCCACTGCGTCACTACTATTTTATCAACGGCGCCATGCTCAATCTCTTCAGCGAAAAGTCGGAAAGGACGGTTGCGGAATATGAGAAAAAATTGAGCGGGAGGCAGGGCGATCAAGGAAAGCGCATACGACCCCGCAGCCTCATACCCAGGAGATCGCAGGTGGTTGCCCGACTGTTTAAATCCAAAATGCTCCCAGCCATCTATTTTATCTTCAGCCGGGCGGGTTGTAACGCGGCGATCATTCACTGCATGGAGGAAGGCCTGGACCTTACCAATGCGGAGGAGAAGGTCTCCATTGAGGAGCAAGCGATGGCGAGTTTGGAATGGCTGCCCGAGGAGGACCTCAGGGTCTTCGGTTACCAAGGATGGCTAGAGGCTTTGAAGAGAGGTATCAGTTCCCATCATGCGGGGATGCTTCCCCTATTCAAGGAGATTGTGGAGGACCTCTTCGCCCAGGGCTTGATCAAAGTGGTCTTCGCTACCGAGACCCTTTCTCTGGGAATAAATATGCCCGCCAAAACGGTGGTTATAGAGTCCCTGTTTAAGTTCAACGGAGAAACCCATGAACTGCTTACTTCCACGGAATACACCCAGTTGACCGGGAGGGCGGGTCGCAGAGGAATGGACCGGGTGGGCAACGGCGTGGTGCTCTACCATCCTATGGTCACCTTTCACCAAGTGCAAAAATTGGCCAGGATGGCGAGCCTTCCCTTGGTTTCCAGCTTCAGGCTTTCCTACAATATGGCGCTCAACCTGCTTAAAAGCTATGACTTGGGGGAGTCCATAAAGATCGTCAACTCCAGTTTCGCGCAGTATACCGCAGATCGGGACGTGGTCAAACTGGAGAGGGCTAGAAGCAGGCATCAATCCCTTTTGAGCAAATTGGCGGGGGAGATGAGCTGCGAGCGGGGAGACGCAGAGAGTTACCTCCACCAGAGGGGAGAGATATCCCGGCTGGAGAAGGAGATGGCTCAGGAGAGAAGGCGTAAACGCGTGCAATTAATCAATCACGAGCTACAGGAACTGGCGGTGGGGGACGTGGTGGTGGTCCAACGTAAGGGAAGGAGTCACGTGGCCATGGTGCTTTCCATGGGAGTGGACCAGCGAGGCAACCCTCGCCTGCATACCGTAGATGAAAGGGGACGACATCTCCATGTCAATTATCAACACTTCAATGCCCTTCCCCAAGTTCTGGGTCACTGGGAGGAAAGTCTGGCCAATGGATTGAGCAAGAAAAAGGCGAAAGAAGTGAGGGCATGGCTCTCCCGTTTCGAGATACCCCCTCCGGAGCCGTGGGAGGATGTGGAGCACCCCCACAGGTTGAGGGAGGAGATCAAGGAGTTGAGGAGTGCCCTGGAGACGCACCCCTGTCATCGCTGCGTCAATAAAGATCCCTGCTTGAGCATCGCGCGAAAGGCCAACCAGTTGAGGAGAGAGATTGAAAACCTGGGAAGGCAGATGGAAGCCCGAAGCGACATCGTTTCCCGCAAGTTGGAGAACATCTGCGAGATCCTGAGACGCCTGGGGTATCTGGAGGGAGACCGTCTGACCGAACGAGGATTGGCGCTCTCCATGATCTACAATGAGTGCGATATACTGTTGAGCGAGGCGCTATTCCAAGGAATCATGGACCCCCTTGATCCTCAGGAAATCGCCGCCTATCTCTCCTGTTTCGTCTACGAAGCGAGAGACACGCCTCTCTCCGGGGAGAGAAACGAAAGGGGGGCTGGGAAGAAAAAGCCCGGTGGTGGAGGGACCTTCCCAACTATAAATTTACGTAATGTAATTAAACTAACCTTGGAACATCAGGAGAGGATTAAATCGCTGGAAGTGAAGGAAGGTCTGGATCTTCTCAAGCCCATTGACACCGGTTTCCTTCAGGTGGTCTATGATTGGGCGGGCGGTTGCGATCTGCGTTACATCGTGGATAATTATCCCCAGCTTTCCGCTGGGGACTTCGTGCGTTCCATGAAACAGGTGCTGGATATCATGCGGCAGCTTTGCGGGGTGGTAGAAGAGAACGCTTTGGCGGAGAAGATCTCTTTGGCAAGAGAGATGGTACACCGCAGCATTGTGGCTTATACTAGCGCGGTGGATATCATAGAAGAGGAATTGCTGGCGGGCGAGTAGAAAACCCGATTTTTCGCGACAGAGGGTGAGCGAATCCATGGAAACGTGCAGAGGATGCGGGAAGGAGCTGGATATTCACTTCATGGACGAGAGAGCCAGGTTCCTCTGTGCCCGATGCTTCTGCCAGATGGAGGTAAGGGATGTTCAAAAAAATGGGGGAAAGCCCGAGGTCTGGAGCAGGGGGGGAACGGTTATAGGTTTATTTCTACTCGCCATGGCTTGTGCTATCCCCAGCATCCTATATGGCTTAGGAAGCGGGCATACGGGGTGGGGTACTTTGCTGGGCTTGTCTGGTCTGGCGGCGGCGGGCACCCCCGCCTTCGTGGTGCTTCGCAAGGGTTTTCTTAATATTAGGCTTTATGCCGGGTTGGTCTTTCTCTTTATGGGTTTGTGGATACTCCTATGGTTGTTCCCTCCAGATGTGGAGAAGTATTTAAGAGAGGGAATCGCCGCCTTTGGGACTATGCTCTTGTTGGCGGGCTCTATCCTGGTGGCGACATTTTTCAGAGCCATTTTAAAGTATCCCAGAATATGATGGTTGCGAAATTAAAGGATTCCGCCGTTAGCGTTGGCAAGGAAAACAGGAGTAAGTTTTTAGTTTTCCCTTGAAACAGTTTGTGATTTTCTCGACGAGGGGGAGAACCATCGCTGGATATTGCGATTATCTTCGGGCGGGTGAAAAGATTATCGATAGATTGTAACTATTTTATCAACGAGATTAGGAGGGAAGATGGAACGACCTATAGATAGAGCCTATCCTATGTTGTCCGTGCGCATACCCCGCGTCACCCTGGGGGAATTTCCCACCCCGGTTCAGCTATTGGAAAATTTTGGAAGGAAAGAAGGGATTAACCAGTTTTATATAAAAAGAGATGACCTCAGCTCTTCCCATTACGGAGGCAACAAGGTGAGGAAGCTGGAGTATTCCCTGGCTGATGCCATACGCAAGGGAAGGGAAACCATCATTACCTGTGGCGCCGCGGGATCCAATCATGTGGTGGCAACGGTAATACACGGGAGGCGACTGGGTTTGAAAACCGTTGCTCTGCTCTGGGATCAGCCCAATGCCAGTTACGTGCGCAAAAACCTCCTCCAGGATTTACGCAACGGGGCTAGGATGGTATATCTTCCCTCCATGTACGCTCTTCCCTTCTATGCCCTCCGCGCCCTCTCAAAAGGATGGCTGGGAAGGGGATACAGACGGCCCTACTTCCTCCCTCCAGGGGGAAGCAACTTTCTCACCTCGTTGGGATATGTCAACGCTGCTTTCGAGCTCAAGGAGCAGGTGGAGAAGGGGCTACTCCCTGAACCCACTTATATCTTTGTGACCTTGGGTACCATGGGTACCGCTGCCGGATTGGTGCTGGGCTTGAGATTGGCCGGAATGAGATCTCAAGTGGTGGGTGTGGAGGTGGTGGAGCGCTGGGTGTGTAATCCCTGGTTGTGGGCGCGCCTGATAAACGGAACATCCAAATTATTACATAATGTAGATAATAATATACCCCTGGTGAGGGTAAGCCCGGGTGAACTCAATTTCCTCCCCGGACAGTTGGGAGAAGGATACGCCCACTTTACCCCTCGAGGCATGGAGATGGTGAGAAGGTTGAAGGAGGAAGAGGGCATAACCCTGGAGGGAACCTACACCGGCAAGACCATGGCGGGCGCCCTGGAATTCATAGAGGAGAGAGGAGCGAGGGAGGAGCCGCTGCTCTTTTGGCTCACCTATAATTCCGTCCCTCTGGAAACTAAAACGAATTTCGAGGAATACGGCGCGCTGCCTCGACCCTTCCATCGTTACTTCGAGGAGCCATTCCAACCTCTGGAGGAGTGATAATTCCGAATAATGGATAGCGAAGCCCTGGCGGAGAAGATAATAAGGGAGAACATACGCAAGATAATGGCCATCGGCGCTTCGGATACGGGAAAGACCACCTTACTTCTACGGCTGGCCAGCTACCTTGTGGACCGGGGACGAAAGGTAGGAGTGATCGATTGTGATTTGGGCCAATCAACTGTGGGGCCGCCTATGACCGTTGGTTTAATGCTCCCGTGGAGAAGCGATGATCAAGCGGAAACCGTTCTTTTCCCCACCAAGATGATCTTCGTCGGGGAAACCACTCCTGCTTATGCGGTCTCCAGAGTGGTGGAGGCGAGTCTAAAACTGGATGGCTATGCCCGGGAGCGGGGCTATCATCATCTGCTCATCGACACCTCTGGCATGGTGAAGGGGCACCTCGCCGCCCTGCTCAAACGAAGTAAAATGAGAAAACTGTTGCCCGACTTAATCGTCGCTCTAGAGAGATCGGGCGAATTGGGACATATCCTAGGCGCGCTAGAGGAGGGTTTGCGCCGGAACGTCATCACTATGGAACCGCCTCCACTAATCAGAAAAAGAGAGAGAGCGGAGCGCGTGCGTTACCGGGCTTTGTTGTGGAGGAGATATTTCCGTGACGCCCGACCGCGCGCCTTGGACGTTTCCGCGATGCGGATAGAGCCACACTTTCCTGTAAAAAATTGGCTCGGAGAGCCTGGATTGGAGCGGGGACAACTGCTGGGCCTTGCAGACTGTGAGGGTTTCACCCTAGGTATAGGTAAATTACTGCACCAAAGGGGTTCCAATATTAGCGTGCTCACTCCATATACCGGTTCGCTTGACGATATAGATTATATCTCCGTAAGCGGACATCTCCTGGGTGGAGAGGGCGATACGATTCCCATTAAATTCTCAGGTGTGGATTCTGTTGCGATCAAAGGCATAATAGAGGACGGGAGCTAAGCCGAATGATGAACTTTTGGGACCGGCTGGTTTGGGAGATCGGTTATGCCATCTGCCATCAGATGCCGGAACGCACCATCTTCTTCGGAGAGAGAGGTCTTCCCGTATGCGCCCGGGACACCGGCCTCTACGCCGGTTTTTTTTTGGTATTTGCCGCCGTGATTATTCCATGGGGGAAAGAGCAGGGAGAACTTCCTTCCAATATCGCGAAAGTCCTTATCATGCTCGCGCTGCTGTTTTTGGTAGGGGATATCCTAACCGCCGGCTTAGGATGGAGGGAAAGCAACAATTTCTTGAGATTGCTAAGCGGAGTGCTGGCGGGGGGAGGGCTGGCGCTGGTAGTGGGACCTTATTTCAATCGTCTGGCGCTGGGAACTCTCCGCGGGAGACGGGCGCTTAGCGAAACCCCACAGCTTATTGTTCTAGCTCTGGTCATCTTCTCGCTACTGGGTTTGTTCCTATGGCATCCCAGGCAACTATTCGGACTAGCGCAGGTTCTGATAGTCTTATCCATCCTGGGCACCTTGCTGATTTTAAATCTTACCTTATTATTAGCGCTTTTCTCTGGTGGATATGGCTCTTCAGCTGGTAGAAGATCCTGCAGGGCTATGGCGGTGTTCATATTGGCTTCCCTAATTCTGGTGACGTTGGAGCTCTTCCTCACCCATCGGCTGCATTCCTGGCTGGAGAGTTCGCCTCTATCTTTGGGCTCTCCTTTCCTCCCCTAGGATTTAATAAAAAAAGGAATCGTTTTGAGCGAGAGATTTACAATGAATGTCTCTCTTCACGCCGGCATCGATTTTCATGATGAAGACGGTGAAATCTCTGAGGATAAAAGATTGCGCCATTGAGGTTTATATGTTATAGAATATAGGGAAATTTTCTTTTACTGGAGGGAGAATGATACTGTTTTAATCGGCAAAGGAGGAGAAATTAATGGGAGAAAAAAGCGACAAAAGGCCGGTGTTCGATAACGATGAATGCACCGGATGCGGACTCTGCGTGGACGAGTGCCCCAACTCCTGTATCGAGCTGGGCGACGACGACCTTGCATATTTGGCCAGGCCGGATGATTGCGATGGATGTGGAACCTGCGCTGAGGAGTGTCCTTCCGAGGCCATTACCATGGAGTAGTAAAAATATAAAGCATCGTGTTTAAAAAAGGGGGGATAAAGCCCCCCTTTTTTGTTACCATGATATTAGGCGTAATTCGTTCAAGGGCGCTAAGTCCCTGTGGGTTTCGGATTTCTTGTTATTCGGCATCTATTTTTAGAAAGGCGGTAGCTTGGTGTGAAAATATGGCAGGTTAAGTTTTAAGGGAGGTAATCCCGAAGGGCGATAGTTCCTGGAGAGGAAAAATTGGAGGGAGTCATGGCAAAGAAGAAAGAAGGATCAAAAGTCAACCTGCTATGGAAGATCCCTATGTTCGACTTCCTGGAAGCGGAGGCGTTGGATCACCTCTACAGCCTTACCGAATCGGAGAAATACTCCAAGGGAGAGTATATCTTCATGGAGTGCGACCCCCCTAAAAAACTGTATATAGTGACCTCTGGTGAGGTGAAGCTGCTCAAACAGACTGAAAGCGGTCGGGAGATGATCGTGGAGTTGATCTATCCAGGGGAGTTGTTTGGGGATGAGGCAGTGTTCGACGGGGAACCTTACCCTATGACCGCCCAAGCCCTGGAGAATACCGAACTGCTCTCCATTAAGAGAGGGGACTTCCTCTCTTTTTTGAGAGAATATCCCGATCTCGCCCTGGAATTCCTCGCGGAATTCGCTGCCAGATTACGCCTGGCTCAGAACACTATACGCGCCCTGGCGGCGGAGCGGGTGGAATGGAGGGTGGCAAGGGTTCTCCTGCTCCTGATGCGCAAGGTTGGAGTGCCGGGAGCTGACGGACTCACCATCGACCTTCCCATCACCCGCCAAGATATCGCGGACATGGCGGGAACCACGGTGGAGACCACTATCAGGGTTATCAGCAACTTCAAGAAACTGGGGATATGCGAGACCGATCGAGGCAAGATCATCATCACCGACCGAGAGCGCTTGGAGGAGATGGTGAGCGAGGGTTGCGCTCGGCCTTGAGGCAAAGAGATTTTTCTGATCTCGCTCATAGCGAGAGATGGGTTATTTTTTCTATTTTAGTGGCATAAAGGCTCGCTCCGATTAAGCGCTTAAAGGAGGTAAAGATTATGGCTGTGGTTCTCTACTCCACGGAGACATGCCCCTACTGCCATATGGCTCGGGACTTTCTCAAACAGATGCAGGTGGATTTTCAGGAAAAGGATGTGGGAAAGGACGAACAGGCGGCCAAAGAGATGATCGACAAAAGCGGCCAGATGGGAGTCCCAGTGTTGGAGATCGGCAATACCCTGATCGTGGGCTTCGATAGGGGGGCGGTACGCAAGGCGCTGGCGGACGAGGGAATAATTGGAGAATAGTCTCACCAGGTTAGGCTTTAATCCCGAGGGATGTACCACCGCCATGGGCATTCTGCCCCACATGGACCCACAGCAGGCTCTCGACTTAGCTTTTACCTTGGATGTACCCTTCTGGCCTCAGCTTCCCAACCTTTCTTTCTCAGAAGACACTTATGTTCAGACGGTCAAGGGTTTCCCGGGGATCGTAGTTGATTATGAAAATCAAAAGCTCATCTTCGACGAGGAACTTTTCCTGGAACGAGTTTCCGGATATCTGGAGGCCTTGGAGGATTCCACTATCCTTTCCATAGGGGAGGAGACTTCCGTAACTATAGCAGGTTTTAAAGAGATGGCGAGGGAGAGAAGGGATTCCCTTCGGTCCATCCGAGGTCAATTTATGGGGCCTATCTCCCTTTGCCTGAAGGTAATCGACAACCAGAAAAAACCCATCATCTATCGAGATGACCTTCGCGAACTGGTCATCCGGCACGTCTCCGCCAAGGTTAATCGCCATCTACAAGATCTGCGGGCTCTTCACCCCCACGCTTTCGTTTGGGTGGATGAGCCCGGGCTGGAGCTACTCTTCACTGGGATCACTGGATATTCCGCGGAGAGGGCCCGTGGAGATTTGGACCTGTTTGTCTCACTATTGGAGGGTCCAAAGGGAATCCATCTCTGCGGAAATCCCGACTGGGACTTCTTGCTCAGCGCCAGGATCGACCTACTCTCTTTCAATGCCTATTCCACCGCGGAAGTGCTGGAGGGTTACGCGCAGGGATTCTCGGGAATGTTGGTGCGGGATGGGGTGATCTCCTGGGGTATGGTGCCTACCAACTTCGCTGATTACGAAAGGGAGAACGCGGAATCGCTCTTGGAAAAGCTGATGACGCTATGGGATAGGTTAGGGCATAAAGGGTTGGACAGGATGAAGCTCTTTACCAATGGGATGATCGCGCCGGCAACTTGTTGCCTGGTCAATCCCGATCTCACCAGGACGGTGGAGGAATCCTTCGCAACGGTGAGGAAGCTCTCCTGGATGCTCAGGGATGAATTTCTAAATCTGCCGGCGAAGGCGTCACCTTGATAGCCAGATCAATTTAAAGTTTTGATCCTCATCGATTTTTCTCTCGGGGGTTTAGGACGATTGACCGATGCTTTCCTTTAAAAAACGAACAGTGGAATTATCGCTTTTTTGAGTGAAGAGGAGGATGCGACCCACGATGATTAGCGACATATGAAACAACATTGCGTAGCTTTAACTTCTGACTATGAATGGTCAACGCCCTTGCGCCGATATGGGGAAACCACGAGTTTTAATTATTTAACATAACGTAAATAATTATTTGCGTTAGTTTTATCATTTCACGAGATCGTGCGGCGGATTGGCTTTTTGGATTCCGTTCAACCTTAATATGGTGGTATAGGAGTGCCTGCGGAACCCCAATTTTTTATACAAAGAGAGGGCCTGCCGATTATACCTTTGGGTTTCCAGGCAGACCATCCTATTTTCCTCGAAGGCTAAGCTGCATAGAAGGGAGCAGGTGGCCAAAGCATACCCCTGATTTCGGTACTCTGGTTGAGTGAAAACTCCGCTCATCTGGGAGAGCCCCTCAATCTCAACCTCGAATTCCGCCTTGGAAACGACGCGTGAACCAACTGAGTAAACCGCCGCGCGGCCGCTTTTTACCAATTGCAGAATGTGTTGGCGAAGAAACTCCCTGTCCGCGGATCTTCCTAGAAGGTGCATTTGCAAACCGATTTCCAGCTCCACCATATCGTCTATATCCCTCTCCTCGGCGATGCGTGCGTTTTCGACAGGGTATGGGACATAATCTTCATATTGTAATTTCAATATCACCTCATATTCCACGATGCCCACGTTTAGGTTCGATCTTTTCTCCAAGATGATTTGATCGATAACCATGGGATCGCCGGTTATGGATGCCAGGGGTTGGCCGTCGCTTCGGGCCTGCCTGATAAGGGAGACTGTTTCCTCCACATCCCCCGCGTGAAATCTCCAGAACCCGAGGTTATTGCAGTAAAGAATGCTGGATAAGCTGTCATGTTTGAAGTATCCATAGAAAGTGCCATGTTCGGGAAGGCCAAGATTTAAAAGCCCGTACTTCTTAATACAGTAAATGAGCCAGATATTCTTAATGGGATCCTCCTCCAGCAATATGCGGGCGGCGCTCTCTTCCCACGGGCTCAGTATTCGAATTTCTCCCTTTCTTTTTGAAAACATGCTCGCAACCTTTCTTAAACAAGCTAATTATATATCAAACTAAGGACAATAAAGGGACAATAACTTCCATGCAAACTTCCGAAGGCAAAAAGAGGTGAAAAAAATGAAAGGGATACTCGATAAGCCGTTTACTTCAGGGGAGGATCGCTCTTCTTCTGTTTTGAGCGAGGAAAATCAGGGGAAGGAGGTGGGCCTCCCATGGCGAAATCCATTCAGCGATCGGAGGACCACGGCTCACTTGTTATCCCAAACTTCTAGATATAGGATAATCGGCTCTCTAGTTAAGATGTGGCAAGAAAAAGATTGATCCAGACTCAAATGATTTACCCCAGGAGTTCTCTTGCAGCCTCCTCTAAATCGAAGTCGTCTTCAAAGAGCCGGTTCTTGTGACTTCCAAGTGACGCCTTATTGATAATCATTTTTTCCAGAATCCTTGCCTCTCGGATATCCCCGATGAGGGTGGCTCCCACCAATAGGTCGTCTTTCAAGACGTACTTCTTGTATAGATTACCTCGGGGATAATCACCAGTGAGTACCTCGTAACCTTCTCCACTAGGCAGATCCAGTCCCATGCACACTACGGGTATGCCATATATATTGATGAGGTTAAAGGGAATGGAACCTTCGAGAATTTCCTCCCCTCCCGACATGTTGATTCCCGCTATAGTTCCCTGTCTCTGGGCGTTCATCCAACTGGTGTTGACGCGGTGTTCACCGTGGACCAAATCATAAGCCTGAGCCACATCACCGGCCGCATAGATTCCTTCCAAATTGCTCTCTAACCTCTGATTAACCAGTATCCCGGAATCGGTGCTGATGCCGCTGCCCTCGAGAAATTCGATGTTCAGCACTATACCCACGGCTAATCCCACCAATTGAGCCTCCAGGTACCTTCCTTGAGAGGTTATTACTCCTTTCACCTTCCCCTGATTTTCCTCGATCTCCTCGATGACCTCTTCCTTCAATATCTCGATTCCCTTCTCTTCCAGCTTCCTCTCCACGATGGACGATCCCACCTTATCCAGCATCTGCGGCCAGAAGCGGTTCTCTCTAATTAAGTATCTGGTCTTTAAACCCATTTCGTTAAAAGCCCTGGCCAATTCCACCCCTAAAAGTCCACCCCCCAGCACCACACCTTCCTTCGCCTGAGATCCGAGTGCGATGATTTCCTCGGCTTGATCCAGGGTCCTCAAAGTCACCACGCCCGAGCTGCCTATTCCTGGAATGTTTAGAATTCTTGGGCGGGCGCCGGAGGCGATTAGCAGCCGGTCGTAATCTAAAACCTTTCCGTCTTGGAGGAGCACCTGTCTTTTATCCGGATTCACCTCCTGAACCACGATGGAAGACATGAAGTCGATACCATTCTTTTCGTAAAAATCTTCAGGGACAACATAGATGGAATCCCGGCTTTTCCAGCCGCTGATGTAATCCGGTAGCATCATGCGATAGTAGCAACGATGGGATTCCCTATCGATAATGGTGATTTTCCCTTCTCGATCCCGGTTTCTGATGGTCTCGGCGGCGCGCACCCCCGCGCCACCGTTTCCTATGATTACGTAATTCAAAACATATACCCCCTTAATCGCATGAATCGGATAGACTATAAGTTACCTATGATTATATGACAAGGCTTCAGGTCAAGCAGCTTATCTGTTGTTTTTCTAAGAATTTTATATTTTTCTCCAACAGCGTGTTGGGCTATAAGTAGAGAACTAGAAGAGAGAATTCCGTGGATGCGTTGATTTAGGAAGTTAGCGAGTTCTGTAAAATATGTAAAACAAATGACATCTACAAGCGTGGCTCTAGGTCATGCTTCGGCTGCGATGACGATGAATTTCCAGTCCCTTGCGCATTTCTATATAGTGAAAAATTTTCTTTTCCGCCAACGATAAAGGCTAATGTTTCTTCTGGTTGCCCAGTTCCCGATAGGTTAAAATAATGTGAATGGGTGGATCTGGAAAGAGACAATGATAAGTAGAGTTCGGAGGTGTATTTTTTGAAGATAGCCATTACCGGAAAGGGAGGAGTGGGAAAAACCACCTTGGCGGGCGGATTGGCGCGCCTCTTCGCCGATGAGGGCCACAAGGTCTTGGCAGTGGACGCGGATCCCGACGCCAACCTGGCTTCCAGTTTGGGCATACCGGCGGAGAAGATGGTTTCCGTGGTTCCCATCGCGGACATGAAGGAACTGGTGGCGGAGCGCACCGGTTCCCAGCCGGGAACCTTCGGCACCTTCTTTAAGATGAATCCCAAGGTAGACGACCTTCCCGAAGAGCTTTCCGTGGACCACAAAGGAGTAAAGCTACTGGTTATGGGTACGGTGAAGAAGGGAGGAGGAGGGTGCGTCTGCCCCGAGTCGGTTCTTTTAAAGGCATTGTTACAACATATGCTCTTCGCCCGGGATGATGTGGTTATCCTGGATATGGAGGCGGGCATAGAACACCTGGGTCGAGGTACCGCTGAATCAGTGGATGCCATGATCATCGTGATCGAGCCTGGTCAAAGAAGCGTTCAGACGGCGCAGACTATCAGGAAATTGGCCACCGACCTGAAAATCCCCCGCCTCTATGTGGTTATCAATAAAGTGGAAAATCCTCAGGAGATAAAGATACTAGAGAGCGGCCTGGACGGTTTCCCTCTGCTTGGGAGTATCTCCTACAGCTTAAAATTGCGGGAAGCGGACTTGAAGGGAATAAGCCCCTATGACGCGGATGAAAATTTCGTGGAGGAGATTCGCCACATCAGGGATCGTCTCAGGGAGGAGTTGAGCAAGGAGGAAAGATGACCTTCCCGGTGTTGGAAAAAGAACAACTGTCGGATAGTGTCTTCTCCATTCGCCTGCAGGCAACTCAGGTGGCCCGCGAAGCCCAGCCAGGTCAGTTCGTCATTTTACGCATCGATGAACGTGGGGAAAGATTCCCCCTTACCCTTTGCGACTGGTCGGCTGAAGATGGCTGGATCTATCTAGTATTTCAGGTGGTGGGAAGATCCACTTTTAAACTCAGCGGTCTGGGACAGGAAGACGCAGTGCTTGATTTGGTAGGTCCTTTGGGCAGGCCGTCGGAGATAGAACGTTATGGTAGAGTTCTATGTGTGGGAGGTGGAGTGGGCATCGCCGCTATCTATCCCATCTGCCGGGCTTTGAAGGAAGTGGGAAACGAGATAATCAGCATTATCGGGGCGCGCCAGGCATCGTTGCTCATTCTGGAGGAAGAGATGGCTGCTGTTTCCCATCGCCTGGTGGTGATGACCGACGATGGCAGCAAGGGACAGAAGGGCCTGGTTACTTGGGCCATGGAGAATGAACTGAAGCGAGGCGGGATCGATCTAGTTCTAGCCATCGGTCCCGCGGTGATGATGAAATTCGCCTCGGCGGTGGCCAAACCTTTTAACCTTCCCGTGCGGGTGAGCCTCAACTCAATCATGTTGGATGGCACCGGGATGTGTGGGACATGCAGGGTAGAGGTGGGCGGTAAGACTCGTTTCGCCTGCGTGGACGGACCGGAGTTTGATGGCAGGGAGGTGGACTGGAACCTGCTGGAAAAACGGCTCTCCCAGTATAAAGAAGAGGAGAGGTTATCCATGGATCAAGCCCTTATCCATAAGGAATCAGGAAATAGCTCACTGGGTTGTCAGTGTAGCAAATAGAGCCGAAGGTCACAAATGCCGATTCATGGATGATTTCTGGCGTAACAGAAATGTGGGCGGATGAAGATCAATAAAATTCATTCAAAAGAGGGATTTGCTGGGAATCTTGGAACCGCGGCTTTTTCCTTGTAAAAGGATTGAAGTGTATAGGTTGATTGAGGCCGATATAAATTAAACGTAAATTAAAGCATTTGCCTCCAGGTTAATTCGTGAGGAGCGCCTAAATATATTCAAAAAATAATTATACTTCGTTGGAGAAATGCATAAGATAAAAATTCTTGTCTGCCCCGATAAATTTAAAGACTGCCTTAGTTCATCTAAAGCGGCCCAAATCATTGCCCAAGGAATATCCTCCTCACTTCCCAACGCGGAAGTGATTTCCCTTCCTATGGCGGATGGCGGGGAGGGCACAGCTGAGGTTCTTCTGGAGGCTACAGATGGCAGAAAGAAAGAGGTGATGGTCTCAGATCCCTTGGGGAGGATTATACGCTCATACTACGTTATCCTGGGAAAGGAAAAGACGGCAGTGATAGAGATGGCTGCGGCATCCGGTCTTTCCCTGCTCCTTCCAGAAGAGCGGAACCCTCTACTTACTTCCACTTATGGGACGGGCGAATTAATCCGGACGGCTCTGGAAGATGGTTTCCGGGATTTCATCGTGGCCATCGGGGGAAGCGCCACTAATGATGGGGGCATGGGCATGGCTTCCGCATTGGGGGCTCGATTCTTGGACGACGCGGGGAGAGAGCTGCCACCCTGCGGGGGATCGCTGGGTAAGGTGAGGGCCATCGACCTCAGCGAAATGGATCCCCGGGTTTGCGAGTCCACTTTTGTCGTGGCAAGTGACGTCTCCAACCCATTGCTGGGACCGGAGGGGGCTGCCCGCGTCTTTGGTGCCCAGAAAGGGGCGACCCCCCGAGAGCTTGATTACCTGGACAAAGGGATGGCTAATTATGCCAGGGTAGTTGAGGGTATGGTGGGGAAAGGGTTTTCGGATATCCCCGGAGCTGGGGCTGCGGGAGGTCTGGGTTTTGGACTTATCGCCTTTCTTCAAGCCAAAATAACTCCCGGAGTAGAAGTGGTGATGGAAGCGCTGCGCTTTGAGGAGAAAATGGATGGTTGCGATTTGATCATCACGGGTGAAGGAAAGTTGGATGTCCAGACCACTTATGGCAAGACGGTCTCCGGAGTGGCAAGAAAAGCTAAGGATAGAGGTATCCCTTTAGTAATTCTTGCCGGTGACATTGAGGAGATAACAGACGCCAGCCTGGAGAGAGAAATCGAAGTTTTAGAGGCACATGGATATACCGCGTTTATTTCCATTACGCCTGCCCCAATGAATCTCAAGGAGGCGCTTACTGGAGGCGAGAGATACCTGCGCTTCGCGGCGGAGAACTTGGGGAGATTGCTTAGGATAGGAATGGGTTTTCGCGAGCAAGATCATGGATGAGGATTGGGAGATAGGCGCGGTAGCCGGGTTGAGCAGTGAGGAGGCAGCCCGTAGGCTGAAGGAAGAGGGCCCCAATGATATCTCATCCAGAAAGAAACGGAACGTTTTTAAGATAGCTTATGATATATTCAGAGAACCCATGTTCCTTCTCCTGGTATTCGCTGGAGGAGTCTATCTGCTGCTAGGCGAGACCAGGGAAGCGCTTGCCCTCCTCAGTTTTGTCCTTCTTATCATGGTCATCACTTTCATTCAGGAACGCAGGACAGAAAAGGCATTGGGCGCTCTGCGCAATCTCTCCAGTCCTAGAGCTCTGGTCATCCGGGACGGTCAAAAGCGGCGCATAGCAGGCATTGAGGTGGTACGCGGCGATATCTTGGTGCTTGGCGAGGGAGATCGCGTTCCCGCCGACGCTTCGGTGATTGCCTGTTCTAACCTGATGGTGGACGAGTCCCTTCTTACTGGGGAATCGGTTCCGGTGCATAAAATACCATGTGAAGAACGATTGAAAATGGGTGCACCGGGTGGAGACAGCCAGCCCTCCATCTTCGCGGGTACGCTGGTGGTGAAGGGACATGGACTTGCCGAAGTGTGTGCGGTAGGAAGCCAAACCGAGATGGGGAGGCTTGGAAAAGTTCTTCAGGAGATCAAGCCGGGGACAACTCCATTGCAGAGGGAGACCAGGAGGGCAGTTCTGGGAATCTCCCTCATAGGTATGGCTCTATTTATCTTGGTGGTGGTGGTCTATGGAATGACCAGGCACCACTGGGTGGAAGGCCTTTTGGTGGGAATTACCATGGCCATGGCCATGGTGCCCGAGGAGCTCCCCGTGGTGCTTACCGTCTTCCTCACCCTAGGGGCGTGGCGCTTGTCAAAAAACCAGGTGTTGACCCGCACCGTGCCCGCGATTGAGACTTTGGGCTCCGCCACGGTACTCTGCGTGGATAAGACCGGCACCCTTACTCTTAACCGTATGTCGGTAAAGGAAATTGTGGCTGACAATGAATCCTATTATTTCGACCGTTTCCAGGGAAGCTCTCTTCCGGAGAGATTTCATGAGCTGGTGGAGTTCAGCGTGCTTGCTAGCCAGCGGGATCCTGTGGATCCGGTTGAGAAAGCTATAAACGAACTTGGCAAGATGACCCTGGACAATACCGAACACCTCCATCGCGATTGGATTCTGGAGAGAGAATATCCCCTCTCCCCCGAGCTCATGGCTCTCTCTTTCGTGTGGAGGTCTCCCGATGGACAAGATTATGTCATCGCCGCTAAAGGGGCACCGGAAGCCATCGCTGACCTATGTCATTTTGATAGAGATCAATTGGAGGAGCTTTCCAGGCAAGTGGAGAGGTTGGCAGCGGAGGGTATGCGGGTTTTGGGTGTGGCCAGGGCTTCCTTTCACATGGTGGACTTGCCCAGGGATCAACATACCTTCGCTTTTAAGTTCCTGGGACTGGTGGGCTTGGAAGATCCAGTCCGCCCTTCCGTTGAGGAATCCGTCAGGGAATGTCAACAGGCAGGCATCAGAGTGGTGATGATTACCGGGGACTATCCCGGAACCGCCCAAAACGTGGCCAGAAGTATATCCTTGCCTTATCCCCATGATTTCATCACTGGTTTGGAGATGGATCAAATGAGCGATCAGGAATTAAAAGAACGTATCGGGTCGGTTAACATTTTCGCGCGGGTAGTTCCTGAACAAAAGTTACGTATTGTGAAAGCATTGAAGGAGAGCGGAGAGATCGTGGCTATGACCGGAGATGGGGTAAACGACGCCCCCGCCTTGAAAGCCGCCGATATTGGCATCGCCATGGGGCTTAGGGGGACAGACGTAGCGCGAGAGGCTGCCTCACTAGTCCTTTTAGATGACGATTTTTCCTCTATTGTGAAGGCGGTGCGGATGGGAAGGAGGATATATGACAATCTAAGAAAGGCAATATCCTATGTTATAGCGGTGCATGTGCCCATCGCGGGGCTATCTCTCCTCCCCGTGTTATTCAAGCTTCCATTAATTTTCTCGCCCCTTCTCATCGCTTTTCTGGAGATCATCATCGATCCCTCCTGTTCCCTGGCTTTTGAGGCGGAACCGGAGGAAAAGAATGTGATGAGAAGACCACCGCGCGGGAGCAAGGATTCCATGTTCAGCAAGAGGAACGTGTTGATGAGCCTGCTCCAGGGGTTGATAGTCTTAATCGTCGTGGGGGGCGTATACGCGATCTCGCTGATTCGAGGCCTAGCGGAGAATGAGGTGAGGATCTTGACTTTCACCACGCTGGTAGTGGCAAACCTCGCTCTCATACTTACCAATCGCTCCAGAGAAAGCACCATCCGGGAGACCCTTGGCTCTCCCAACTCCACTCTCTGGTGGATATTCTTTGGCACCCTGGTGATTCTAGGGATTGCTCTCGTTCTCCCCCCAGTACGCGATATTTTTAGATTTGCCCCTCTTCCTTTGGTGGATCTGTCTATCTGTATTTCCGCTGGGTGTTTCAGCGTTTTATGGTTCGAGGTATTCAAGGTGGTGATCAGGGGGAGAAAGCCAGAGGAGACATAAACTTGAGGAGCCTAATTGTTCGAGCTGATCTGCGAGCCACTACCGCTTCTTAAGGGAAATGCCATGGGAACGTTCCGCACAAAAAGCGCCAAAGAGCCAAAAGGAGAATCGTTGAATACTGGTAAGGGCTTCGCTGGACGACAACAATTTGGAAAAAGATCTGGGGATATGTTACGGCTGTTTCTTGTTAATAAGTGGCTTTATTAGGTAGCAGGGACTTAAACAGGCTTATATCCCGTACATCGAAGGTACGAAGAGCGAGGAGGACCGCCGCGTAAAGAAGAAAATAGGTGATGAGGACGGGGAAGAAAGGCAGCATATTGCGAAGGGGAAGACAGGTGCAGAACGCCGCGACGGTTGCCAGCAACGGCTTCCAGTTATTGAAGTGTCGAGGGTGAATCTTCATGTGCTTCCAGGAAAAGAAGAGCATGATGATGAAAAGGAATCCCTCAGCCACCAGGGTGCTTATGGCCGCTCCTACGAAGCCGAATAAAGGAGAGAGGATGAAGCACAGGGTTATATTGATGGCGGCGCTCATGAGTATGGCGATCACGTTGAGTTTTTGCTTATAATGGGCGTTCAGCAGATCGATGAGGGGTATGTAGATAAAGCTGAATAAGGGAATAGCTGCCAGAATCCACAGCGCGGGCCGCGCCTCCACGTAAGCCCTTCCGTAAAAAGATGAGATCAATTGAGTGGCCTCTATGACTATGAGTCCCGAAATGGGGATGGAAAGGCAGGATAGATATTTAACCAGTAGACGGACGACTTCCCGGTATCTTGACGGGGAGTGACTACCAATTCTGGTGAGGAAAGGGAAGATCACCGTCATGCAGGTAGCGGGGATAATTGTCACTGCCATAATCAACCGATATGCGGAGCTGAAAAGCCCGGCTTGGTGATTGTCCTTGACCAGGGAGACAACCACGGTGCTGGTGTAGCCGAATAAGAAGGTGATAAGTCCGATTATACCGAAAGGCAGAGCTCCTAGGGCCATTTTTCTCCAGAAAGCCCAGTCGAAGGTGAATTTCGGCTTTCCCAATTTTCGAGTGAGAATGATAAAGTCCAAAGCCATGGAGATAGTGGCTCCCGCCATCATGGCGAAAGCAACACCCATAAGCCCGTAGCCGTTAAATAGCAGGGCAGTTCCTACCCCGAAAGTGAGAAGAATGTCTACCATATCCACAAGCGCTTGGTATTTCATTACCTCGAAGGCTTGAAAGATGGCGTCGAAAAAGCGGCGCAGACCTGTAAAGACTAAGAAGCTCAGCCCAATGAGAAAGAGGGGTAGGCGGGAATCCGCCGTCCTCGAGTTTATCTCGATGATGATGATGATAACCCCCATACTAGCCAGCCCAGTGATCAGCCTGAGAATGGTCATATCACCTATATATTTGTTTACATCCTCTTTATGAGTGGCCAGTTCCCTCACCACCATTTTAGGGAGGCCCATCTCCCCAAGGATTACCAGCACGTAAGCGAGGGAAAGTGCAAAAGAGTACTTACCGAAATTCTCCGTTCCCAGTTTACGGGCGATGAGGAAGGTGAAAAGAGGCATGAGCACCGCGCGGAATGTACCTCCCCCTACCACCAGGGCTATGTTTTTTGCTATTCTTTTCGCGTCGCTCATATATCGTCTATCTTTTCCGTGTTGGTCTGAGTCCAATCATTGTTCCACTTTAAGGGTTATCACATATACTTGTCAATCGGAGGTAAAGGTACACACATTTAGCGGTAAAAAATAATAGACGATAATATAAGCGCCCATTCCCACTTTCCCTTTTTCGTTTTTTTGAGAGGGTTGCCCTTTGGCGAGGCTGGTTAATATCGGAAAATTTAAATCAAGCGCTAGGCTATCCCCTTAAATGTACTTGATTTTTGGGATAATTATCCCCTTGGTTTTGTCAAAGGCTGAAATAGTCTCTAAGAATTTTTAGGAGGACCTATAACCGTTTCGTTCCTCTCCAGGTAGTCGGGGAGCCCTATGTGACCCCAGAAATCCTCCACGTGCCAGCCGTCCACCATCCCGCTGCTTTTGCCCTCGATTAGCAGTTTAACCTTCTTGATAGTGGGAAACTCGGTGAGGGTATTGGCGATAGCGTTCAAGGCGTTGCTTTCCGTCCCCGCGCTTACCCCTACCTGGACAGCGTCGGTGAGAATCTCCTTGCTCAAATTCAAGGTGCAGATGCCCTCGCTCACTTTGATGTCCAGCACCTTGACGGTATTGGGCAGCACTTTACGCAGGGAGCTTCCCGCGGCGGGCCCCTTTATCAACTCCTCCATTGCCGCCCGAGCTACCCCGGTGGTGTAAGGAATCTGTCGCTTCTCTGGCATAAGGTAGAAACCTACTTGGGGATCGCCCGCGAAATAAAGCGTCAGGGTGATTGGCCCCTTTGTTCCGGAATCATCCTGTTTGCCCGTTTGGTCCTCGCTGGGTATGCCCGTATCTTCCTTGCCTCGGTTATTGCCTTCCTCCGATTTTTTGCAACCTGTCATGATAATGAATGTCGTAGCCACAATGATGGTCAGAATCATAATGAAAACGTAACCTCTTTTCCGCGGTCCCACTATATGAACCTCCCTTCTTCTCTATGCTTCTATAACCAATTATTCCATATGAAGATGATGTTTTCCTCATCGTTAAGATGATTATTTTCCGCCTTAAGCTCATTCGGGATCACGAGACGGTCTTTACGGCATTCTATTTTTTAAAAGACCCGCTTGATCTTTCGCGGCAAGTTAGCCGATGCGGAATAACCTTGGAAATGAGGAGCGGGTAGTCATTCGAAGGTTATATTGCGAACTATATTGCGTAAGGAGGACGAGCGTCGCTCAAATCTTTGAGGAATGAATTATTATAAACCGTTGAAAAAGAAGACCAAGATTATTACCTCAATCTTTTAAGTTGAAAAGAAAATTTAGGTACTCTGGTTTATCAAGCGCTTTTGAGGCGTTAAGGGGTTAATGATATTTACCATCAATGGAGAAAAGCTCGCAAATAGTGGACAAAAACTAGGTAAATATTGTTTTATGGGATGAAAATTACTTTATAAAAGGGGCAATTCTCTTCTGGCAAACCGTCTTCCTTCCCTTTTCCTGGCGCAAGCTCAAGCCCTTTTAATTTGACTTCTCCTCCTCTTCGGGGTAGCATATTGAGCGGAGAGAGATGCGGAAAACAAGTGGTCAGCGTGGTACTAATGGAGGAATCACTCCCCTCCTGACCCCTTATGCCTCCATCATGTTTATCCAGGAGCGATTATGTTAGTAGATATGCATGTTCATACTATAATCTCATCTCCCTGCTCCTTCATTCATCCGGAAGAATTGATAGAATGGGCTCGAGAGGTAGGTCTGGATGCCCTCTGCGTAACCGAGCACGACGAGGTGGAAGGAGCCATGGTCGCTTATGAGTTGGGAAAACAGAGAGGGTTTTCCGTTTTTCGTGGCGTGGAAATATATACCGACCTGGGTGACATGCTAGTATTCGGATTGTTGAGAGACGCTCCTTCCTGGATAGTACCCTTCGAGGAGCTCTGGCGGGAGGTACGGGAGGTGGGAGGAGCGATTATTCCCGCCCATCCCTGCAGGAACCAGGGGAGCTTATTTGAAATTCTTGGCGACGAGAAGGCGGAGGCACTGCTACGAAGATCGGACGCGCTGGAGGTTCTAAATGGGGGCACCAACAGGGAATACAATCGATTGGCTATGGAGATAGCCAGGAGCTATCGTCTTCCCGGGGTGGGGGGAAGTGACGCCCATCACCTAGCGCAGGTAGGCAGATGTCTCACCGTTTTCCAGAGGGAGCTTGAGAACGAAGAGGATTTGATCGAGGAGATCAAATCGGGTAGATGCCAAGCGCGTTATATTGAGGAAGTCCCTTCCCTCCGCAAAACGCAGGGGGGTGAAAAAAAATGATGGTGGTGGA
This sequence comes from Candidatus Geothermincola primus, assembly GCA_015711725.1. Taxonomy (GTDB): domain Bacteria; phylum Actinomycetota; class Geothermincolia; order Geothermincolales; family Geothermincolaceae; genus Geothermincola; species Geothermincola primus. Next base: position 19,241 of record JACVIX010000007.1, on the reverse strand, counting down.
TATGCACGTCCATACCAACCTCTCATCTCGTTGCTCCAGTATTCAGCCTCACGAACTGTTAGAACGGGCACTGGAGATAGGTTTGGACGCGGTCTGCGTTACCGAGCATTCCACCTATAAGGGAGCGCAAATGATGTACGAGATAGCCCTGGACCGCGGCTTCAAAATCTTCCGCGGGATGGAAGTATATACCGAACTAGGAGACATGCTGGTGTTCGGCTGGAATGAACATATACGCTATTATCTCTTTCCCTTCAAAGATCTGAAGACGAACGTGGAGTCCGCGGGAGGCATCATCATCCCCGCTCATCCTTGTAGGGGATGGGACGTGCGTCATCCCCACCGGCACAGCCTGCCGGAGGAGCTTCTCTCTTCCATAGTGGCGCTGGAGACCCATAACGGGGCGAGCACCACCAAGAGCAATAATCAAGCGGAGCTTATTAGAAGGAAATACGGCCTTTTCGGTGTGGGGGGAAGCGATGCTCACAGCGTGGAGCAGCTGGGGAAATGCGTGACTATCTTCGAGGATCACCTGGAGAGCGAGGAAGATCTCATCCAGGCGCTAAAAAGCGGGAATTATAGGGCCGCTTATATGGATGAACTGAGTTGATGCGACCGAGACATAAATGATTTAGATGATTATTTTGAGTCCTTCTGGCAGGTCCTCTTTGAGCGGCAGGGATAAATTTTTAATCGTTAGTCTTAGAGCGTCCTTTTCTCAAGTGATATAATTCTTTTCGAATGGCGAATTTTCCAAGGCGACAATGGAGGTGAGCATCCTGGAAAGAGTAATCTGTCCCGCCATGTCCATCGATGATAAATACCGTACTCTCTACGCCGCGCTGATGGGCGTCTTCAATGATGTGGCCAGATACGCCCAGGAAAGACTGGACAGAGAGGCTTTGCAGGGCTTGATCGACTATGCCATGTATGGGCTGGGTTCCAGCGCGGGGAAGAGGCTGGTGAGAGTGTATAAGTTGAAGCCCACGGTGGAGGATGCCATCAAGCTGCTCCTGCTTCTTAACAACGAGTCCATGGCTTATCTCCCCAAACTCAAGCAGATTTACGGGGAAATCGACGGTGATAAGGGCTATCTTATCGTGCGCAGGGATCCCTGGTATGACTGGTACTTCAAACATCTCGATTTCAATTGCGAGGAAGCCTGCAGCCAGTATGAGTTCTACGGGCTCACCAAGGAACTGGGCGCGGAGTTCAAGATAGAGACCCTGGCGTCGTTGCCCCGTGGGGATGATCACTGCCGTTTCCTCGTTACCAAAGTGAAATAAACCTGAACGACCCCTTTTTCCTCGTCTTCAGATTTCCCTCAATAGCGAGTGATATGTCGTTCCGCCACTCCGAAGAAATTATCTATCCGATACTTTTGGCCATCTTTATCCTCAAGTTTGCCGGAGTACAACCCGAAGGGTTGGTGGAAATCGGATAATACCAGGCCCAGATTGATTCTCTCCGCCCGCTCTCCCAGGGGACGGAAATCCAATTCAACCCGATGATCTAAAGTTCTCATCTCCCAGGGCTGGAGGAGATCATCTGGGTTGAAACGGAAGCGGGTGGCGTCCAGGAGGGTGATGCGGCCATCTATCCATATGCAGTTCTCATTGGCCTCCGAGTCCTCGGTGATCATGTTTCGACACAGGTTGAAGGCGATCAACCTCCCCTTTTCATCATAACCGGCGGAGGTGGCCCATTCCCAGAAACTGCGGTAGGGGTAGAAGGTTTTCTGTTCGTCCATAAGTGCCAGGTCTCTTTCCCTCGAGACCTCCAATTTTTCACTTCCCACATTTACCCAGCCCTCTACTGGGGCGGCGATCTTATGGGTATAAAGAGGACGGAAGTTTCTCACGGGGCTCACCTGTACAAGGGGCTCCATCTTGTCCAGGTCTTCCAGGATTTTCAATTCCCCGCTTATTGCGGGCTTGCCTTTGGCTTCCGCTGCCGAAAATTTCAGGAGATGATAGCCTTCTTCCAGGCGGTTTTCGAAACGCATGGAGTACCCTTTACGGGAAAACTCGCAGTGATCGTTATAGAGTTGCATGGCTATGTAGGCTGCGCTCCCTGGCGCCCGCCTGGAATGCTCATACCTTATATTGCGCTCGCGGTCGTAGACATATAAAAATGAGACCGCCATGAATTTGGCGTTGAATATCACCATTCCTAGGTAATGGCGGGGGGTGATTATCCCGAAATGCTGCCACTCTTTGAGGCGCATGGACTTCCAAAAGTGAGGAACGCCCCTTTTCGATGGATAAAGAGGTGAATCCAGAATGTTCAAATCTTTGAAAGGATGGCGAAAACTTCCGAAATTGATGGAGCCATCCCTTTCCACTAGTTTCTCCGGGGTATCCTGCGGGGACCTCATTATCCGCCTCCTTATCCCTTTTTTCACTACATAGTGTAAAAAATCAGTGATTTTATTTAAACTATGCCCAATTTCACTCCCGCTTTGATCAGGGGTGGGAGCAGCACGCTTAATATGCGCGGGGGCAACCAAAAGACCTTGAGGGTTTCCACAAGCTCAATGGTATTTCCCTCTGGGTCTTTGAGGTAAGCGAATCTGCCCACTGATCCACTGCCCATATCAACCTTGGTGGGAGGGTGGTAAAACTCGGCTCCCTTGTTTAGACATGACTGGAAGGTCTCTTCTAAATCTATTACGTCCATGGCCATCTCCATCATTCCTATATCCCCCCATCTTCTGCCCTCGAAGATAGGTTTTCCCTGGTAGTTATAGGTGTGGACCAACTTTATTCTCCCATTGTCCAGAAAAGGATAGGGAGCCGTGGGTTTTCCGGGGCGTATTAATGTCACCATCTCCATCTCAGCTCCTCCGGTTACCTCCTCGATTTCCGGAAGTCCGCCCTTGAACTCGTCTTCCACCTCGGTGAAACCCAGAACTTCCCCGTAGAAACGGCGCGCTCGCTCTAAGTCCTTCACTCCCAGGGTCACGTGGCGCACTCCCCCAGCCCGGGGCTTTCCCTGGGTTTCCTCTTCCACCAGCTGGATGAGTAACCCATCGGGGTCCCGGAGATAGGCGTACTTGATAATCCTGCCGTTGCTCTGCTCATAGGTGCGCACCGGGGTTAGGAAATCCACTCCCCTGCTTTTTTGGCTGAGGAAGAAGGAGTCCAGGTTCCTGGCTTTGATGCCTAATTCGAAAAAGCCTAGGTCGCCCCAGCGCACCGGTCGCTCCGGTTCCACAGGTTTGGTGGAAGTGTGCTCGATGATCTCGATCACTCCGCCTCCCAAGGCGTTCATAGCCATGATGGAGTGCATCTCCACCAACGCTCCAACGATGGGTTCCATCTCCTCAAGATAGGCGGTCTGGTCGTTTAATTTCACCTTAAAGCCCAGGACCTTTTTATAAAAATCGTAGCTTTTTTCCGCGTCATGGACTCCCATACCCACGTGTTGAAACGCAGCGATCATCTTATACCCCCTTCGCTAAAAATCCTGATCCAGACGGTGGATTATTCGTGGGCCGAGGCGGAAGGTCGGCTATATGATTATAACATCCATCGGTTTAGCTTTTGAGGTTTGTGGAAATATTTACAAAAAAGTGGGAAGAGTGGGTTAGGACTGTCCTGTGGGGATTTTTCATCGGATATAAATGGGCTAACCACTGTTTCTACCTTCGTGTGAGGCGTAAAGGAAATGAGATAGCGAAAGGAAAAGTGAAGATGAACGAAATTCAATGGATGTCGGCTGTTGAGTTGATGGAAGCCTATGGCAGTAGGGAGCTCTCTCCGGTGGAGGTTGTGAAGTACTTGCTGGAGCGGATTGAAATTATAAACCCCAAGATAAACGCCTTCGTCACCTTGGTGCCGGAGGCGGCCATCGAGGCCGCTAAGTCAGCTGAACGGGCGTATGGGGATGGAAACGCTAAGGCTCTGGAGGGGGTGCCCATTGGTATCAAAGACAACATCTTCACTCGAGGCATCAGGACCACTTTCGGTTCCAAGCTCTACGAAAACTTCGTGCCCGAGGAGGATGCTGTGGTGGTGGAGAGATTAAGAGAAGCCGGGGCGGTGATTCTGGGTAAGACCAACCTTCCAGAGTTCGGACTTATCGCCATCACTGAAAATCCCCTGTTTGGGAAGACCCGCAATCCTTGGAACTTGGATAAGACCCCGGGGGGCTCCAGCGGGGGTTCAGGCGCGGCAGTGGCGGCGGGGCTATGCCCCATCGCCATGGGCAACGACGGTGGGGGTTCCATCCGCATTCCTTCCTCTTTCTGTGGTATATTCGGTATCAAGCCCCAATTCGGAAGGATTCCCTGGTATCCCCATCTCCCGGGGTGGGATTACCTGGGCCATGAGGGTCCGCTGGCCCGTACCGTTGAGGACGCCGCGCTGGTGCTGGACATAGCGGCTGGGCCCGACCGCAGGGATTATCTCTCTCTCCCCGCATATCCAGGAAGCTTTCAGGAAGAGATGAGGGGCGGCGTGGAGGGTTTGCGCATCGCCTACAGCTCGGATTTAGGTTACGCTCCCGCGGTGGATCCCGAGGTACTGGAGCTGACTAGAAAAGCCGCCTTCGCTTTCGAGGAGATGGGCTGCTCGGTGGAGGAGGTTGAAGCGGGATTGCCCAGTCCAGAGATGGACCTGCTTATCACGGTGATCTCCGAAACGGTTGCGGCTAATGAGGAGCGGCTCGAGGAGTGGAAGCCCATCGCCTACCCGCTTTATCTCCCATTTCTGGACCTGGCGGATTTGTATAACAATCGGGACGTGGTGCGCATTCAATTCCATCGTTATCAGCTATGGGAAGCCGTGCGTAAGATCTTTGAAGAATATGACCTGCTTATGACCCCCACCGTGGCGGTACCCGCGTTCGATATCGAAGAGGTGGGACCTATGGCTCCCGCTACCATTGATGGTAAGGAAGTAGGGCCCATCGCTTTTATGCCCTTCACCTATCCATTCAACTTCACCGGCCAGCCTGCGTCGTCGGTTCCCTGTGGCTTCAATTCACAGGGACTGCCGGTGGGTCTGCAGATTGTGGGCGATCGTTTCGACGAAGCAAAGGTCTTGCGCGCCTCATTGGCTTGGGAGAGAGAGCATTCCTGGAGGGAGAGAAAACCCCCTCTGGAATGAAATAAGGTCGGTCTTTTTAGGGGTTTTCTTCGAAACAGTTTTTACAAGCGGAATAAACTATGGCCTTAGTATGAAATAAAAAATGACAATCTAAGTGGTTTTCTTGACATCGGGAAGTGCCTATATAAAAATAAAACTAATTATCTAATCGGTTTGTGGTTTTCCTGTCTATCATGGTCTATATCTCTGGATCGTCTGTTATAAATACTCGACTTTCTTCGCCTATGACCTTTTCAATTAGCCTATACGCTGGACGTTTAGTCCCATGAAAAGATATCAGTTTTTAGTTTAGGAGGTGAGTTCATGCCAATCTTCGAGAGCACAGAAAAGATGTACGAGATCTTGGGAGGCCTTTTCCAATTGCTGGCGGATGATCCGGAGGTAGGCCCTAAAGCCAATGAAGAGAACATCAACATCCGCTTCATCATCAATGATCCGGACGGGGAGATTTGGCTTCTTCACGGAGACCCCAAACCGGTGGTGGTGACCGGGGAATGTGACGCGAAGCCGGATATCGAAATGTGGATTTCCGGGGATGACTGTCATGCCTTTTGGCTCCAGAAGCTAAGCCTTCCCGTCGCCCTGGCAAAGAAGAAAGTCAAGGCCAAAGGGCCTATGGCTAAGGTGCTGGGGTTGCTCCCCCTGCTCAAACCGGCTTATGAGAATTATCCCAAGATCTGCGAAAGGGAAGGACTGCCCACCGACGTATAGCCTTTCCCGCCGCTTTGTGAAGGCTGGCGATGGGGTCCTTTCCCCGGAATAGGAGGTGAAGATGGAAAGGGCATTGAGAGAATATCATGAGCGGAGGGAGGAGAGCGCCCGACTCGCCGCTAAATTGCTCCTCGCCTCCGCGGTGACCGCGCCTCGGGTGGGAGGCATCGACGAGATCAGCGTCCAATATATTGAAGACCGAGACTCCATCGAGGAGATGGCCATCGTGGTGGAAAAGATGGCAGAGGACAATCCTTCCTGGGATTTTTTCCGCTCCGACGCGGTACAGATTAGGGATTCGGACGTGGTCCTAGTGATGGCGGACCGCCGTTCCGGCCACGACCCCATGGATTCCAACTGCAACCTCTGCGGGCACACCCTCTGCGATTCTTGGAGGAAAGTGCCCAAGCTGCCTGATGAGCCCAGCGTGGCTTTCCGGGGCCCTTTTTGCCTGTTGCGCTCCATGAATCTCGCTTACGCCCTTGGGGGCGCGGTAACCCTTGCCAGGCAGCTGGGAATCGATCACGCCATAAAGATGTCGGTGGGCGTGGCGGCTTTAAGAATGGGGCTTACGCCCTATAAATGTGACATAGCTTTGGGATTTTTAGCGTCTGTAACGGAAAAGAGCCCCTTCAAGGACCTTCCCAGACAGTACGATCAATACAATGCCGCAGTGCTGGAGAACCGCTTGATTGGGCGCCTATTCCCTACCTTCCGGTCTATATACAGCTAAAGGGGGTGAGGGCGGATGACTATTATCAATTCGGACGAACTGCTCCGCGGGGGTTTGGACCGGGCGGTGGAGCTCATGGCCATCGCCGCCAACACTGCGCTTATGTTCGGGAAGAAAAAACTGAAGATCGTCGCCATTGGTCCAGAGGAGTTCGAGGACCTATCGGGGTTCTGCGAGGGTATTGCGGGTCTCTCCCCACTTGCGGACCGGGATGGTAGAAGCTTCGCCGATCTAGCCAAGGAGGATGCCCGCGCCTTGGTCATCGGCGCCAAGCGCAAATCTGTTTATAACTTCGATTGTGGCGCATGCGGATATGCCACCTGCGAGGAGCTGAACAAAGCCGACACGGTGGAAGGTATCGTGGCCAACGGCCCTTGTTGTCATTTCGCCGTTTATGATATGCATATGGCCGCAATGGCAGCGGCGGCTATGGCTTGGCGTCTGGGCTTGCACTGCCGGGTTTTCCAGACCCTGGGGACCGCCGCCACCGCTTGCGAGTTCATCTCCGATGTAGACTTCTGTATAGGGGTAGCAGTGAGCTATCAGCAGACCGACCCCTTCTTCGACCGGCACAAGTACTGGACGCCGGAGGAGTGGCAAGAGCGTTTCGCGGCGGATTTTCCTTCCTTTACCCGCAGGTTTATTGGGGCGGTGGAATGAAAAGCCGAAGGTCCATATAGGAGGAAAGGAGGTAAGATAATGGCGGAAAAGAGCCCCGCGCTCCTCTCCCATCTCCTGGAGTCCAAGGTGGAGGAGAAACCAGACGCCGTGGGCATCATCTTCGAAAACGGGGGCCTATACCCCGATGAGCAACTAACCTATCGAGAGATACTCTCCAACTCCATCAAGATGGCCATGGGTCTGCGTGAGCTGGGGATGTCCCAAGGGGACAAGTTAGCGCTGGTGATGCGCAACCATCCCGAGGTGCTCTACTCCTTCATGGTCTCCGCCTTGACCGGTATCGTATCGGTGCCCATAGACCCTCGCTCCAAAGGGGAGAAGCTCGCTTATCAGCTTAATGATTCTGACGCCAAGATGGTGATTACCACCGCCGACCTCCTGCCCGAGGTAGAGAAGGCGGCGAAGAATGCACCCGAGCTGGATAAGGTTATCCTCAACCTGAAGCCCGATGCGGACCAGGGTTTGAAGGACCAATATACCACGGTTCAAGCGATGCTGGAGGGTCCCGAGGTGCTGGAGCTTCCTGGACGCGTGGATGATCCCAACTTGCCTCTGGAGATCATATACACCTCCGGGGTGACGGGAAATCCCAAGGGAGTACTGATAAAGTCATCTCGAACCCTCATGTACGTGGTGCTAGCCCAGATGGTCTGGAAGTATACGCCAGAAGACATACTTTACACGGGTCTTTCCCTCACCCATGGTAACGCCCAGGCGGTGACCATGATGCCCGCCATCTCATTAGGTATTCCAGCGGTGATTGGGCAGCGCTTCTCCAAGAGCCGTATCTGGGATATCTGCCGCAAGTATGGGTGCACCAGCTTCTCTCTGTTGGGAGGCATGATGGCGGGTATCTATAACGAGCCTCCGCGGCCGGATGACGCGGACAACCCAGTCAAAGTAGTGATCTCCGCAGGCACCCCTCTGCCCCTCTGGGAAGCCTTCGAGAAGCGCTTCAACGTGAAAATACTGGAGTGGTATGGCGCAGTGGAAGGAGGTTTCGCCTACAAACCCATTGGTGAGGGACCCATAGGCTCATTCGGGAAACCTATCGAAGGGGTCATGGAGATGAAAGTGGTGGACGAGAACGACAACGAGGTGCCTCCAGGAGTAACAGGGGAACTCATCTGCCGCCAGGCTGGAGTGCCAGCTGAGGTGGATTATTATGGGAAGCCGGAGGCCTCCAAGGAGAAGACCCGAGGGGGCTGGCTGCGCACAGGCGATATGGTGCACCGGGATGAGGAAGGTTGGCTCTTCTTCGATTACCGTAAGGGAACCGCTCTGAGAAGACAGGGAGAGTTCATCAAGCCCGAATATGTGGAGAAGGTTATCGGCGAGCATCCTGACGTCTCCGAAGTGTGCGTATATGGTATCCCCGCCGCCTCGGGAGCGCCGGGTGAGAGCGACTTAGTAGCGGCGGTAGTGCTTTTCGAGGGCCGCCAGATCGATCCCGCCTCCATTTTTAAAAAGGCGATGGAGGGCCTGGAGGCTAACGCGGTTCCAAGTTACCTCCAGCTGGTGGACGAGATTCCCAAGAGTCCCTCGGAGAAGTTTCTCGACCGTATACTCAGAGAGGAGTTCTCTCCCGACGCAAGCAACGTGTACAAGTTCGAGGATTATAAACCCTGAAGCGGAGTAAGTCTTGAAGCGGAAGAATCACGGCTATATCACCGGAAAGGAGATGATTGCTGGTGCCCTATTTGGATCTTAACCTTAATTTAACCAAGGAACAGGAGATGACCCGAAAGACTGTGCACGAGTTCGCCCGGGACGTTCTCCGCCCCGCCAGCTTGGAACTGGACAAACTCGATCCGGAAGACGTTATCGCCAAGGATTCCATCTTTTGGAAAGTTTTTAAGCAGGGATATGAGATAGGCTTGCATAAGATACTCATCCCAGAGATATACGGCGGGGGTGGATTCTCTCCTCTGGAGGTGCACATGCTCTTTGAGGAGATATCATGGGGCAGCATAGACTTCATGATAGCTTTCGGGGTGGCTTGCTTTCCCGCTTTCCTCTCCAGCATGGTGCCCAACGATTACCTGGTCAACACCTTTATACTTCCCTTCTGTGAGGATAAAGAGGCTAAAATAATCGGATGCTGGGCTATCACCGAACCTGACCATGGTTCCGATACCCTGGCTCCTTTCACCGCCCAATTCAGTCTTCCGGAGTGCGCCGGCTCCTGCCGGGCCAGGCTGGAGGGAGATGAATGGGTGATCAACGGAACCAAGGCCGCCTGGGTTTCCTGCGGAACGGTGGCCACCCACGCCGCGGTCTATCTGACCATCGAGCCGGAGATGGGCATGGCGGGAGGGGGCATCTGCATCGTACCATTGGACCTTCCCGGGGTGAGCCGGGGCAAGCCTCTGAACAAGCTAGGGCAAAGGGCGCTCAACCAGGGCGAGATCTACTTCGACGACGTGCGGGTGCCTAAGGAAAATATGTTGGTTGAACAGGACTCCTACGAGGCTCTGCTGGATATCACCCTCTCCACTGCCAACGCATGCATGGGTGCGTTCTTTACCGGAGTTGCCCGGGCATGTTACGAGGAAGCTCTGGAATACTGCAAACAGCGCATCCAGGGAGGGAAACCCCTCATCGAGCATCAATTGGTGCGCTATAAACTTTTTCATATGTTTAAACTGGTGGAAGCCTGCAGATATTTCTCCCGGGCGGTGATGGAATTCAACTTCAACACCAACCCTCCCTATACCCAGTATTCCATCGCTTCCAAGGTTTTCTGTACACAGGCCGCTTTTGAAGTGGCTAACGAGGCGGTGCAGCTCTGCGGCGGTTATGGCCTCTCCAAGGAGTCCACTGTGGAAAAGCTCTTCCGCGACGCGAGAGCGGGATTGATCGAGGATGGCTCCAACGATTTCCTGGCCTTGGTCGCCGGGGAGGCTTTGGTCGGTGGGGAATAGAAGAAATCCACTATCTGTGCAGGGATTAAGCTTGTTTAGCTTTTTTGAGCATTTAAGATGAAAACAGGCGAGAAGTTCATTTGATGTGTGGAGGGAGATTATAGTTTTAGTCCTCGTATCTCATGCATGTATCTCATATGTAATTGATCGATGTAATTGGTCATAAAGAGGCCTAGAAAAACGCCTGGGTAGGTCGGACGGAGGAAAGGTTTGCGGCATAAATTTTTAAGTACGCCTTCCGAGCGATATTTCGTGGGGTTCGATCGTCAAGTGTAGCTGCTTACGAGCGTTCTAGGTAAAGCTCGATAATTATTGGAGCCTCTAAGCTTCGATGGGGATGGTCCAGATGAAAGAGGGGGTTTGAAATGGAAGGCATCGAAGTATGCACGCAATGCGGCATACCCACTTACATTACCGCGGAGCACACCTGGCACTCAAGCGGCTTCATCCTCCAGAACCGTGACACCAGGCATATACTCATTTTCATAGAGAGCGATAACCTAGAGACTCTGTTGAAAGGGGTAGAGGATATAGTAGGCGTCTCCATTGAACGCATAGTGATCAACACTCGAAGGCGGGCGGCTCGCGCCTATATGGATCGCGTGATTCCAGACATCTTAAAGGAGCAGGTACGCGACGGGAAACTGGAAGTAGGCAAGGTGATTCAGGGGATGTTGGGAATCGGGTACGTTCTTGGTTACGGAAAATTTGAGGTGGTGGATTGGCGTGTGAAAGGCGACGATGACGATTATATCCTTTTAAATATCGAGAATCCCTACTCCATAACCTTAGGGACAGTGGACCCGGTTGCGGCTTTCGAGGCGGTGATGGGCAGAGAGATGGGATATTCCTACCAGGAGGTAAGCCCAGGTGTCTATCAGATTAGGGCGTTTCCCTCCCGCCATCCTGAGGAGTTCAAAGGAAGGCTGACCATGAGGAAATACGCATACAGCGAGGGAAATATAGAGTATCAGAGATGCAACTCTTGTGGTGCCCCCACCCTTTTAGGCGAGTTCTCCTGGGACCTTGATAATGGCCTCATTCATAGTCGCGAAACTGGAAGACGGATGGTTTTCTTTGCCCCCTCCGTGCTGGAGGCGGTCTTCGATGAGCTGGAAAGGGAGCTTGGTGAGACCATACCGGAGGTGGTAATCGAGTCCCAAAAGCGACTGACCCGTGAAGGGATGTATTCCCTAGATTTGAAAGACCCTGAGGAAGGATTGCGGAAGCAGTTAGCGCTACGTGGGTTGGGCAACCTGGCGTCTTTGAGCGTTGGAGAAAGGGGAATGACCATGCTCATGGAAAACGCCACCATTCATCTCATGCTGGTGGGTCTAGCCCAAGGGCTTTTCGAGCACGCTTATGGCGTTGAAAGCAAGGCGAGCTGGGAGATTGTGGAAGAAAAAGGGCTTAAAGTGGAGGTCTTTCCCGCATGATTCTTTTCCTGGCGTGGGATTATCGATCTGATGCGCTGCGATTCTCACGTTCTTTATACCCTATAGTTTGAAAAAAAAGAACTTTACCACTCTGGTTTGGCGGCAGGGATGACGGATTTAACGGAAGCATCCTTTGCGGATGTGCACTGAACTTTATTATCTTCTCATATAAACGTCATAGAAAGCGGGCTGGATAGATCTATCAAGTATCGAGAAGGCACATAGTCCTCGTGCCTGAATTGGGCTATAATCTTTTCAGATGCTTCGCGGAAAAGTATAATAACTTTTCAATGCGTCATCATATTGCTGAGAGAGGGATTCAAGGTTGCCGAGGAGTTGGTAAAAGGTGATGGAGGAAATCCGGCGTTGTGCGGAAATGATCTTAGATGCAAAGAAGGTAGTGGCTTTGACCGGTGCGGGAATATCTGTGGAGTCGGGTATCCCTGATTTCCGATCGCCAGGCGGGTTATGGACAAGATACGATCCCATTCTTTATGCGAGCCTAGAATCGTTTATGCGCAATCCGGAGCGTTTTTACGAGATGGCCAGGGAGCTCTCGCCCACCCTGGAGCACGCTGAGCCCAATCCGGCCCATTATGCCCTGGTGGATTTGGAAAAGATGGGGAAGTGCGATGCCGTGATCACCCAAAACATCGACTACTTGCATCAGAGAGCGGGCAGCAGCTTGGTTCTTGAACTACATGGCACTTATTCCAGCGGACATTGTCTGAAATGCAATAAAATGTACACTATAGAGGAGATTAAGGTAATAAGCGAGAATAATACCCGGGTGCCCCTATGCCAAATAGATCAGGGTGTGATCAAACCAGACGTGATCTTTTTCGGCGAACCCCTGGACTCGGGGGTGCTAGGGCGGGCGGCGGGACTGGCTTCCAACGCCGATCTTATGCTGGTAATCGGATGTAGCCTAGAGGTTTACCCCGCGGCTTCCCTTCCTCTGTATACCCGAAAGAACGGGGGAAGGCTGATATTTTTCAATACCACCACCACGGTACATGACAGACTGGCGGACCTGGTCTGTCTAGGAAAGGCGGGAGAAGTACTTCCCCAGGTGGTAAAAGCTTGCAAAGAGATGGTGGGTTAATCCTAGGGGATAGGGCGGGAAAAGGAGGATTTCATGCCCCAAGATAAGTTTTCATGGGAAGAACTGCTCAAAGGGGGTAAATGGCCGCCCATTCTTTTTGGGAAAGGCGGCAAGAAAATCCCTTCCGGTGGCGAGGGGGTGAAGGAGAGATGGGATAAAGTTAGCAAACGCACCAAGTGGATTGTGGGAATAGTTATCCTGGTGTTGATTGTATTGATTCTCTCCGCCTCTTTTCTCTCCACTTTCTATACGGATTACCTCTGGTTCAAAGAAGTGGGTTATACCGGTGTCTTCTGGAAGGTCATCACCACACGAATCTGGGTATTTTTCCTCTTCGGGGCGGTCTTTTTCTTTATCTTATATATAAACCTCTATCTGGCAAAAAAACTGACGCCCAAGTATGAGGTGATTCAGGGAGGAACCAGTTCCGTGGAAGCCACCCTCTCCGACTTCCGGGAGAGCGCAGGGAAATGGCTGGGGCGAGGGTTACTGGCTCTTTCCATCGTAATTTCTTTCTTCGTCGCCTGGGGGTCTTCGCGGCAGTGGGAGACGGTGCTGAAATACTTTACCCATGCCCAGATGGGCAAGTCGGATCCCATCTTTGGCAAGGACATCAGCTTTTACATGTTTAAATACCCTCTCCATCAATACGTCTCCGGATGGCTTCTCTCCACGCTCATCGCGGTGTTTTTCCTCACCGCAGCCGTGCATTTCCTCTACGGAGCCATCAATTTCAGCCGGAAAAACCAACGCTTCGCTGGGCATGCAAAGGCGCATCTTTCGGTGTTGGCGGGGCTGATTCTCTTGATTCAGGCCTGGCGGTTCCGCCTCGATATGTATGCAACCTTATTTAGGTCGAGAGCGGCTCTTACTGGTGCCAACTACACCGATGTGCACGCCCACATACCCGCCTATTGGATCATGCTGGTAATCTCCATAATCTGCGCGGCCTTGTTCGTCGTCAATATCCGCTACCGAGGTTGGAGGCTTCCCTTGGCCGGTCTAGGAATTTTCTTTGTGGTGTTGCTGCTGGCGAGCGCTCTCTACCCCTTCATCATTCAGACCTACGTGGTGAAGCCGAAGGAACTTGGCAGGGAAGTCACCTATATAGGCTATAACATCGAGATGACCCAGGACGCCTATAATCTGCAAAACGATGGGGAGGACGCGTCAATATACAGCGAGGACTTTCCATTTGAGGGGAGACTCACCGCCAAGGATTTATCCGATAACGAGGTGACCATTGAAAATATAAGACTTTGGGACCCCACGGTGATGCTGCAGGTACTCAATCAGAGGCAGGAGCTGCGTCAAGAGTATAATTTTAACGATGTGGACGTGGATCGTTACACGGTGAATAATGGAGTATATACCCAGATGCTGGTTTCCCCCCGCGAACTTGTTTACGATCAGCTAAGCGCCGCCGCCAAGTCCTGGCAGAACCAGCGTCTCTCTTATACTCATGGTTACGGTCTGTGTATGGCGCCAAGCAATAAGAAGAATCTCGATGGTGACCCCATTCTGATAATCAAAGATATACCTCCGGTATCCCAGGAAGGACTGGGCGTGGAAATCCAGGTTCCCCAGCTCTATTACAGCGAGCAGGCACACGATTACGTGGTGGTGAGAACTACGGCTCAAGAGATCGATTATCCCCTGGGAAACGTCAATCGTTATGTGGAGCCTTACTATGAAGGGTCTGGGGGAATTCCCATTAGTAACTTCATAAGGAGACTGGCGTTTACCATTAGGTTCAAGGATGTTTCCTTACTCTTCAGCGGATACATCAAACCGGAGAGCAGGCTAATGTTCCGGCGCAACATAAGAGACAGGATTCACACCATTGCCCCTTTCCTTAGACTGGACGCGGATCCATATATAGTGGTGACTGAGGAGGGAAGGCAGCTGTGGATTCAGGATGCCTATACCTACAGCAACAACTATCCCTATTCCAAGCACCAGGGGGATTTGAATTACATTCGCAACTCGGTGAAGGTGGTGATCGATGCCTTCGATGGCACCACGAGCTTCTACTTGATAGACTCCAATGACCCAGTGGCGCAGACCTATTCAAAGATCTTTCCTGGACTGTTCAAGCCTTATGAGGAGATGCCCCAGGAGCTGATGAAACATCTACGTTATCCGGAAGACCTTTTCAAGACTCAGATGGAGATATACAAAAGCTATCACATGAACGACCCCAGTGCCTTCTATCAGAAGGAGGACCTCTGGGAATTACCCACCCAGACTTATACCGTGGACAAGGGTTCCCAGGCACTGCGGCCTTATTACGTTATCCTCAAACTCCCGGGAGAGGAGAAAGAAGAGATGGTGCTGATGATCCCCTTCACTCCATATGGAAAGGCCAATATGGTTAACTGGGTGGCGGCTCGCTGTGATTGGCCCAATTATGGCAAGATCATCAATTTCGTCTTTCCCGCTTCCACACTGGTGGCAGGGCCGCAACAATTCGAATCTCTTGTGGACCAGCAGACTCAAATCTCTGAGCAGATAACCTTGTGGAACCAGGCGGGGTCCAAGGTTATCAGGGGAAACACCTTGGTGATACCAGTGGAGAAATCCCTCATCTACGTGGAGCCTCTCTATCTTTTAGCGCAGAACCCGGCGATTCCCCAGCTGAAGCGAGTGATCGTCTCCGATGGCAAGAACGTGACCATGGAGGAGACCCTGGAGGACGCCTTGTCCGCTTTGGTAGGGGGTAGACCACAGCCTCAACCCCAGCCACAGCCTCAACCCCAACCCCAACCTCAAGTGACCACGGAGGAACTGATAAAACAGGCCAACCAGCTCTATCAAGAGGCTCAAAGCGCGCTGAGGGCAGGCGATTGGGCCACCTACGGGGAAAAGATGAAAAAATTAGGGGAAGTTTTGGGCGAATTGACCAAGAGAACGCAGTAAAGGTAGGTAGAGCCAAAAATAGCGCGATCCTAAAAAAAAGATTAGAGTTTGTTAGCGAAAAAATTTATGGTCGCCGGTAACTGAGTGGCGCTGAGGAAGTTTTATAATACACATCCGGGTAACTCGATATTTTATTTACATTATGTAAAATAATTATGCTCATTTGGTCATCAGTTCCACCGGAGTGAACTTGGTCAGACTAGCTCTTACCACCAAGCGATAGGCGTCGGAGCCCTCTGGATGACAGGTGGTAAGGGTGAGCACGGGGTCCGGTGTGGGCAGGGTGGGATTGTCCAAGGGTTTAATAAGGAAAGAGACGTATACTGTGTATTCATAAAGCCCTCGAGGATTCTCGATGTAGATAACGTCGCCTTTTTTTAATTCGTCCAGACGGTTGAAGGGACGGGTATAGGTGGTACGATGACCCGATATCACGCAGTTGCCCTTCTGTCCGGGAAAGGCGGTATGGGGAATGTGGATAGGTCCCAACTCCAGTATTTTGTATAACTCCTCCTCGTTATCACTTCCTTCCCGAACCTCCTGGTTTAGCCCTATGGCGGGGATTCTTATATAGGCGGGTGTTTCGAAGCTCAAAGGAGGACCCACGTTCTGCTCATGGGTAAAGGTGACAACCGGCTCAACCGAGATATCATCGGGAGAGGAACTTTCTTGGCGACTGATTTTAAAAAATACCCAGAGTACCGTCCCAGCCGTCACCAAAATAAGTATTGCTGCAATTCCGGCTAACAGATGCTTTTTACAATCCATACTCGATACTCCTGGAGATACAGCTCCATGAGACATCCTTGCACATGGAATCCCTAATATCTGCTGTTACAAATGTAATTTAATGTTATCAAAGTTTATTATTGTTGACAAATTAAAATGAGCGAAACACGAAATATATTTGGCGAGTAATCTATAGCTTCGCGACTTTATGAACGTTCTGTCTTCCTATTTTTTTCAGTCTGTATGGAGGAAGTGATAAGTCTTTTTCGAGTTGGGTGAAACGATGGAAGTAGCCAACCGACCTTTTAATAGAATATAGCTCGTTGGCTTTTGGAAATGAGCTGTTGAGTGCGTATTGAGAAAAAAGCCAGCTTGCGCTGGCTTGCTTCGCTGGTAGCGGGGGCCAGATTCGAACTGGCGACCTTCGGGTTATGAGCCCGACGAGCTACCTGACTGCTCCACCCCGCACCGTCTTCATTTTACTAGGTAAACTTCGGCTCCAACAGACTCCAACATTTATTTTAAACATTAAATCCATTACAAGTAAAGGATAAGGGCTACCCCGCGGTTAGTTTTTCTGCTAGACTGTTGGTGCAGGATAAGGAGGGAGGACAACTTGATGCGAGAAATGCTCTCTGTTCTTATGTCCAAGTTTCTCATCATAGTGCCTTCTGGGGTTGGCGGCACTCTTCTTTTCAGCAAAAGCAAGCAAAGTGGATAGAAAGGAGTGGTCGAATGGGAGCAGGAATTGATATCGGCCCGGTGCCGAGGTCGTCCATCCCTATCAATCCGGCTTTCCAGTGGTCGGTGGGTAATTGGATGGACTACTTCTACGATGGGCTGAAAGAAGGCAAGATTAGGGGTTCCAAATGTCCCGAATGTGGCAAGGTCTCATTACCGCCCCGCATGGTCTGCCAGCACTGCTTCGCCAAATGTGAGGATTGGGTGGAGCTTCCGGAGACGGGGACGGTGGAATCCTTCACCATGGCTCATGTGAAGGTTGGCGCCAATGGGGAGCTGGAGGACCTTCCCCAGCCGGAGATAATCGTTATGGTCAAACATGATGGGGCGGACACTTGCGTGGCGGCTCGCCTGGAAGGCCAGAACGCCTCGGTGGGCATGAAGGTGAAAGCGGTCATAGATCCGGAAGCGGAGAATTTCGTCAATATGCTGGCCGGCTATCGGCCCGCTGAGTAGGGGGTGAGAGGCATGGAAAGAGAAGTCGCTATTATCGCTTATGCTCAGACTCCCTATGAGGCAGACGCCAACGCTTCCCGTGAAATGCAGGTGCTTCAGGTGGCAAAGGCTGCCTTGGAAGCCGTTGGGCTCAAACAAGAGGACCGCTACACTGTGATCACCGCCAACAACGACTATCTGGATGGGCGCACCATCTCCAACATGCGCCTGGTGGAACCTGCAGCCGCTTGGCACAAAAATGAGTCCAAAGTGGAGATGGACGGAGCTTACGCCGCCATCTATGGTTTGATGCGCATCCTCTCCGGTGATCATGATGTAGCCTTAATCATTGGTGAGAGCCAGGCTTCCGTATATGCCCGCTGGATTCCAGGCATCATGATGTTTGATCCCACCTTCGACCGGCAGCGCTGGCTGCTCAATGAGGTCTCCGCAGCTGCCCTGCAGGCTCGTGCCTATATGAACGCCTTCGGGGTGAGCGAGGAACAGATTGCCGGCGTCGCCGCTAAGAACCTGGACAACGCCTCACGCAACCCCCTGGCTTTTAATAAGCTTGCTGGGGCTTCCTCGGAAAAAGTCCTATCTTCTCGTAAGCTCTATGAGCCCATAACCGAGCTGATGGTGGCTCCTTACTGCGACGGAGCCTGCGCCTTAGTGCTTGCCGCAGGCGAAATGGCAAAAAAAGCGGAGAAGCCGGTGTGGATAAAAGGGGTGGGCTTCGCCCACGATTCTTACTTAACTGAGCGTCCATTGGAGGAGATGACTTCTCTCAAGATGGCGGCTGAAAAAGCCTACGCCATGGCGGGTATCAAAGATCCCGTTTCCCAGGTGGATTTAGCCGAGGTGCACGAGAACTTCGCCCACGAGGAGCTGATGGGCTACGAGGCATTGGGCTTCTGCGGCCGTGGTGAGGGGGGAGCTTTCTTCGACTCTGGAGCCACTAAGCGGGATGGCAAACTCCCGGTAAACGCCTCCGGCGGGGCGATCGGGGCCAACGTGGTCTGCGCAACCGGGCTTGCCCGCATCATCGAAGCGGCGATTCAGATTCGCGGAGAGGCGGGGGAACGCCAGATACCCGGGGTGAAGACAGCCGTGGCTACCGGACAGACTGGTCCCTGCGCCCAGGAAAGCGTGGTCTTCGTGCTGGGAGGTGAGTAGGATGGGATATAAAGACGTAGCGGTGGTTGGAGTGGGATACTCCAGGCACGTGAGCAAGCGACGGGATGTAAACATCGCCGAGCTAGTATGGGAAGCAGTGAGCGCTTGTTACGAGGATGCTGGCTTGAAGCCCAAGGATGTGGACGCCATTGTCACCGGTAATATGCCCGCTTTTGAAGGCGTGAATATGCCTGAGATATGGGGCGCAGGACATTGGGGAGCCTATGGTAAACCTCTCTTGCGTATCACCACTGGTGGTACCACTGGTGGTTCGGTGGGACATGGAGCCTACTATGCTGTGGCGTCAGGTCTTTATGATACGGTGATGGCCATCGCCTTCGAGAAACAATCGGACGGCAATTCTACCATGGGGTTGAATACCGTAGCTCTGGCGGATGCCGCAGCTCAGTTCCAGCAAGGGGTGGACCCCGGATTTCTCGCTGCCTTTGGTGGAGGAGCGGTGGGAATCGCCGTCTATCAGGCTGCCAGCTATATGAAGAGGAGTGGCTGCACTACCCATCATCTGGACAAGGTCTCGGC